>DATBAW010000177.1:0-11009 GCA_036271335.1 Thermoanaerobaculia bacterium
AACATCTCGCCGGACCGGATCGCGTTCGTCACCGCCTATCGGGACCGTGGCGAGCCGGCCTTCAAGAAAACGTTCGGCTCCATCGCCTGGAACACGCTGGTCTGGTTCATGGCGGAGCCGGACCATATTCTGGTTCTGCGCGAGAAGCCGTCGCTCGGCGCGGGGCGGATCTTCGACCTGATCCAGGAGAAAGCCTAGAAGTTCTCAGTGCCGCAGGCCTTGCACCACCGTCTCCTCCAGTTCGAGGACCACGGAGGTGAAGGTCTCGATCAGCGCCACGATGGCCTCGCGGGAAGGTTGCAGGTGGAGCGACTATAACTCGCCCCTCGCCAATTCTTGTGTGCGTTCTATTCGCGCACAACGTGGCACTCTTCGGGAAGCCCGCCCGACCTCTCGCCCTGGCGGAGCGCCCCTTCCCGAACGCTTTCGGGAACACAAACGGAACACAAAGCTCCCCGCGAGCGCCAATTCTCCCATTCGCCTGGCCAATTACCCTCTCCGCCTGACCCGACGAACCGTTCCCCCCGTCCATTGAACGACACAAACGGTGAGGCGTAGCGTTCCTTCGCCCAGGCGAACGCACGAATGGACCGAATGAACCATAACTTCGCCCAAGGGAAGCGAACGCCTGAGCAGGCGCCCTCTGCGCCTGCGCAGGCGGAGCGGGCATCGGAGCCAAGGAAGAGATCGCCTGGACAGGCGAAGCGGTCACTTGGGCGGGCGGGAGGGAGCAGGAGCGGAAGTGGAGGGCGGGGGCGTGCCGTGGGTGGCCCGGCGATCGGGTAGCATAGCGATCGCAACGAGGATCTATGCCGGCCGTTCAACGGATCGAACGCGCGATCCCGAACCTGAACGCACCTTTGTATAGAGAGTTCATCGCGGCCAATCCAGCCTACTTCGCGACTGTCGGACGGCGCGTCGTGAGCTACTGGAACGAATACCATCGGCGCCAATTCCCAAAGCTGGGGCAATACCCGGGCTGGAAAGCGCATGCGACGCTTGGCCGTGCTCAATGAGCAAGGAAAGCGCGGGGAACGAAGCTCAGCGCAACCGGGCCCAGCGCTTGCCGGAGGCGTCCAGCGCCCAGAGCTGGCCGCTTTCCAGCTTCACCACGAGGCCGCCGGTGCTGTCGGTCCAGGTCTCATAGATCATGTCGTCGAATCTCTTCTCGAGCCGGAATCGCTTGCCATCCCAGCGCATCAGGCTTCGATCGATCCGGACCGGCGCCAGCCAGACGCCGCTGCCGAGGCGGGTGAGAGAGACGAAATGGCGTTTCGAGAGGTCAGCCTGTCGCCAGGTCTTGCCGCCGTCCAGGGTGTGGAAGAGCGTGAATTCCGGCGTCGGGTCCCAGGCTCGGATCCAACCTTCGCCTCCGGCCAGGAAGTCGAGCCACTCCGCGGACTCACCGAAGGCGCCTTCGCCCCGGAAGACGGTGGTCATCGCGGCCGAGGCCCGCCCCTTGGCGTCGATCGCGAGCTTCCCGCGGAGGACCGAGCCGAGCCAGGTGAGCAGGGTCAACCGGTTGTCGTCGGCCAGGAAGATCGCCTGGACGCCGCTCCCCTCGATCCTGTTGTCGAGGGCCTGCCAGTGGCCGCCGCCGTCGGTCGAGACCGCGACGAAGCCCTCGTTGGCCTGGCCCGCGTAGCGGCTCTCGTCGAGGGCGGGGCTCCGCAGAACCTTGCCGTTGGTCTTGTGCTCGCAGCCGCCGTAGAGCACCCAGAGAGGGCCACGCCGGAAGAGGCCGATGACGTCCCGGTCCTTGAGCTCGGGCACGGGGGTGAAGGTGGAGGCGCGCGGGTCGTAGATCAGCACGTCGCCCGCGCGGTTCCAGAGCAGCATCTCCCCGGAGGCGCGCAAAGCCAGGCCGGCCATGAAATCCGGCAGCTCGGCCTGGCGCTCCCAGGTGCGTCCTCCGTCCCGCGAGCGGTAGAGGAAGAACGCGGAGAGGCCCCACAGAGAGCCGTCCGCGCCGCGGTCGTGGACCTGCACCTCGGGCTGGTCGGCCGGCCCGACCGGGCCCTCCTTGAGCAGGGTGACCTTGGCGAAGCGGCCGTTCTCCCCCACGGTCAGGTACCCGGACTCGTCGACGATGGCGACATGGTCGCCGAGCACGGCGACGTCGCGCGGAGCGTAACGGAGCTTGAATCCCGGCCGGGCCACGACCTGGAGATTCCGGTCGAGGAAGAGGATCTCGCCGTTCCCGGCGATCGTGAGCAGCCGTTCTCCCATGGGCTCGAGCTCGAAGAGCCACCAGCCGTCCGCGAGGAGCGGCCGCCACTGGAGAGCCCCGGCCGGCGGGGTGTCAGCAGTCGCGGTCTCCGGGAACGGGCTGGCGAACCAGCTTCCGCACTGGTGGACCAGAAGCCTGCCGCCCCACCGGCGGATCTTGCGGACTTGCTGATCGGTGCATCCGGGAACGGCGTTCTGCGCGGCCGGCGCCGGGAGGCTCCGCCACGAAGAGCCGCCATCGGAGGTGAGGAACAGGGAGTGCCAGGTGCCCAGGAAACCTTCGGACGGCGAGGAGAAGTGGATCGACCGGAGCCCCTCGTCCGTTGGGGGAGAGGTCAGGGACCGCCAGGTAGCGCCGTAGTCTTCCGAGGCCGCGATCCTGCTTTCTCCGATCACCCAGGCCCGGCCCTCTGGCGACACTTGCGCGTCTTCGTTCAGGCGGTCCGGCGGGTTTTGCAGCGGTTGCCAGCTCGCGCCGCCATCCGCCGTGCGGAAGAAGGACGGCTTCCTGCCCCCCTTCCACCAGCCGAGGGCCAGTCCCCGGCGGGCATCGAAGAACTGCACCCAGTCAATCGTGTCGCCGCTCACCTCTCCCTCAGTGTCTTTCCGGCCGCGGGCCCGCCGCGGCGAGACATCGGCCTCGGACCAGCCGTGGCCACCGTCCCGGCTGACGTAGACCGTCCCCACGTCGGTGCTGAACCAGAGGTTTCCTTCCGGAGTCCAGGCGAAATGCTGAACCGGTCCCCCGGGATCAAGCTCAGGGCGGAGGTCGACCGCGGCGGCCCCGAGGGGGAACGCCCAGAGGACAGAGGCGCAGAGGGCGGTCGCGAGAGCGCGGATCATCCTATGGAGAGAAGCGCAAATCCCAGGCGGTAGGGGACATCCCGCGCGCTCTGCTGGTGGTGGGGGTGACCTTCGTTCGTCTTGGCGGGTGGACGGCTCTTGGGCCGAGTGCGCAGCCCTCAACGGCGTACCCTCCACAAACGGCTCAATGGCGCGACCTATCCGAACGAACCGCCCCTTACTCCCGCCGGTTCACCCACTCCCACCCGAACCGTCCCTTGATGCACAGGTGGCCGTGGGTGACCCCATTGTCGAGCGGCGAGGTGACCTTGACGATTTTCTCGTCCTGGACGTGGACGGTGAGGGTGCAGCCGACGCCGCAGTAGGGGCAGATGGTATCGGTGGCGGTCTGCTCGGGCTCGTTCCAGGTGCCTTCCTGGCGCATGTCGTACTCGCTCTTGAACATCAGCGCGCCGGTGGGGCAGACGCCGATGCAGTTGCCGCAGTAGACGCAGGCCGAGTCGGTGAGCGGCACGTCGTATTCGGTCGAGATGCGGGCGTCGAAGCCGCGGCCGGCGAGCGCGATGGCGAAGGTGTTCTGGGCGTCCGTGCCGCAGGCCTCGACGCACTTGTAGCAAACGATGCACTTCGAGTAGTCGCGGACGTAGAGGTCGTTGTCCACCTTCACCGGCTGGTGCACGTTGGCCGCCTGCGCGCCGTGGGGCTCGTGGTGGTGGCCGGGACGGGCGGCGTCGCGTTCGCCGGCATGCGCGGGAGGCGCCGGCGGACCGAAGCGCTCGGGGTGCGCGTCGTACCGCTCCATGTACCCCTTCACCTGCGGCGCGGTCGACAGGTCGACCGAGGAGCCGAGCAGCTCGAGGACCATCCGGCGGCTCAGACGGACGCGCTCGGAATCGGTGTGGATCACCATCCCCGGCTCGGCCTTGCGCGAGCAGGCGGGGACCAGCACGCGCGCGCCTTCGATCTCCACCACGCAGATGCGGCAGACGTTGACCGGCGTCAGGTTGCCCAGGTAGCAGAGGGTCGGCGTGTCGATCCCGAGTTGGCGCGCGGCGTCGATCAGCGTCGTCCCCTCGGCCACGGCGACCTCCTGGCCGTCGATCGTGATCTCCACCGTGCGGCGGGGGCGCGGCGGCGGGATCACCGGCAGCGGTCCTCGAGGCACGGGGATCTTGGCTTGCGGCGCGTCCTGGGGGGGCACGTCCTGGATGCTCATGGCGTCTCCTGCGTCGGCGAGGTCGCTTTGAAGATGGGAAAGCGGGAGAGCGCCGATTCGATGGCGCTGGAGGCGGTCTGGCCGAGGCCGCAGATGGAGGCGTCGCGCATCGCCTGCCCCAGCTCCTGGAGCAGCGCCACCTCCGCTTCGACCGAGCCCAGCGGCCGGTCGGTGGCGAGCCGGTGGAGCAGCTCCTCCTGACGCACGGTGCCGACGCGGCAGGGGACGCACTGGCCGCACGACTCGTCGCGGAAGAACTGGGCGATACGGCGCAGGATCTGCCGCAGGTCGACGCTGTCGTCGAATGGCATCACCACGGCCGAGCCGAGCGTGGCGCCGGCGGCCCGCGTCCCCTCGAAGGTGAGGGGGACGTCGAGCTGATCGGCCGTCACGAAGGCGCCGGCGGCGCCGCCCAGCAGGATCGCCTGGAGGCGCCCGTTGCCGCCGATGCCGCCGGCGAGGTCGAGCAGCTCGCGCAGGGTGATGCCGAACGGCGCCTCGTAGACGCCGGGACGCTTCACGTGGCCGGAGACGCAGAAGAGCTTGGGGCCGGTCGACTTCTCGGTGCCGATGGCGGCGTAGGCCTTCCCCCCCTCGATCACGATGGGGAGGACGTTGACCAGGGTCTCGACGTTGTTGATCACCGTCGGCTTGCCGAACAGTCCGGCCTCGGTGGGGAAGGGGGGCTTGTTGCGCGGCTCGCCCCGGCGTCCCTCCAGCGAATTCATCAGCGCCGTCTCCTCGCCGCAGATGTAGGCGCCGGCGCCGCGCCGCAGCTCGATGTCGAACCGCACGCCGTCGCCGAGGATGTTGTCGCCGAGGAAGCCGCGCTCGCGGCAGCGGTGGATGGCGTTCTCTAGCCGCGCCAGCGCCAGCGGGTATTCGCCGCGCAGGTAGAGGTACCCTTTCTCGCAGCCGGTGGCGAAGCCCGCGATGGTCATCGCCTCGACGAGCGAGAAGGGATCGTGCTCCATCAGCACGCGGTCCTTGAAGGTGCCCGGCTCGGACTCGTCGGCGTTGCAGACCAGGTAGCGCGGCAGCGCCGCCGAGCGGGCTCCCTGCCACTTCACGCCGGTGGGGAAGGCGGCGCCGCCACGCCCCACCAGCTTGGCGTCCGTGACCTCCTTGACCACCGCCGCCGCGCCCATCTCGATGGCGCGGCGGAGGGCGAGGAAGCCGCCGGCGGCGCGGTAGTCGTCGAGGCTCGTGGGGTCCACCCGGCCGACGCGCGCCAGCAGCTTCAGCCCCGGCTCTCCCAGTTGTGGCACGGAGAGCGCGAGATCGGGCTGCGGCACGGCCGCACCGACGATGGCGGAGAGGAGGTCCGCGCTGTTGGCGGGCGCCAGATCCCGATCGCGCGGTGGATCGCCGGCCGCCACCACGAGCGCCGCGGGGGCCCGCTCGCAAAGGCCGAGGCAGGGGCTGCGGTGCCAGGTGGCGTGACCATCGCGGCTGTCGCCCTGGGGGCCGAGCATCGCTTCGACCTCGGCGCAGAGATCCTCGGCGCCGTGGGTCCAGCAGGCGATGTCGTCGCAGACGTGGACGGTCACCGGCGGATGCGGACGGGTCTGGAACAGAGCGTAGAAATCGGCCACGCCGAAGGCCTCGGCGGGGGGGACGTCCAGCCGGTGGCAGGCGTAGTTGAGCGCGCCCGGGCTGACCCACCCCTTGCGGTCCTGGATGGCGTGGAAGACGGGGAGCAGGTACTGCCGGCGATCGCCGTTCAGCGGCAGCCCGTCGAGACGGGCGTCGACCGCCGCCACCTCCTCGGAATCGGCTTCGTCGGCGGTGAAGTGCAGGTCCATGGTTGTCTTGACTCTACGCCTTCACCACGGGATTTGTGTAGGGGCGCAGCATGCTGCGCCCTTCTCCGTCACGGCGAACGTTTGAGGGCGCAGCATGCTGCGCCCCTACGATCCCACCAGAACTGGAGCACCCACCGGCTCGATCCGCACCGCCGTGGCCTTGAACTCCGAGGTGCCCGAGCGCGGATCGACCGAATCGATGGTGAGCTCGTTGATGGCCACCTGGTCGGGGAAGTGGAGGGTCATGAACACCAGCCCCGGCCGCAGCCCGGGATCAAAGCGCACCGGCGCCTCCACCGCACCGCGCCGCGAGACGATCCGCACGACGTCGCCGGCGGCGACGCCGAGGTCCCGGCCGTCCGCGGGGTGGAGGTCGACGGTGGGCGCCCGCCGGTTCGGCGAGGCGTAGAGGCCGGTCTGGACGCCGGTGTTGTAGGAGTCGAGATGGCGGCCGGTGGTCAGGCGGAGCGGATACTCCGCGGTCAGCTCGTCGGTCGGCGGATCGTGCTCCGTGACGGAGAAGGGCGCGCGCGGACCGATCACGGGGCGTTCCCAGAGCCGTCCGTGCAGGAAGAGCTCGCCGGGGTGCGTCTCGTCGTAGCAGGGCCACTGGAGGCCGTCCTCCTCCAGCCGCGCGTACGAGATGCCGGTATGTACGGGCGAGAGGGTGCGCAGCTCGTCCCAGAGCTCCTCGGCGGTCGGATTCCCGAGGTCGTGCCCCATGCGGCGGGCGAGCTCGCAGAGGATCTCCAGGTCGTCGCGCACGCCGGGGGGCGGCGGCAGCGCCCGGCGCACCCGCTGGACGCGGCGCTCGCTGTTGGTCACCGTGCCGTCGGATTCGCACCAGCCGGCGGCCGCCGGCAGCACCACGTCCGCCAGCTCGGCGGTGGCGGTGAACAGCATGTCCTGCACGACCAGCGTTTCCAGGCCCCGCAGGCGCTCGATGGTGCGGTGCTGGTCGGCCTCGGAGCTCGCCGGGTTCTCGCCGATGACGTAGAGGGCGGTCAGCTCGCCGCGCTCCATGGCCTCGAACATCCCGGTGAGGTGCCAGCCGCGCTTCGGCGGCACCGTCACGCCCCAGGCGCGGTCGAACTTGGCGCGCAGCTCGTCGTTCTCGACGTGCTGGAAGCCGGGCAGGCGGTCGGGGAGGGCGCCCATGTCGCCGCCCCCCTGGACGTTGTTCTGGCCGCGCAGGGGGCAGACGCCGGAGCCGTACTGCCCGACGTGGCCGGTGAGCAGGCTGAGGTTGATCAGCGCCAGGACGTTGTCCACCGCGTTGTGGTGCTCGGTGATGCCGAGCGTCCAGCAGATGATGGCGCGGTCGGCGCGGGCGTAGGCGTGGGCCATCTCGCGGATCTTCGCCGCCGGCACGCCGGTAACGGCCTCGGCGCGCTCGAGCGTCCAGGGCTCGACGCAGCGGCGGAAGGCCTCGAAGCCGCTGGTGGAGTGCTCGATGAAGCTCCGGTTCTCCAGACCGGCCGCGAGGATCTCCCGCGCCACCGCGTTGGCCAGCGGGATGTCCGTGCCGACGTGGAGCGGCAGATGCCCGTTGGGCACCGCCCACTGCGCGGAGGTGGTCACGCGCGGATCGACGACGTACATCTTGGCGCCGTTGTGGATCCCCTTCAGCACGTGGTGGAAGAAGATCGGGTGCGCCTCGCGCGCATTGCTCCCCCACATGAGGACGACATCCGTCTCCTCCACCTCCCGATAGGAGCTGGTCCCGCCGCCCATCCCGAAGACCGTCGCCAGACCGACGACGCTGGGGGCGTGTCAGGTCCGGTTGCAGCTATCGATGTTGTTGCTGCCCACCGCCGTCCGCGCGAACTTTTGCGCCAGATAGTTCATCTCGTTGGTGGTCTTGGAGCAGCTGAACAGCCCGAAAGCCGTCGGCCCCTGCTTCTCCACCGCCGCGCGGAATCCCGAAGCGGCACGGTCGAGCGCCTCGTCCCAGGTGGCGGGACGCAGGACGCCGTTCTCGCGGATGAGCGGAGTGGTCAGGCGGGTGTTGCGCTTGGACATGTGGGGTCCTCCCGATGGGGAGTATACAACGGCGGCTCGGGGAGGTGCAGGCTTCCCCGTTTGCTAGAATAATGAACAACATCCGGGAAATCGGGACCGCGGGCCGTCCATACGAGAGAACCCACTCAGGAGGGACTTGCCTTGGCAGACCAGGACCATACCGCCTACGCGGTCAAACGCCCGCTCGCAAGCCATGCCGCCGTCCGAACGGACGAGGTGATCTTCGAGTCGGTGGACCCGAAGCCCCGCAGGTCGGCGGTCTTCGTGGCTCATGGTATGGGGCAGCAGATCCCTTTCCAGACCCTCGACCAGATCGCCCTCGGATTGCGGCGGCAGGATCCCCGCTGGGACGAGAAGAAGCCCGAGAACGTCCGAGGAGCGGCGCGGACCGTCGAGAGCCAACCCGGACAGCCCTTTCAGCGGCTGGAGTTGCAACTGGAGGACGCGCAGGGGGGCTCGCACGAGGTCCACGTCTATGAAGCCTACTGGGCGCCGCTGACGGAAGGGAACGTCACTCTGCGGGACACCATGCGGTTCCTGCTGGATGGCGGGCTCAACGGGCTCCACCAGGGGACGTTCAAGCGCTGGCTTTTCGGGACCTACCGGCCGTTCCCGATTCCGGTCCGCACCGTCTTTTACCTGCTGGTGGCGATGGCCGTCGTCGCCGCCTTGATCGTTTTGAACACGACGATCGGGCTGGTCGCGGCGGGCCGGAGTGTCCTGGCCTCTCCTCCCCACTGGCTGAGCAATGGCCTGTTCGCAGACCTCACGACGATGTTCAACCTCGTCGTCATCTGGATGGTTGCCTTTGGTCTCTGCCTGGTGATTTCCAAGGGTCTCCGGGGGCTCAAGGTTCCCCTCGTGGCGCAGCACGCGTGGGGTGCCGTGGCGACGCTTTTCTTCATCAGCGCCCTTTTCGTGACCATCGGCGCTGGCGGTGCCGTTCCGGTCCTGCTCTACGGCCACCTCAAGGATCAGGGGACTCCTGGACGTGAGATCTGGAAGGTTCTCTTCGATCCGCGCGCCGTCGAGACGTTCAATGACCGCTTCGATTGGTGGACCCTCCGGCTGCTGGCTTTCATCCTGATCGCGGCGGTCGCCTGGACGGCCTTCCGGTTGCTGCGATCGGCCGTGCGGGAGATGCGGGAGGATCGCACAGGGCGCTTGTGGACCCTCGTCGTCACCGTCGCGTTCGCCGCCATCGTCTTCGGTCTGATCGTCGAAGGGCGGACCTTCTGGTCGTATTTCCAGAGCGCCTCGAACCAGGAACGGTCGGATGGCGGTCTGATGGCGACCGCGCTAAAGGGTCTGGCGTGGCCGATCCTGATCTTCGCCAGCGCGTTCATCCGCAAATTCCTGGTCCAGTATCTCGGCGATGTCGCCGTGTATGTGACGTCCAACAAGCTCGACCGCTTTTACAAGTTGCGCCAGGAGATCAAGGCGGTCGCCCTGAACGCTCTGCGGGCGGTCTATCAACAGAAAGACGAAAGCCATTACGACCAGGTGATCATCGTCGGGCATTCGCTCGGATCGGTGATCGTTTACGACGCGCTGAACGCGATGGTCAACGAGGACATGCTCAACGGCGACGCGCTGGGCGTGGTCGACCGTACGCCCATGCTGGTGACGTTCGCTTCGCCGCTGGACAAGCTCGCCTTCCTCTTCGCGCTCCAGAAGAACAAGACCGACGAGGCCCGGGAAGCGCTCGCCGCCTCGCTTCAGCCGCTCGTGGAAAGCTACGAATTCCGGCCGAAGCGATGGATCAATATCTATTCACCGTGGGACATCATCGGCGGGAGGATCCTCTTTTACGATCCTCCGGACGGTCCGGCGGATCCGAAAGCGGTCGTCAATCGGATCGATCCGAAGGCGACTACTCTGCTCGCCGCTCACACCGAGTTCTGGGACGATCCGCTGCTCTACGAGACGATCTTCCAGCAGGTGACGGCATAATCGAGGAAGGCTTCGACATGAGCGGCACAGAACCGCGAGGACGAGATAGACTCTGAGCCATGAAACGCATCCCTTGGCAGCAGAGAGTCGTCGCGGACCCCGAGATCCACCACGGGGAGCCCTGCATCGCAGGCACCCGCATTCCGGTGCGGATGATCGTCGGGAGCCTGGCGGATGGCCTGACGGTCGAGCAGATCGTGGCGGAATACCCACAGCTGACCTCTGAGGATGTCCTGGGCGCTTTGGCTTATGCCGCGGAGGTCCTGCACCAGGAAAGCCTCCTCCCCCTTTCAGCTTAGAGAAGGAAGGGTGGTGCTTTTCAAGATCGACGAAGATCTCCCGGCTTCGATCGCAGATCTTCTCCATAGATCTGGCTACGAAGATGTCGCGACCGTGAGGGAACAAGGGATGGGCGGTTGGAAGGACCCTGCCCTTTGGCTCGCCATCCAGGAAGAAGGGCGATTCCTCATCACGGCAGACAAAGGATTCGCGGATCTTCGCACCTACCCACCGGGCAGCCACGCAGGAGTCCTGCTACTGCGGCCTGACACGGACGGGATTGGCCCCGTGCTGGAGCTTCTCGAACAGGTCCTGGCTTCTACGGATCTCCAATCTCTCCAAGGCTGCCTGGCCGTTGTCACTCCTCAAGGTCTGAGAATCCGCCGCGGCTGATCAGGATTCGCGGGCCGTTCACAGCAGCGTCCCCCGCAGGATCGCGAAGGCGGCCCCTCTGCTCGCCGCCCACACCGAGCTCTGGGACGATATGCTGCTCTACGAAACGATCTTCCAGCAGGTGACGTCCTGGTCAAGGAAGGCCGTCGGCATGAGCTCGATCCGGACGCGCCATGCGGGAGCGCAGGCTCGCGGCCTGCTCGCTGAGAACGCCGACCGCCATCCGGGTCTCGCGGACGAGCAGGACGGAGCCGAGGACGATGCTGCTCACCGCTACCACGCCGGCCGCGATCACGACGTAGCCCACC
>DATBAW010000178.1:0-20174 GCA_036271335.1 Thermoanaerobaculia bacterium
GGAACAGATCGTGCTTCCCGATGCAGAGCTGAAGGACGGGCACGCCGCCCACTGAAGCTCGCGACCCGTCCCCGCCGGGTTAAAATGTAAGACGTGTAAAACTTAGGGAGAGAGCGCGCGCTCCGGGAAACCCTTCCCGGACTCCTGCGTTCAAGGATGCCATGGACCCACTCGAGAAAAATCACAAGCAGCGCCGGTTCCTGATCATCGCCATCGTGGTGGTGGTGGGAGTCCTGGTCGCTCTGTTTTTTATCCGCCGCGGCAAGGGCAAGGGCGGTGACCAGTACCGCACCGAGGCGGCCAGCCAGGGGAGCATCTCGGCCAACGTCAACGCCACCGGCACCCTCTCGGCGGTGATCACGGTGCAGGTCGGCAGCCAGGTCTCGGGGATCATCGCCAAGCTCTACGCCGACTTCAACAGCCAGGTGAAGAGCGGGCAGCTCCTCGCCGAGCTCGATCCCACCCCCTTCCAGCAGACGGTGGAGCAGCGCCAGGCCGACGTCACCAAGGCGAAGGTCGACGTCGCCAACACCCTGCTGACCTACAACCGGCAGAAGCGGCTGGCCGAGGTCGGCCTGATCGCGCAGTCCGACCTCGACGCTGCCAAGGCGGCCTACGATGGCGCGCTCGCCGAGACCGCCCAGGCCGACGCCGCTCTGAAGCAGGCGCAGACCAACCTCAGCTACACCAAGATCTACTCGCCGATCGACGGCCAGGTGGTGGCCCGCCAGTACGACCTCGGCCAGACGGTCGCCGCCTCGTTCTCGGCCCCCACCCTGTTCACCATCGCCAAGGACCTGACCAAGATGCAGGTCCAGGCCGACGTCGACCAGTCGGACATCGGCCAGATCAGCGTCGGCGAGCCCGTGCAGTTCACCGTCGACGCCTACCCCGACCAGACCTTCCGCGGCCAGATCTCGCAGGTGCGGCTGAACGCCACCGTCACCCAGAACGTCATCACCTACCCGGTGATCGTCGAGGTGCCGAACCCCGACCTCAAGCTCCGCCCCAGCATGACCGCCAACGTCCAGATCCGCGTCGCCACCGTCCACGACACGCTGCGCGTGCCCAACTCCGCCCTGCGTTTCCGGCCGCCGGTGGAAGAGGGGAAGCCGGCGGCCGGCACGGCGGCAGCCGGCAAGAGTGGGACCCAGGCGAGCTCCGGGCCGGCCGCCGGCCAGCAGGCCGCCGCGCCGGCGGGGGGGCAAGCGGGGGGTCAGACGGGTCAGCCGGGCGGCCGCCAGCACGGCGGCGGTCCGGGGGGCGCGGCCGGCGGCGGACATGGCGGCGGCGCCAAGCGCCAGCAGGGACAGACCGTCTACGTCCTCAACCCGGCGGGCGGCGACGACAAGACGCCGCAGATGCGGCCGGTCCAGATCCGCACCGGCATCACCGACGGCCACTACACCCAGGTGCTGGCGGTGACCTCCGGCACGCTGAACGCCGGCGACCCGGTGATCGTCGGGGTCGCCACGCTCAAGGTCGAGACGCCCGGCGGCGCCAACGCGCGTCCGGGCGCGCCGCCGGGCCGCGGCTTGGGCGGGCGGTTCTGAGGATGGCCATGGACGCTCCGAACGCCCCGGCGAAGGCGGCGCCGGTCCTCGAGATCCACGACCTCACCAAGATCTACCACATGGGTGAGGTCGAGGTCGGCGCTCTCAAGGGGGTGAGCCTGACGGCCGAGCGCGGCGAGTTCGTGGCCATCATGGGACCGTCGGGCTCGGGCAAGTCGACGCTGATGAACATCCTCGGCTGCCTCGACCGCCCCACCGCCGGCACCTACAAGCTCGACGGCATCGACGTCTCGCGCCTCAACCGCGACCAGCGGGCGGAGATCCGCAACGCCAAGATCGGCTTCGTCTTCCAGAGCTTCAACCTGCTGGCGCGGACGCGGGCGATCGAGAACGTCGAGCTCCCCCTGCTCTACGGCAACCTCGGCCTCTCCAGCCTCCAGCGCGCCCGCCGCGCCCGCGAGTCCCTGGCGCGGGTGGGGCTCGCCGGCCGCGAGGACCACTACCCCTCGCAGCTCTCCGGCGGCCAGCAGCAGCGGGTGGCGATCGCCCGCGCCCTGGTCACCGATCCGGCCATCCTGCTCGCCGACGAGCCCACCGGCAACCTCGACTCGAAGACGTCGGAGGAGGTCATCGGCATCTTCCAGCGGCTCAACGACGCCGGCAAGACCGTCATCCTGATCACCCACGAGCCGGACATCGCGGCCCATGCCCGCCGCGTCGTCTACGTGCGCGACGGCCTGATCTGGCGCGACGAGAAGATCGTCCAGCGGCGGGCGCGGACCGACGCGGCCGCCGCCGGCGAGCCGGAGCCGGCGATCGCCTTTCCCTTTCCCATCGCACCCGTCACGGCGGAGGTGGCCCGATGAAGATCTCTCTCCTGCGGCTCTGGAACATCACCAAGGTGGGGCTGATGGCGATCTCGCGCAACAAGATGCGCTCGCTGCTCACCATGCTGGGGATCATCATCGGCGTCGCCTGCGTGATCACCATGGTGGCGGTCGGCACCGGCGCCTCGAGCTCGATCCAGGCGACGATCAACTCGCTCGGCACCAACTTCATCATGCTCTTCCCCGGCGCCGCGAACACCGGCGGCGCCCGCATGTTCACCGACCAGTCGAAGATCACCCCGGAGGACGCCGACGCCATCAAGGCCGAGTGCCCGTCGGTGGCCTACGTCTCGCCCGGCGCCCGCACCAACGCGCAGATCGTCGCCGGCGAGCTCAACTGGGGGACCCAGGTCTGGGGCGTCGGCGTCGACTGGCCGTTCATCCGCGCCTGGAACGTGGCCGACGGCGATTTCTTCACCGACGCCGACGTGCGCACCTCGGCCCGCGTCTGCGTCCTCGGCGCCACGGTGTCCGAGAACCTCTTCCCGGCCGGCGACGCCGTGGGCTCCACGATCCGCATCAAGAACCTCCCCTTCCGCGTCGTCGGCGTGCTCGAGCGCAAGGGGGGCAACATGATGGGGCAGGACCAGGACGACCAGATCATCGCTCCCTACACGACGGTGATGAAGCAGCTCCTGGGCTCGCCGCGGATCAGCATGATCTACATCTCGGCCCGTTCCGCCGCCGAGGTGGGGCAGGCGCAGGTCGAGATCGACGCCCTGATGCGCCAGCGCCACCGCACCCCGCCCGGCCAGGAGAGCGACGTCAACATGCGCTCGCAGGAGGAGATCGCCTCCACCTCCGAGCAGACCTCGAAGATCCTCTCGATCCTGCTCGGCTCGGCCGCCGCCATCTCGCTGCTGGTGGGGGGGATCGGCATCATGAACATCATGCTGGTCTCGGTCACCGAGCGCACCCGCGAGATCGGCGTCCGGCTGGCGATCGGCGCCAAGGGGCGGCACGTGCTGCTGCAGTTCCTGCTGGAGGCCATCGCGCTCTCGGTGGTCGGCGGCGCCATCGGCGTCGGCTTGGGGATCCTCGCGCCGATCCTGGTGACGCGCTTCGCCGGCCTCCCCACTCAGGTTAGCACCGGCTCCGTGCTCCTCGCCTTCGGCTTCGCCGCCGCCATCGGCGTCTTCTTCGGCTTCTACCCGGCCCGCAAGGCGTCGCGGCTCGATCCGATCGACGCGCTGCGGTACGAGTAGGAAGCAAGGCAGGGGTCTATTTGCGCCCCCACCGCCGGTTGGATCGGGAGCAGAGATCCGTCAGGGAGACGATCGCCGTCTCGCCGCCCTTGACGTAGATTTTTCCGAGGAAGGCTTCGTCACGGCTCTCGATGACCTTCCTCACCCATTTGATTCTGCGCAGGAACAGATTCGCCAGCTCCTCGTGTGACGCATCACCGACCAGAACAAAGACTCTCGCGCCGCTGAGAACAAGGGCGATCTGCTCGTCCAGATCCGCCTTGAGCTTGTCCTTGGTGATGGCAACCCATCCGTACTCGGCGATCTGAGGAATCCAGACGACGTCCTTCGTCCCTTCTGGAAACACGTTGGCGCGGATCTGAAGTCCGGCGAGCCGGAGCCGGCTGATGAATTCCGAAGACCCGAGATTCTCGTCAACCCAAAAAATGGGCTCAGGCGGCTCGTTCATAGAAGTCGATCGCGGCGTCGACTTCACGGCGCTCTATTCCGTAGTCCTGTGCCACGGCATCCTCGTCTTCGCCAGCATCGATCCTGCTCACGATCGCCGAAACCCGGATCCCTCGATTCGAGGCAAGGACTGGCTTGCCGAAGGAGATGCTCGGGTTGATCACGATCAACCGCAGAGATTCCGCCTGGGAAGGCGCCATCACGCTGACGAACCCGGGGAAGAACTGCTCGGGCCCCTGGAGGTCCCATTCAATGCGCTTCAGGTGAGCTTCGAAGACGTGGCGCAGGGCGAGCTGCCCTGCCCGGCCGAGATTGATCAGCCGGCCATAGTGCTCCAGGAGCACCTCTCCCGGAGCCGCCCTCAACTGCTCGCTCAAGAGAAGCCGCTCGATGTGGTATTCGCTCTCCGCCAGGGCCAGGGCGTTTCTCAGGAAGGCCATCCGCACGTCCTCGTCCCTGCGCAAGGCCCGCAGGATGTGCGCTTCGATGAGGTTGGAGAACGAGAGCAGGTCGCCGGCCTTGATCAGAGGCTCGGAGCGTACGGCCTTGCCGGCCCGGAGATAGCTGCGGCCTCTCACCCAGCTTCGCAAGGTCGTCGGCGACAAGTCGACGTAGCGGGCGGCTTGTGCAATGGAATAGCGGGGCACATCTCTGGGCGAAAAAGATCCGTAGAGGAGATGCGCCGATTGTGCCGAATCCATCATCCGCTCGCTCCGTGTTCTTCAATGTCAAAACTGACAGATTCAGAATACCCACGGACGCATCCGGCGTCAACCGGGCGTATACGGCCCTTGACGCGTTTGACGGCGGCCTGAAGCGCGGTTAGAGTCCTTCTCGACACCGCGCTTCCTACCAACCATGCCCGCGCCCACCCGCACCGACCCGGTCCGCGTCGCCCGCTGGGGGCTGTTCGTCCTCACCTTCGTCAACCTGTTCAACTACCTCGACCGCAACGTCGTCGCGGCGCTGCTGCAGAACCTGAAGGCCGACCTCCACCTCACGGACGTCCAGCTCGGCTGGCTGGGGACGGGGTTCGTCCTGGTCTACATGCTGACCTCGCCCATCTTTGGCACGCTGGGCGACCGCGGCAAGCGTCCGCGGCTGATCGCGGCCGGCGTGGCGATCTGGAGCGTCGCCACCGCTCTGGGCGGCTTCGCGCGCGGCTTCGTCAGCCTGTTCGCCGCCCGTTCGACGGTGGGCGTCGGCGAGGCGGCCTACGGCTCGGTGTCGCCGGCGCTGCTCGCCGACTACTTCCCCGTCGAACAGCGGGGGCGGGTGTTCGCCGTCTTCTCGGCCGCCATCCCCATCGGCTCGGCCGCCGGCTACATGCTGGGCGGCTTCGTGGCCGGCCAATGGGGCTGGCGGGCGGCCTTCTTCGTGGCCGGCGTGCCGGGCCTGCTGCTCGCCTGGCTCACCTCGCGGCTGATCGATCCGCCGCGCGGCGCCCAGGACGGCTCCTCCGTCGAGGCGGCGGGGCATGGCGTGAGCCTCGGCCGGCAGGCGCTCGCCGCCTACGCCGGGCTGCTGCGCAACGGCCCCTACGTCCTGACCGTCCTCGGCTACGCCGCCTACACTTTCGCCCTCGGCGCGCTGGCCTTCTGGACGCCGACGTTCCTGGAGCGCGAGCGCGGCCTGCCGCAGGCGGACGCCACGGTGCAGTTCGGCGCCATCGTGGTGGTCACCGGCTTCGTTGGCACCTTCCTGGGCGGCTGGCTGGGGGACAAGCTGCTGCCGCGCTTCCGCGAGTCCTATCTCTGGGTGTCGGGAGTGAGCGCGCTGGCCGCCGTGCCGTTCGCCTGGCTGGTCTTCACCGCCCACGACCGCGGGGTCTACACGGCGGCCATGGTGATCGCCGAGACGCTGATCTTCGTCTCCACCGGGCCGGTCAACTCGGCGATCGTCAACGTCGTCGCGCCGGAGCGGCGGGCTACGGCGGTGGCGCTGTCGATCCTCGCCATCCACCTGCTCGGGGACGTCCCCTCGCCGCCGCTGATCGGCTTCGTCTCCGACCACTCCTCGCTCGGCCGCGCCCTGCTGATCCTGCCGGTCGCCTTCGGGATCAGCGGGTTGATCTGGATGTTCGCGGCGTGGCGCGGGGAGCGGGCCCTTAGCTGAGCCACTTCGCGAAGGTGTCCGGGTGGATGTTCCAGCTCAGGAAGCCGGCCATCCCCATCACCACGCCGAAGGTGGCGAAGACGACCGCCACCCCCACCAGCCACTTCTTGCGGGTCAGCGCGCTGACGCCCAGCAGGGCGATCGAGATGCTGATCGCCGCCTCGGACATGTCGAACTGGTCGTCGTGGACGTTCAGCCGGTCATACTCCTTCTGAGCTCCCTCGGCCTCGGCCTTGATGTCCGCCTTCTCCTTCTCGTACTTCTTCACGATCGTGGCGTAGTTGACGATCTCCTTTGCCACCAGGGCCGCGGCCTGCGGCGTCAGACCCCCCTCCTGCTGGCGGAGCCGGAGCTGGTCGCCCATGCTCTCGGCGAGGTTCTGCTTCATCCCCTTCGCCTGGTAGTACGCCCACTGGTCGACCGCATGGGCCTGCTCCTGGTACATCGACTGCACGATGTTGCCGTCCTTGATGTTGCACAGCGCCATGACGGTGGCCAGGATCGCCACCAGCACGGCGATAAGGTTGTTCAGCCCGTCGTGCGATTTCTCACCGCCTTCGACGATCTCTGAAATAGTGTCTTGAATGTCGCTCATGGCGCAACGTTAGCCACCTCCATGCCCCCCGTCAACGGGCGAGCTTTCAAAGAAGATGGCCCCGTCCTTTGAAAGCTGCCTGAGCTTTGCACGCTGCCTTTGAAAGATCTCCGAGCTTTTAAAGATTCGGGCCTCTTTCTTTTAAAGCCTCCCGAGCTTTGCAAGCCCACTTTCAAAGTTTCCCGAGCTTTGAAAGAATCAGGCCTCCTTCTTTCAAAGTGTCGAGGATCTGAGCCCGTGAACCCAGCCGACTTCCAGACTCCCAGCGCCGGACGCGTCGTCCAGGCACCCGGCGGCTACGCGGCCTTCGTGCCCGCTCCGCTGCCTCCGGAGCTCGCGTACTCCCCGTCGCTGGTCCTCGCGCTCTCGCGGGCCGACGCGCGCTTGAGCGAGCTGTCGGGTCTCGGCCGCCAGCTCCCCAATCCCAACCTGCTGATCGCGCCCTACGTCCGCCGCGAGGCCGTGCTCTCCTCGCGGATCGAAGGCACCCGCGCCAGCCTCTCGGATCTCCTGCTCGACGAGGCCGAGACCGACCGCTCCCAGGACGCCGACGTGCGGGAGGTGCGGAACTATGTGGAGGCGCTGGAGCACGGGCTGGAGCGCCTGCGGGAGCTGCCGCTCTCGCTGCGCCTCGTCCGCGAGCTGCACGAGCGGCTGATGCGGGGAGTGCGGGGCGACCAGGCCACGCCGGGCGAGTTCCGCCGCTCGCAGAACTGGATCGGACCGGCCGGGAGCACGCCGGCGACCGCGCCGTATGTGCCGCCGCCGCCCGACGCCATGTTGGACTGCCTCGCCGACTGGGAGGGGTTCCTGCACGACCGCGACCGCCTGCCGGATCTGGTCCAGTGCGCCCTGGTGCACGAGCAGTTCGAGGCGATCCACCCCTTCCTGGACGGCAACGGCCGCGTCGGCCGGCTGCTGATCACGCTCTTCCTCGTCGAGCGCGGCCGTCTCGCCCAGCCCCTGCTCTATCTCTCGGACTTCATCGAGAGCCACCGGCAGGACTATTACGACGCCCTCCAGCGCGTGCGGACGGCAGGCGACTGGTCCGGCTGGCTCCACTTCTTCCTGGCCGGCGTGGAAGCGACCGCGCGCTCGGCCGTCCGCCAGGCGAGCCGCCTGATGGACCTGCGCGAGTCCTACCGTCGCCGCTTGAGTCAGCGCCCGAATGCCCTGCGGCTCGTCGACGAGCTGTTCGCCAACCCCTACCTCTCCGCCGCCCGCGCCGTGCGGGTCCTCGGCGTCTCCGACCCCACCGCCCGGCAAGCCATCTCCCGCCTCCAGGCGGAAGGCTTGCTCGAAGAGGTGACCGGCCGGAGATGGGGACGGATCTATCTGGCGCGGCCGATTCTGGAGGCGCTCGAGGAGCGGGGGTAGAGGCAGTTACACATAGTTAAGTATCCAAGCGCATTGATTTCCGCTTGATGCTAGCCTATCCCTATCGATTTCGATTCCCTCCTGGAGCAAGGAGAAAACATGATCCGTTACGCGCGACGCTCATCGCCGGCCTGGGCACTGATGGCCACGGTCGCTCTCAGCGGCTGCACTGTTCACCAACGGCTCGCCACGCAGGCAGTCAATTTCAACTTGGCCGTCGAGAAGGCCCAGAACGAGATGCTCCTTCTCAACGTAATCCGTGCCCAGGATCGTATGCCGATGTATTTGACCGGCATGTCGGGCCTTACGGGGAACGTACAGACGACTTTTGGTGCCACCGCGGGAGGCTCCTATTCTCGCGCTCGCGGAGGCGCTGTGGGTATGGCAATGGACACGCTCACTCGCGGCTACATGCCCTCTGCCACGGCAAGCGAGTCGGAAAACCCAACCTACACGTTGACCGTCCTCGATAACCAGGAGTTCATGCGTGGCTTCATGAGCCCTCTGGGCAAAGATCTCTTTGCTTATTATTGGAATCAGGGCTGGCCGCCATCGGCGCTGCTCTATTTACTCGTAGAGCGGATTGAGATCGAAAGGAAGGATGCAGAGCCCGTCGTTCTGGAGAATTATCCCGAAAGCATGGATCTGTCGCTGGCCAAGATGTCGAGCTTCGGGGATTGGATCCAGACGTTTCTGGCTCGGAACCCTAAGCCGAAGATAACGCAGGTTTCTGTGCTGGAGAAAATCGGTCCTCCTATACCTGACGAGCAACTCCTGGATATTGAAAAGTTGGTCAAGTTCTCGAAAGAGCAGCTTGTTCTGGCGCCTTGCATGGCAAAGCCAAATCGTCATCGACTCGAGCGTCAGCACGCAGACTTTGGCTTTACGGCCAGTCCTCAGGGCCCAGTCACTCCGGAGGACCCGTGCAAGGAGGAGAGTGACGGCGCAGGTTCTTCGGCGAATGCGAGTCAGCTCGCTGAAAAAAAAGAGCGGATGGTCACCAAGGTGGATGACTCAACCGTCACCTTCATCCTTCGCTCGCCGGAAGCCCTTCTCTATTATCTCGGTGAGCTTGCGCGGGTAGCGAATCGCGAGAAGGCGCCCACGGTTCCAGAGGTCTGCATTCAGCATCATTTCCAGCCCCTCTTCGTGGCATACCCTGACAAGACGTGCCCCAACGCGCTTCTTTCTGCCGAATCGGCACGGGGCATATATTCTATTCCTGCCGTCGAACCCGACCCACAGGATGACAAATGCGATGAAGGCAAGCTACGGCTGACGCCGCAACCCGATGAGAAAAAGCCAGACTTTAGAGCGCCAGTGTGCGTGGCCGGGCGCTCCATGCAGTCGTTCCGGCTTCTGACTCAGGTGATGTCGCTGCAGAAGTCAGCGAAGGACAACCCATCGCCCGCGCTCGTCCGCGTGATCGGCCAGTAAAAACCATTGGATGCCAGCCGGCACGGTGAGAGTCTTCCTCTTCCACAGCGCGGCTGGCATCCTGCGCCTCAACTTCCAAGGGCCTGCTCTGAGAGCTCACTCCGGACGACTCTAAGGTCGTCGGATGCCGGCCCGAACCGGCGGAAGGTCCCCCTCCTTCCGCCGCGGCCGAGGTTCGGGCCGGCCCGTAAAGTTTCAGTTTTCAAAGAGCAAGCTTGCGGCGAGCGGTTTCCGGCTTGCGGCGCTTCCCGCCAAGCTCGATCCCGGCGTTTCAGCCTTGCGGCGGGCCGGATCGAGCTTGGCGGCCGCGGCGCGCGCTTGCGCCGGCCGATCCATGCTTGTCCTGCCTGATCGCAAGTCTGACGGCATACAGTCCAGACTTGGGATCCGCCGCCTCAAGCTTACGACGGCCCGCCCAGCTTCGTCCAAGGCGCGCCAGGAGAGGGCATGGCCCGCGCAGGGTTGAGCGCCTGGTCTCCAGGCTTCCTCCATAGAATCCAAGCCCCCACGCCGCCGTTCAGACTCGAACCGCTTGGCGCGGAGGAGTGGAGAGCTGACCCAAGCTTGCCTTGAAGTGGGGGCTTGCGTCAAGCTTCGAGATGCGTTAACGTGTGCATAGACGGTTTGATTCCCGAAAGCGTAGAAAGAGTAGAGGGCGGACGAAAGGAGGTGTAACGAGGCTCCTGGAGGGAGCCTGGAGTGAAGGACGCTCGTGCGATCAGAACGCCCGGCCGGGATGCCGGGTCAACCCAGAAATGGCTTTACGACCAAGGAGAAAGATCATGGCCAAGCAGCAGACGCGGTTTTCGGATTACGTGACCGAGTGGGAGCACCTGCTCACCACCCTGACGGCCAACAGCGCCGACCTCCCCTACCTGGAGACCTCGCGGGCGAAGCTCCAGGGATTCCTGGACGACGCCCGCAATTTCGCCATGCAGCAGGATCTGCACGCCTCCGGCAAGCAGACCGCCTCGCAGAGCCTGCGGACGACGCTGGCGAACGGCAAGAAGCTGGCGACCTTCCTGCGGACCGGCCTCAAGGAGCACTACGGGAACACCAGCGAGAAGCTGGTGGAGTTCGGCATCGCGCCGTTCCGCCGCAAGAAGAAGGACGCGACGGTGGCGCCGCCGGTCGAAGCCACCGCCGGCCCGGCCCCTAAGCCGGAAGGGTAGGCAGGCCCCAAGGGCGCGCCTGGACGGGCGCCCCGCTTTTTCGGCTCGGCAACAGCTCGGCTCGTTCTTTGACAACTGAAACAACCCTAAGTCCACGGGCCCTCCGGCGGGGGGAGGGCCCGTGCTTTTTCTGGCCCTGGCTGGCCGAGCGGACTGCGCGGCAGGAAACGCTCATCGAAGGGCTTGTAGAGACGATCCCAGCCCGTCCACGACAACCTATCGCAGGCCACGGGGACGGCGGGACGTCTCCGCCGAAGAGGAGCCATTCCCTCTTCCGCCAACTGCGAGAAGACCATCGCAACGTCTTTTGGGATCGAGCTGGCCTGCCCAGAAGACGTTTGCCGTCGGCACCGGCCATCCCTCCGCCGGAGACGTCCCGCCGTCCCCGTGGCCTGCACAGGTTGTCGTGGACGGGCTGGGAACGTCTCTACAAAACCCTTTGGACAGCGAGTTTTTGCCCTTTTTTTCTCCCTCCTCTCCCCGGAAGGGTGGGTGGAGGGCTGGGAGAGGAGGGCCGGGGAGGTGAGGGTCTTCCACTTCGGCGATCCCGTCGCTCCCCTCCGCGATCTCCTGGCGCGCGGCGGCGTCGTGGCCTTTCCCACCGAGTCGAGCTACGCCCTCGGCGTCGATCCCTGGAACCAGACGGGCGTCGAGGCGATCTATCGCATCAAGGAGCGCGAGGCAGGGAAGGCGCTGCCGGTGGTGATCGCCGGCCGCGCGCAACTCGCGGGCTTGGGGATTGACGAAAACCTGCGGTTTTTTAAGGGAGATCCGAATATAGTGGAGCGCTTCTTCGCCGTCTGGCCGGCGCCGCTGACCGTGGTCCTGCCGGTCGCGCGGCCGTTGCCGGCGTCGGCCGGCGAGGGCACCCTGGCGGTGCGGGTGCCGGCGCACGCGGAGCTCCTCGCGCTGCTGGCGGCGCTGGGCCATGGCCTCACCGCCACCAGCGCCAACCGGAGCGGCGAGGCGCCGATCCTCGATCCGGCGGCGCTCGGCGCGCTGCTCGCCGGCGAGGACGCGGCGGTGGTGGACGGCGGCGTGCTCCGCGGCGGATTGCCGTCGACGCTGGTGGCATTGTCTGCGGAAGGGGCAATAGAAGGGGAGGGGCTGGTGGTTCTACGGGAAGGGAGATTTCCCGCCGAGCGCCTGACACGGGATCTCGGCCGATCGACGGCCCGGGGGGAAGCTCCTCCGGCCCGGCCCACGGGAGAGGACGAAGCATGAAGCACGCAGCGTTTGGCGTCTCGATCCTGACGGCGCTCCTGCTGGCCGCCGCGATGCCGGCCCGCGCGGCGACCGCCGCGGCCGCCGCCGCCAGGGAGGCGAAGGAGGCCGCCGCGGCGCCGGCGATCCCGGCCGGGGCGCCGCCGACGATCGGGCTCGACGAGATCCAGCGCGGCCAGAAGGGCTACGGCCTCTCGGTCTTCGCCGGCACCGAGCCCGAGCGCTTCGACGTCGAGGTGATCGGCATCATGCGCAACGTCAGCCCCAACGTCAGCTACATCCTCGCCCGCCTCACCGGCCAGGGGCTGGAGAAGATCGGCGTCGCCGCCGGCATGTCGGGGAGCCCGGTGTTCCTCGACGGCCGCCTCGCCGGCGCGGTGGCGTTCAGCTGGCCGTTCACCAACGAGGCGATCGCGGGGATCACGCCGATCGGCTCGATGCGCCAGCTCTCCGGCTTCAAGGCGGTCCCCGTCTCGCCGCCGCCGCCGCAGATCAACCTCTCGGACATCCTCACCAATCACCTCCCCAAGGACCTGCTCGCCACCCAGTTCGCGCGCCTGCTGCCGAAGTTCGGCGACGGCGCCTCGGCGGCGATGCAGTGGACGGCCAGCGGCTTCGGCGAGCAGTCGCGGGGGATGCTGCAGCAGTTCCTCGGCAGCGTCGCGTCGGCCGGCAAGGCGGCGCCCGGCACGGTGCCGGACGAGCTCAAGCCCGGCCAGGCGGTGGACGTGGTGCTGGTCGACGGCGACTTCCAGCTCGCCGCCAACGGCACGGTGACCGACCGCTATGGCGACCAGGTGCTCGCCTTCGGCCACCCCTTCCTGGGGCTCGGGCCGGTGCGGGTGCCGATGGCCACGGCCGAGGTGGTCACCGTGCTGTCGAGCGCCAACAGCTCGTTCAAGATCTCGAACACCGGCAAGATCATCGGCGCCTTCGAGCAGGACCGCAAGACGGGCATCCAGGGGCGGATCGGCGCCGAGGCGCCGATGGTGCCGATGGTGGTGAAGATCCACAGCGAGCGCCCGCGCGAGTACCACGTGCGTCTCGCGGCGCTCCCCGAGTTCCTCCCCCTGCTGGTGGGGAGCGGCATGGTCGCCAGCCTCGAGGCGGCCAGCTACACCTCCGGCGCGCAGAGCCTCGACATGACCGCCCATCTCCATCTGCGCGGCTACGGCGACCTGCAGGTGAGCCAGAGCTTCGACGGCAACGGCGCGGTCAGCGAGGCTTCGACCTTCCTGACCTCGATCGTCTCCTATCTCGCCCAGAACCCGCTGGAGAAGATCGACGTCGACAACGTCGAGGTCGAGATCGGCCAGACCGACAAGCCGACCTTCGCCAACCTGGTCGGCGCCAACGCCAGCCGCACCGTGGTGCACCCCGGCGACCGGGTGACGCTGAACCTCGACTTCGTCCCCTACCGCGGCGCCGGCTTCCGCCGCGCCGTCAAGCTCGACCTGCCGGGCGACCTGCAGGCGGGGACCTACTCGCTGCTGGTCGGCGACGGCGCCAGCGTCGACGCCGCCCGCCTGGCGCTGGAGCCCTCCGATCCGGTCCGCTTCCCGCAGGCGCTCGAGCTGCTGCGCTCGTTCCATTCGCGGCGCGACCTGATCGTGCTGGGGATCTACGGCGGCCCCGGACTGGCGGTGGCGGGCGAGACGATGCCGCGCCTCCCCGCCTCGGTGCGCTCGCTCTGGGGCGCCGCCGCCTCGGGGAGCGCGGTCGGCCTGCGCTCGGCGATCGTGCAGACGAAGCGCGAGACCATGGACGTGCCGATCCAGGGGCTGGTGCGGATCGATCTCGAAGTGCGCCGCCGCGAGCCGGTGGCCGGAGACGACGACAACGGGGATTCTCCCGGGTCCGACGTGGCGTCCAACGGCGTATAAAAGACCGTTAAAATAAGAGGTGATGGGGTGTTATTAAGGGGTCTACTAAGGGGCTTATTAAGGGGGACCATGAGGAGAGCGCGAGTCCACTTCATCGGTGCCGGCGCGATCGCCGCCGGTCTGCTGCTGGCGGCCGCCCCGCCGGCGCGCGGCACGCAGGTCAAGATCTTCCAGGCGCGCAGCCAGGCCGCCTTCCTCGCCGGCACCCTCGACGGCGTCAGCGTCGACGCGCTCGGCCGCATGCAGCTCGCCCCCAGGGTCGACCGCGTGGCCTCCGTCTCCGAGCCCTTCCTGCTCGCCGCCGCCGTGCATCCGGATGGCTGGGTGGTGGGCACCGGCAACGCCGGCAAGGTGCTGAAGATCGACCGCAAGGGCGCCATCACCGAGCTCTTCGCCGCCCCCGAGCCCGAGGTCTTCGCCGTCTGGTCCGATCCCGACGGCACCGTCTACGCCGGCACCTCGCCGAAGGGGAAGGTCTACCGCATCCCGCCCAAGGGGGGCAAGGCGGAGGTCTTCTTCGATCCGCAGGCGACCTACATCTGGGCCCTCGCCCGCGCCGCCGACGGCTCCCTGCTGGTCGGCACCGGCACCGAGGGGAAGCTCTACAAGGTCAGCGCCAAGGGGAAGGGCACCGTCCTCTACGACAGCGACGACACCCACATCCGCGCGCTGGCGCCGCTCCCCGGCGGCGACGTCCTGGTCGGCACCTCCGGCGAGGGGCTGATCCTGCGCGTCAGCCCGGACGGCAAGGCGCGCACGCTCTACGACGCCCAGCAGCCCGAGGTCGTCTCGCTGGTGGTGGCGCCGGACGGCACCTGCTACGCCGGGCTGATCGCCTCCGAGGCGAGCCTGGTCGATCAGGCGCGCGACCAGGCCGCGGCGGCGCCGCCGGCCGCCACGGCTCCCGGCCGCGCCAAGGGGGGCGCCGCGCAGCCGCAGGTCTCCGTCGCCGTCGAGCCCGTGGAGACGCCGACGGTGCGCGCCGGGCGCAAAGGGGCGGCCGGAGCGGCGGCGCCGCGCAGCGAGGTGCTGGCGATCTCCCCCTCCGGCGTGGTCGAGAGCCTCTGGACCTTCGCCGACGACACCATCTACGACCTCCTCTACCAGAACGGCCAGCTCTGGGTGGCCACCGGCCTCGAAGGCAAGCTCTACCGCTGGGCCGACCAGCAGATGCTGCTCGAGAAGGACGTCGACGAGCGGCAGATCGTGGCCGTGCTGCCGGGCGACCCCGGACCGGTCTTCGCCACCACCAACGCCGCCGCCCTCTTCCGCGTCACCCGCGAGACCGAGACGTCGGGGATCTACACCAGCCCGGCGCTCGACGCCGAGCAGGTGGCGCGCTTCGGCACCTTCTCCTGGCAGGGCGACCTCCCCGCCGGCGCCGCCGTCCGCGTCTCGTTCCGCAGCGGCGTCAGCGCCGAGCCCGACCGCACCTGGTCCGCCTGGACCGAGCCGCGCGAAGGCAAGGAGATCGCGCTCGCCGGCGTGCCCAAGGGGCGCTTCGTGCAGTTCCGGGTCGAGCTGAAGGCGGGCGGTTCTTCCGCAGGTCCAGCGGGCTCGCCGCGCCTCTACGAGACCGAGCTCTCCTACCGCCAGGAGAACCTGAAGCCGAAGATCGCGGCGCTCCAGGTGCTCGATCCCGGGCAGATCCTGGTGCCCGCCAACTTCAATCCGGGCAACCAGATCTACGAGCCGGCGCACCCCAACCGCGAGGGGATCTTCAACAGCCTGGCCCCGGCGCCCGACGACGAGGGGGCGCGGAGCAAGGTGCTCTGGAAGCTCGGCTACCAGACGCTGCGCTGGATGGCGAACGACCCCAACGGCGACGATCTGGTCTACGATCTCTCCTTCCGTCCGGCGTCGCCGGAGGGCGGCAAGGAGGGGGACTGGCTCCAGGTGGTGAAGGATCTCAAGGAAGACCACTACAGCTTCGACGCCTCGTCGCTCCCCGACGGCATCTTCCGCTTCCGCCTCCGCGCCTCGGACCTGCCGTCCAACGATCCCGACGCCGCGCTGGTGGCCGAGCGGGTGAGCGATCCGGTGGTGATCGACCACACGCCGCCCGAGCTGGTGAAGGTCGAGAAGGATCACGACGGCAAGCTCCTGCGGGTCACCGTGCGCGACGCCCTGAGCCCGCTGCGCGAGGCGGTCGTCAGCGTCAACGCCCAGGAGTGGAAGCCGGTGCGCACCGCCGACGGGCTGCTCGACGCGCGCACCGAGACCCTGTTGATCGAGCCCGGCAAGCCGGGGGACCTGGTGCTGCTGCGGGTCACCGACGCCGCGCACAACGTCATCACCTTCAACGTTACTTCGGAGCGGTGAGCCAAGCCGGAGCGATGAGCAAACGGATCGCGGTCTACCCCGGGTCGTTCGACCCCATGCACAACGGCCACCTCGACATCATCGAGCGTTGCCGCCCGCTGTTCGATGAAGTGGTCGTCGCCGTGCTGGTCAACGAGGGGAAGAAGCCGCTCTTCTCCGTCGAGGAGCGGATCGAGATGATCCGCGGCACGGTCGGCGGCGACGACGTCCGGGTGGAGAGCTTCTCCGGCCTCCTGGTCGACTTCATGGACCGCGTCGGCGGCCGCGCCGTGGTGCGCGGCCTGCGCGCCGTCTCCGACTTCGAGTACGAGCTGCAGATGGCGCTGATGAACCGCCGGCTCAACCCGCGGGTCGAGACCGTGTTCATGATGCCCCACGTCGAGTACACCTACCTCTCCAGCCGGCTGGTCAAGGAGGTCTTCGCCCTCGGCGGCGACCTCACCGGGCTGGTCCCGGCGAGGGTCCTCGAGCGGCTGCGCCAGCGCCTGCGCCCCGCCGCGGAGCCCGCGGAGGAGAGCAAGGCGTGAGCCTCGACCGCTTCCTGATGCGGCTCCCCAAGGTCGAGCTCCACGTCCACCTGGAAGGCGCGATGCGGCCGGCGGTGCTGCTGGAGCTGGCGCGGCGCAACCACATCGACCTGCCGGCCCAGGACGAGGCGGGGCTGAAGCGCTGGTTCCGCTTCACCAGCTTCGAGCATTTCGTGCAGGTCTACCTCGCCTGCTCGCGCTCGCTGCGCTCCCCGGAGGACTTCCAGCTTCTGGCGCTCGACTTCCTCACCGAGCAGGCCTATCAGAACGTGGTCTACACCGAGGCCCACTTCACCATCTCCACCCACCTCGCCAACGGCGTCAACGGCGACGAGGTGCTCGCCGCCCTCACCGAGGCGATCGCGGAGGGGGAGCGGCGGCACGGCATCACTCTGCGGCTGATCCCGGACATCGTGCGCAACGTCGGCGTCGAGCCGGCCGACCGCACGCTCGACTGGGCGCTCGCCGGCTGGCGGCGTGGCGTGGTGGCGGCACTGGGCCTCTCCGGGAGCGAGCGGCTCTATCCCAACGAGCCCTTCCGCGAGCACTTCGCCACCGCGCGCCGCGAGGGGCTCCACCGGGTGGTCCATGCCGGCGAGCACGCGGGGCCCGAATCGATCCGCTCCGCCCTCCAGGTCTGCGGCGCCGAGCGCATCGGCCACGGCGTGCGGGTGCTGGAGGATCCGGCGCTGGTCGAGGAGCTGCGCGACGCCCAGATCCCGCTGGAGGTCTGCCCGACCTCGAACGTCTGCCTGGGCGTGGTGCCCGACCTCCAGCACCACCCCTTCCACCAGCTCTACCGGTCGGGCCTGGCGCTGTCGGTCAATTCGGACGATCCGGCCTTCTTCAACACCAACCTCACGATGGAGTTCCTCCGCCTCCACCAGACCTTCGGCTACTCGCCCGCCGAGCTGGCCGGCCTCTCGCTGGCCGCCCTGCGGCAGTCGTTCCTTTCCGAGCCCGACCGCTCGAAGATCGAGGAGAGCTTCCGCGAGCAGTGCGACCTCGTCGGCCAGGAGCTGTTCGGCGCCCCCATCGAGCCGCCGATCAACTAGGTTTCAGGCTCCGGATCGTCCTTTCGCCTCAGAAGGCGAGCCTTCGCCCCCGCGAGGCGAGCCACCGCCCTCGTGAGGCGGACGGATGCCCTCGCGAGGCGAACGCAGGCCTCGCGAGGCGGACCGTTCGCCTCTGGAGGCGAACGCATGGCCTGGTGAGGCGAACCGATGCCCTCGTGAGGCCGAAGCCTCGCCTTCTCGGGGGAAAGCCCGGCCTCGCGAGGCGAACGGATGGCCTCGCGAGGCCGAAGCCGCGCCTTCCGGGGGGAAAGTCGCGCCTCGCGAGGGAAGAGAGCGATGCGCCGCTAGTCGTTGGGTAGCGCCCAGAGCTCCATCCTCAGGCCGCGGGCGAGATGGAGGAGGTGCTCGAGCCTCTGGAGGACGTCGAGCAGCCCCTTCCAGCCGAGCTCCTCGCCGAGGCGGATGTCGCCCGTCCCCTCGAGCCCCACCCACTCCGGCGGCGCGGGACCCTCGCGGCGCCGGGCGCGCGCCGCCAGCTCCGCCACCTCCCGCTCGAGCATCCCCCGCACCTCGGCGTCGATCCACGTCTCCTCGACCGGGTCGAGCCCCTTGAGACCGCGGAACACGGGGAAACCCTCCAGACCCGCGAAGTAGTCGACCAACTCGTCGTCGAGGAGCACGAAGGTCTCCTGCAACGGGTTCCCCTCCTCGTCGGCCATCAGCAGCGTCCAGGACATGGCGGGAGTTTATCCTGAGGTGGGAATTGACAGATTCAGTTGAGAAGACATATGTTCACTAAGGAGTTTTTCCTGTACTTTGGCGTCATTCCTTGTTCCTCGGGTCGGATTCCAGGCAGCTCGGTGTCGCCCCCCTCGAAGCTGCCGCGAGGGGAGCGGACTTGGGAGCGTTGCCATTTCAGACGAATGTGACCGCAGCCTTGGACGACAAAGATCCCAGCCTCCTTCTGATCGACAGGATCCTCGCCGGCATCGACGTCGAGGAGAGCAGCCGTCAGCTCTACAATCTTCACTATCGGAAGGTGATCAATTTCTTTCGGCGCAAGGGTTGTTCTCCGGAAGATAGCCGTGATCTCACCCAAGAAGTGTTCTCCCGTGTCTTTAAAGCTATAGACACCTTTCGACGCGAGTCAAGGTTTGAGAGGTGGTTGTTCGAGATCGCCACCAACGCCTTTCGGAATTACCTCCGGGGTCGCGGGGCGGACAAGCGGGATGCTATTGAGTTATCGATTGATGTTTCTGTCGAGGATGAGAGCGCGCAGCGGGTTCCGGAGCTGGCGGCAGGGGACGCAACCCCATTGGAGTCCATGATCGAAAGGGAGCGGCGCGGGAAGTTTCGCGCTGCGCTGACGGGGCTGCCGCCTCAGATGCGCACCTGCTGCCTGTTGCGATACGAGAAAGGACTCAAGTACCAGGAGATCGCCACGGTCATGAAGATTTCCATCGAGACCGTGAAAGCGCATCTGCACCAGGCCCGCAAGCGGCTCATCGAAATGCTCGGTGATGAGGAGGGAAAATCATCGTGAGCGATGAGACATCAGAACTCGACGGAATGCTGGGTTTCCTGGCCGAGGATGGCCGCCGCCGGCGTGATCCCGAGGCGCATCCCAGCGCGGAAACGTTGACGGCGTACCAGGCGAACGAGCTGGCCGCGGACGAGGACGAGCGGATCCAGAGCCATCTCGCCGTCTGCGCGCAGTGCACGGAGCTGCTGCTGGATCTGGACGAATTCCTCCAGCCGCCTATGGCGGCCGCGCCCGTGGCCGACTTCGAGGCGGCGGCGGACTGGCGGAAGCTGCGCGAGAGTCTCGGGACGCCGGAAAAGAAAGATCCCGCGGCGCGACCCGACCGGCGGCGGTTTTTCGCGTCTGTGTGGGGAGGATACTCTGTAGCCGCGGCGTTGCTGGCGATGGTGGTCGGGCTGGGAATTTGGAACGCGAAACTTGCTGAAGAACTTTTGAAACCTCAGCCGATCTTCACCGTACAGACTCTGGAAGCGCAGGGGAGTAGCCGGGGAGCCACCAGCCCGAGTGAGCCTGTGACTCTTCCCGCTGAGATCACTCTGCTTTTGCCGACGGACGCTCCCGATTCGCGCTATCGGATCGACATCACCCGCGATGGGAGTCACCGGCCTGAATGGTCCTTCGATGTGTCGCAGAACAAAAATAGTCTCAGCTTCAGGCTTGCTGAGAGATCCCTGTCTTCAGGTGTCTATTCGGTTCAGGTTGTCGCATCTGGCCAGGGACGACCAGATGCCGCTGCCTGGAGTTACACGTTACAAATCGTCCCGTCAGCACATTGATTTGTCCGACCCGCACTCGCTCAAGCTAGAATAGGAGCTCGTCTCCTGCTCAACGTTTCCCGGAGGTTGCGCGGCGCCTCGACGGTAAACCCGCGCGCGCCCGCTATGGGCTTCTAGAGGAGAGCCATGCTCGT
>DATBAW010000179.1:0-3006 GCA_036271335.1 Thermoanaerobaculia bacterium
GCCCCTTGAACTCCAGCCGCCCCTCGCGCCGCTCCTCCAGCTCCTGGCCGTTGTCGTCGACGACGCGGACCTCGTGGCCCACGAGCGGAAAGCCGCAGGAGACGAAGCGGAGGGCCTGAGGATCGTCCGCCGCCGCGGGCAGGGCGCGGCCCGAGCGCTGGAAGGCGTCGCGCTCGACGGCGTCGATCACCGGCGGCCGGTCGAGCGGTGGAAAGGCGACGGCGAGCGAATTCTCGGCGAGGCCGTAGACGGGCGAGAAGGCGCCCGGCCGGAAGCCATGGGGCGCGAAGCGCCCGGCGAAGCGGCGGAGGGTCTCCGGGCTCACCGGCTCGGCGCCGTTGAGCGCCATCCGCCACGAAGAAAGGTCGAGGCCGGCGATCTCCTCGTCCGGGATCTTGTTGATGCATAGCTCGTAGGCGAAGTTGGGCGCCGCCGACAGCGTCCCCCGGTGCTGGTGGATCGCCTTCAGCCAGCGCGAGGGGCGCGCCAGGAAGGCCAGCGGCGACATCAGGACCAACGGCACGCCGAAGTAGAGGGCGCCCATCCAGCAGCCGATCAGCCCCATGTCGTGGTAGAGCGGCAGCCAGCTGATGATGACGTCGTCCGGCCGGATGTCCGCCCCCTGGCGGATCGCCCGCAGGTTGGCCAGCAGGTTGGCATGGGTGAGCACCACGCCCTTGGGATTGCCGGTGCTGCCGGAGGTGAACTGGAGGAAGGCGATGTCCTCGGCGCGCACCGGCGGCGCGATCAGCGCGTCGGCCTGGGAGCCAGGAGCCGCGAGCTCGGCGACTGTGGCGACGCGCCGCAGGCCCGGAATCTGCGCGCTTAACAGGCGGGCGAGGGTGAGGACCTCGGAAAAGGTGACGAGCACCTCGGCGCCGGCGGTCCGGAGGATGCCGGCCTGGCGGCGCAGATGGTCCTCGATCTGGCTCTTGCGCGCCGGCGGATAGAGGGGCACCGGGATGCCCCCCGCCCGCTGCACGCCGAAGAAGGCGACGAAGTATTCGAGGCTGGTGGGTAGCATGATCCCCACCGCCGCGCCGGGACCGACGCCGAGCCGGGCGAGACCGGCGGCCACGGCGTGGACCCGGCGTGCCAGCTCGCCGTAGGTCAGCTCCTCAGGCTCTCCCTCGCCCGGGTAATAGAGGACGTGCCGCCGCTCGGGGTGGCGCTCGGCGTGCCAGTCGAGCACCTCCAGCAGGGTCCGCGTGCGGTCGGGAGCCACCTCGCCGGCGCCGATCGCAGCAACATCCTCGAAGCCCTTTCCGCCGGCCATGGCGGGGTGCGCGGCGGCGAGCGCCTGGAGGAGGTCGCGCGGCGTCTCGGCGCTCCCCAGCAGGTCCTCGGAGAGCCGCACGCCGAAGGAGCGCTCCAGCCGGGCGAGCAGCTCCACGCGGCCGAGGCTGTCGAAGCCGAGATCGCGCTCCAGCGAGGAGTCGAGGGAGACCGCGCGCCCCCGGCGTTGCGGCTGGAGCTCGCGGGCGAGCCCCTCGACGACCTCCAGGAGGGCGGCGGACGCCGGGGCCTCGGCCTGAGGCTTTTCGGAGGTCGCCGCGGTCGTCGTCTCGGAGATCATGGTCGGGCCGAGTGTACCGCGTCCTCCGCGGCTCGAAGTGGAGTATCCTCCTTGCGACATCTCGAAGACTTCAGGAGGACAGAGCGATGACCTGGACGCAGGTGTACTCTCCCCTCGGCAACATCTTCGCCTCGGCGCTCGTCGCCGCCATTCCCGTCGTCGTGCTCCTCGGGCTCCTCGCCGTCTTCCACGTGCGGGCGCACTGGGCGGCGCTCCTGGGGCTCGCCTCGGCGCTCTCGATCGCCATCCTGATCTTCGGCATGCCGGCGCCGCTCGCGCTCGCCGCGGCCGCCGACGGCGCCGCCTTCGGCCTGCTGCCGATCGGCTGGATCATCTTCGGCGCGATCTTCCTCTACGACGTCACCGTCAAGTCGGGCGATTTCGAGGTCCTCAAGACCACCATCGCGGGCCTCGCGAGCGACCGGCGCATCCAACTGCTGCTGATCGGCTTCAGCTTCGGCGCCTTCATCGAGGGCGCGGCCGGTTTCGGCACGCCGGTCGCCATCTGCGGCGCGATGCTCATCGGGCTGGGTTTCCGTCCCCTCCAGGCGGCCGGTCTGGCGCTCCTCGGCAACACCGCGCCGGTCGCCTTCGGCGCGCTCGGCACCCCGATCATCACCCTCGCCAAGGTCACCGGGCTCCCGGAAGCGGCGCTCTCCTCCATGGTGGGACGGCAGCTCCCCTTCTTCTCAGTCCTCGTCCCCTTCTGGCTGATCTGGGCGATGGCCGGGCGCAAGGCGATCCGCGAGGTGTGGCCCGCCTGCCTGACGGCCGGCGTCTCCTTCGGCATCACCCAATACTTCGTCAGCAACCATTTCGGCCCGTCGCTGGTCGACATCGCGGGCTCGCTCGTCTCCATCGCCTCGCTGCTGGTCCTCCTCCGCTTCTGGCAGCCGAAGACGATCTGGAGCTTCGAGCACGAGTCCGGAACGGCGCGCGCGGCCGAAACGGCGGCGCGGATCGCGCCCACCCGGAAGGCGGCCCTCAAGGCGCTCGCGCCCTGGTTCCTCCTCTGCCTCTTCGTGTTCCTCTGGGGCTACCAGCCTTCCAAGGACTTCCTGAACGGCGGCACCGAGGGGCACGAGAGCTTCCTCCACGGCATCTCGGTCGTCAACGTCCCCGTCCCCGGGCTCGACAAGGCGGTGGTGCGGACGCCGCCGGTGGTCAAGAAGCCGACCCCCGAGGCCGCGGTCTTCACCTTGAACTGGCTCTCCGCCACCGGCACGAGCCTCCTGCTCACCGGGCTGCTGAGCGGCCTCCTGCTCGGCTTCTCGCTTCCCCAGCTCCTGAGGATCCTGGGCGGGACGCTCTGGCGGGTGAAGTGGTCGCTGCTGACCATCGCCGCCATGATGGCCCTGGGCTTCACCACCCGCTACGGCGGCCTGGACGCGACGATGGGGCTCGCCTTCGCGTCGACCGGCGCGCTCTTC
>DATBAW010000180.1:0-32086 GCA_036271335.1 Thermoanaerobaculia bacterium
GGCGAGGTGCTCTTCGCGCCGGTCGACGTCCTGCTTCCCAGGGAGATCGCCGCGCCTGTGCAGCCGGACTTGATGTTCTTCCGGACCGGGAACCAGCCGGGCGCCGAGGCGATGAACTTCAAGGGGGTGCCCGATCTCGTCGTCGAGATCCTCTCTCCGAGCACCCGCCGTCTGGACCGCAGCATCAAGCTCGCCGCATATCGGGATGCGGGCGTCCCTGAGTTCTGGCTCGCCGATCCCCGGTCGAGCACCCTGTCCATCTTCGGCTTCGGCGAGGACGGCACGAGCTACGTCGAGCTGAGCCGTGGCGGGGTTGGGGAGGCGATCGAATCGCGAATCCTGCCGGGCCTGCGGATCGAGGTCTCCGAGATCTTTCCCCGTTAGCGTCCCTCCGTCCCGCTCTGCCGCTTTGTCGGCACATAGTCACGGGATGGAAACTTCACGCTCACACGACCAGCAAGATGCCCGCGCCGCCGTCGAGGCGGCTTGCCGGCAGGCGTCGGCGGAGGGGAAGCGGGTGGCCGTGGTGTTCGGGGCCACCTGGTGCCCCGACTGCGACGCCTTCAAGCGTGCCCTCGGCCATCGGCTGGTGGCGCCGATCGTCGATCCCGCCTTCGTCGTGGTCAAGGTCTCGGTGGGCAACCGCGACCGCAACCTCGACCTGATGGCCGAGTACGGCATGAACGTGGGGAGCGGCATCCCCTCGGTGGCGATCCTGGAGCCGGACGGCTCGCTGGTCATCGCGCAGCGCGACGGCCAGTTCCGCAACTCCAGCGCCCTCCTCTCGGTCGCCGAGATCTCCGGGTTCTTCCAGCGCTGGGTGCCGAGCGCGCCGGCCGCTAGATAGCACCTGGAATTGCCGGCGGATCTCTCGCCGGGGCCGGCGGACTGCCCAAAATGGCCGGCGGGTGTCTCGCCGGGACCGGCGGGCTCCCCGGAATCGCCGGCGGGTCTCTCGCCGGGACCGGCAAGCTCCCCAAAATGCCCGGCGAGCTCTTCGCCGGGGCCGGCGAACGACAAAAAGAGCCCGGCAAAGACCTCGCCGGGTCCGGCGAGCTCCGAAAGATGCCCGGCGGACCGTTTGCCGGAGCCGGCGGACGATCCGCCGGCTCTTTCAGCTCATCCGCCGGCCCCGGCGGGACGTGTGGAACGCGCGGACGCTGGTTCCGCACGCCCATCCAGAGTCACGTGCCCCGCCCCAATGTGCACGTAGCTCACCGGGCACTCCGGGTGATCGTGACCGGGCATTTGCGGCGCCAGTTGGACCCAGGCCATCAACATCGAGGTGCCGTCCTTCATGGCTTGAAACAACTTCTGGAAGAAGCTCACGAAAACCGGACCGCGGCGATCGAGGATTATGACGATGTTGGCCGACCAACCGTTGTCCGGCCTCAAGGCGTCCTTGTGTGTAACGCCGTTCTCAGACACGACGACGGCCACCAGGGCTCCCGAAGCCTTGATGAAATCCCGGATTCGCATCGTCAGGCCGGGTAGCCCGCCGTCCGGCCCCAAGCGGCAGTAGAGAAAGAGGACATGGCATCGCACGATCTCCTTCGTGCTCGCGCGGGCTTCGAAGAACATCGGACCCAAGGCAGCCCTGTCGATCTGCATGAGCGGCTCCAACTCCGGGACGACACAGACGAAGCCGATGATGGGATTCGGGATGCGGTACGGCGAGGAGGCGGTCGTCTCGACGGTCTTCGGCTTTTCGCCGCGGCCAAAGAGCCTGGACAGGATGCCCATGATCGAATTTCCTTAGGCGAGGGGAGGCCCGGAGAGAGACCCGGAATGAATTTCCCGCCTTCAGCCAGTATAAAATAGTCGTTGGCCTTGCCCGAAATCTCAACCCCGAACGAGGAGGCGATCCTCAGATGACCGAGCCCATCCCCCACGCGTCCCCCGGCGATCCGCTGGTCCGCATCGAATGCCAGTGGTGCAAGAGCATGAACGAGGGCACGGCGCTGACCTGCCGGTCGTGCGGCGCCCCCCTCGACGTCAAGGACAAGGTCAGCGACTCGGGGTGGCGCGAGGCGCCCCGGCTGCGTGACATGACCGAGATCCAGTTCGGGTCGAGCACCTGCCAGGTGGAGGGGGAGATCGTGCCCGTCGCCGAGATCAACCTCGGGGCCGGGGACTCGATCTTCTTCGAGCACCACGTGCTGCTCTGGAAGGACGACGCCACCCGGATGAGCGTGCTGCCGACGACCGGCGGGGTCAAGCGCGCCCTGGCCGGCATGCCGTTCGTGGTCAGCGTCGCCCATGGCCCGGGGCGGGTCGCCTTCTCGCGCGACGCCACCGGCGAGTTGGTCGTGCTGCCGCTCCATCCTGGCATGGAGCTCGACGTAAGGGAACACGCCTTCCTGCTTTCCTCCCACACGATCGAATACAGCTTCGTGCGGATCAAGGGGCTGCGCAACATCCTGTTCGGCGGCCAGGGGATGTTCATGGACCGCTTCGTCACCCGCAGCGCGCCCGGCCTGCTGCTGCTGCACGGCTACGGCAACGTCTTCGAGCGCACCCTGAAGCCGGGGGAGAGCATCCTGGTCGAGCCCGGCGCCTTCCTCTACAAGGACGCCGCGGTGACCATGGACGTCGAGACGATCAAGCTGACCACCGGCTTCTTTGGCGGCACCGGCATGAACCTCGCCCGCATGACCGGCCCGGGCCGCGTCGGCATCCAGTCCATGTACGTCCACCACACCACGGAGTAGGGGAGGACCGCGATGACGAATCCCGATCCGGCCGGACGCTCCTACACCTGCCCCTGGTGCGGTCTCGCCAGCGACGGCACCACCCTCTCCTGCCCCGCGTGCGGCGCCGCGGTCGACGTCAAGGCCGTCACCACCCGCTCGGGGTGGACGGAGCTCCCCGGCCGCCACGACATGGCGAAGATCCAGTTCGGCCAGTCCACCTGCCAGATCGAGGGGACCTACGTGCCGGTGGCGGACATGAACCTGGCCGCCAACGACTGGGTCTACTTCTCCCACCATGTCCTGCTCTGGATGGACACCGCGGTGAAGGTCAGCGCGATGTCGCTCAAGGGCGCCTGGAAGCGGATGCTCGCCGGCATGCCGCTGATCATGACCCAGGCGGTGGGTCCGGGGCGGATCGCCTTCTCGCGCGACGCTCCGGGCGAGATGATCGCGCTGCCGCTCCAGCCGGGCCAGGCGGTCGACGTGCGCGAGCACCTGTTCATGGTGGCGACCGGCGGCGTGACCTACGACTGGTTCAACTCCAACATCTGGTTTTCCACCCAGGAGGGGGACGAGACCGAGACCCATTATCCGATGGGCATGCTCCTCGACCGCTTCCACACCCCGACCTACCCCGGCCTGCTCCTCCTGCACGCGGCGGGGAACGTCTTCGTGCGCAACCTTCGGGAAGGGGAGACGATCCTGATCAAGCCGACCGCCTTCCTGTTCAAGGACCCGACGGTGCAGATGCAGCTCCACATCGAGCGCCCCGCCGGCACCTGGCGCTCCTGGCGCTCGTGGGGGGACCGCTACCTCTGGGTGCGCCTCTGGGGACCGGGGCGGGTGGCGGTGCAGTCGGCCTTCGAGCACCTGGAGGACAACGGGCGGAACATCGTCAACCACTCGGGGGCGACGCAGCATCAGTGGTAGGCCCTCATATCACCTCGGCCCTCTTCTCCCAGCCCTCCATCCACCCTGGCGGGGAGAAGAGGGAGGGGTACCACCCTGGAGGGGCGGGCTTTGCTCAGCCTGGGGTTTCAACCCCAGGCGGGGAGCGTCAGGCCACCGGGCTCGTCCGCTCGCCCTCGCCTCCGCCCCGCACCCCTCCCACGCTCACCCGGTTCTTCCCTTCCGCCTTGGCGCGGTAAAGGGCCTGGTCGGCCGCCTCGAAGAGTCCTTCCGGCGTCTGGTCGGTCGAGGGATCGAGGGCCACGACGCCGAAGCTGGCGGTGATCCGCTTCAGGGGTGCCGCCTCGTTGGGGATCGCCAGAGCCTCGATCCCGGCGCGGATCTGCTCGGCCACCTGCCGCGCGCCGGCGAGATTCACCCCCGGCAGGAGCACCGCGAATTCCTCGCCACCATAGCGGGCCGCGAGCCCGCCGGCCCGCCGCGCGGCCGGGGCGAGCAGGGCGGCCACCGCCTGCAGGCAGTGATCTCCCGCGAGATGGCCGTGGGTATCGTTGAGCAGCTTGAAGAAATCGAGGTCGAGCAGGATGAAGGCGATCGACTGCCGGGTGTGGCTCCACTCCTCGGCGAGCGCCTGCTGGAGGCGCCGGCGATTGGCGATGCCGGTCAGCTCGTCGCCCAGGGACAGCTCCTCCAGGCGGCCATTGGCGGCCGCGAGGTCGGTATGGGCCCGCCGCAGCTCCTCGACCGTGCTGCGCAGCTCGACGGTCTGCTCGTTGACCCTCGCCTCCAGCCGGGCGGCCCGCTGGTGGAGGGCGTGGCCGCGCAGCCGCGCGTAGCCCCAGACGGCGAGCAGCGCCGCGGCGACCCAGAGCGCGATCGCCCACCAGGTCTGATACCAGGGCTGCCGGACGTGGAAGGACCACCCGGTCTCCGGCCCTACTTCGCCGTTGGGGCCGAGCGTGCGGACATGGAAGGCGTAGTCGCCGGGCGGCAGCCGGGTAAGCTCGGCGAACGGCTCCTCCGTCGGACTGCTCCAGCCGGCGTCGAGGGGAGCCAGGCGGGTCTGGTAGAGCAGGCCGGCGCGGAAGGAGAGCGGCGCGAACTCGATGCGCAGGTGGCGCACGTAGGGGGGGAGCTCCGCGCTCCGCGGCGTGGCACCCGGTGCCCCCCCGAAGAGGAGCGCGTTGCTCGAGGTGAGCCGGGCGAGGAGCGGCGGCGGCAGCCACGGAGAGCTGTCGTGAGGCTTCCCCTCGTATCGGATAAGCCCCTTCTCGTTACCCAGCCAGACGACGCCGCTCGGCTCGGTGATGATCTCCTCCGCATTGTGACCGGGCACGCTGGCGAGCGTGTGCGGCCGCGCCTCCCAGCCGGTGCCGCGCCGCAGGGCGACGACCGGCGGACGGGTGTTCATCCAGAGGTTCCCCGCGGCATCCTCGGCGACCAGGGAGAAATCTCCCTTGGGAGAGAGGGGGAGGTCCGGATCCCGCACGAGCGTCCCCTGGGCCTCGTCGAGGCGGAGGATCTGCTTGTCGTGGACGGCGAGGATCCGGCCGGCGACGCGGGTGAGGCTGACCTCTCCCTTCTGCACCGTGGTGCTGCGGCGCTGGGCCTGCACCTTTCCTCCCGGCCAGGGTTCGGGCGGCATCTTCAGGCCGACCAGGCCGTCCCGCTCCGTGCCGCACCAGACGGTGCCGTCCCGCCCCTCCACGATGTACCGCACCTCCGCGGAGAAGTCCTCGGCTTGCCCTTCGAAACGCCAGCCGCCGGCGGTCCGCCGGAGGGAGCCGAGCCCTTCCCCCAGGCCCAGCCAGATGCGCTCCGGGTCCGCCACCGACCGCGCGAGGACGTATGCGGTCCGCAGCTGTTCCGTGTCGGGGATCAGGGTCGCGCTCGTACCATGGATCTCATAGACGCCGAAGGCCGAGCCCAGCAGGAGGTTGTCGCCGACGGAAAGCAGGCTCCAGCCGCCGGGAGGCACTCCCGCCACTGGATGGAAGCGGACGGAGGGGCCGTCCCCGCTGGCCGTGGTGGCGCCGGCGGTGGTCTGGAGCCCCGCCGAGGTGCCGACCCAGAGAGCGCCGGCATGGCGCGCCAGGGCATAGGGCTCGCCGTGCAGCCCGGTGCGCGCATCGAGGACCGAGAGGGGCGAGGCGATTTCGAGCCGCACGAGGCCGTTGTTGAGGGAGAGCCAGAGCGACCCTTCGCGGTCCGACACCAGGCCGCTGACGAAGTCGTCGGGCAGGCCTGACGCCGTGTCGATGATCTGGTCGATCGTGCCGTCGGGACGGAGCAGCAGGAGGCCGCCCAGCACCGATCCCAGGGCCCAGCGGCCGTCGTTCAGGCGCTCGCCGCAGAGGAGCCGTTTCGCCGCGGTCCAGCGCGACGCCTCGGGCGCAAAGGGAGTGACCTTGCCGTCCCGCAGCAGGAAGAGCCCCTCGCCGCGCACCGAGACGAGCATCCCACTGTCGGCAGGAAGGATCTCGTCCACCCGCCGGCCGCGGAAGACCTCGCCTCCGGGCACCGGTTCGAGCCGCGTCCCCCGAAGGCAGGAGATCCCCTCCCGGCTCCAGACGCAGACCTCGCGGCCGACCGCGAAGCTCACCGCGTAGGGCCGGTCGCCCGGGAAGGTGGCCGCGGTGACGATGCGGGTGCCGTCCCAGACCAGCAGCCAGCGGCCGGTCATGAAGGCGAAGCCGCTGCCGGTGGATTGAAGGCTCAGCACCTGCCCGAAGGTCCGCTGCTGAGGGGGGAGCAGGCCGAGCAGCGAAACGTAGCTCAGGGTGCCGTGCGCGTCGGGAGCCAGGTAGCCGATCTCGTCGACTCCTCCCACGGCCACTCTGCCGTTGGCATCGCTCGCCACCCGGAGAGCGGAGATCCCCTTGCCCACCTCGATCCGCTGCCACCAGGCCCCATCGTAGACCAGAGCCCCCGCGACATTGCCGAAATAAAGGACGCCGCGCGGGTCCCGGGTGGCGTCGAAGAACTCGGTCGAGGCCTCCGGCGGCGTCGGCTCGTAGGACTGGATCAGCGGATAGCCGCGCTCCGCCGGCGGAGCCGGCAAAGTCCCGCCGCCTGCCGCACCGGCGAGCAGGAGGCACCCCGCGAGGACGCAGGGGAGATGCGGGAGGGGGCGTGGACGCATGGGAAAACCGGAGGAAGTCTAGCCGAGTTCCGCTCCGGTTGCCGACTCCGTAGGGGCGCAGCATGCTGCGCCCTTTTCCGTCACGGCAATGTCGAGGGCGCAGCATGCTGCGCCCCTACAAATAAGATCCTGGGACACCCGAGCGGACCGCCCCCTAGAACGTGTCCGCCGTCGACACCAGCCACTGCACGCGCTGGAGGGTGCGGGCGCCGTCGAGGGGGAAGGCGACGTCGAGGTGGAGGACGCCGCCGCGGGAGGAGCGGCTGGAGGCGATGCGCAGGCCGAAGCCGAGATCCTTGAGCAACTGGCGGTCCTGGGAGAGCGTCTGCTCCTGCTGGGTGAGGGTGTCGACGAACCAGGCCTGGCCGGCGTCGAAGAAGACGGCGGCGCCGAGGTGGGCGAGGTGGAAGACCTCGCGGTCGCTGTAGAAGCGCTGCTCGAGGGTGAACAGGATGCGGCGGTCGCCGGCCTGGTAACGGATCGGGTAGCCGCGCAGGCCGCTGTCGCCGCCGAGCAGGAGCTGATCCTCGCCGTCCAGGCGGTGGGCGAGGTCGGCGCCGAGGGAGGCGTAGAAGACGTTCTCGCCCCAGTCGCGGACGTACCAGCGGAGGCGGCCACCCGCCACCAGGTTCTCGGCGTCCCCCTTGGCCCAGCGGGTCGAGGCGCCGATCTGATAGAGCACGATCTGGCCGGGAACGGGGCGCCAGCCGTCGGAGAGGGCGCCCTGCCCGATCCAGCGCTGCGCGTCGCCGCCGAAGCGGGGGGAGGAGAGGCCGAGGAGCAGGTTGTACTGCCGGCCGAGGTTGAGGTCCTCGGAGCGCTGGATGCGGTCGAGGTCCTTCTCGACCACGTAGCGGTCCTGCACCGATTCGAAGCGGATCCACGGGTAGGCCAGCGTGCGGTCCGGCGGCACGGGCAGGGCGGCGGGGCCCCCCTTGCCCAGCGCCTTGGCCAGCCCGAGGCCGTCGCCCTGCGTGGCGAACGCGAAGTCGTCCTTCGTGTAGGTGAACCCCGCCTGCCAGCGATGGGTGAAGCCGTCGACCAGGCCGGAGGAGAAGCCGCCGTAAGCCTCGGCGTAGTCGGTCAGATGGCGGAAGGCGGTGTCCACCTTGCCGAGCGAGTAGAGGCTCTCCAGGCGGTCGTCGCGGTAGCTGAGCAGGCCCGCCGCCCAGCGCGAATCGAGAGAGAAGAAGGGGCGCTCGACCTCCAGGCGCTGGCGGCTGCCGTCGCTGTTCTTGGCGTCCGAGAGAAGGAGGCGGACGCGGCTGCCGAAGAGGTTCGGATCGGTGTAGCGGGCGAGGTCCGAGGTGCGGTCGATGGTGCCGATCCGGGCGAGGGTGACCTCTTTGCCGGTGCCCAGGAAGTTGTCGTCGGTCAGCGAGAAGCTGGAGCTGTTGCGGCCGCCGGCGCGGCCGAAGGAGGCGCCGCCCTCGAGCGTCCAGACGTCGCGCGTCGTCACCTCCACGTCCACCTTGCCGTCCTGGCGCAGGACCGGGTGGATGTCGACGTCGTAGAGGTAGTCGTTGGTGCGCAGGATGCGCGCCGACTCGGCGATCAGCTCGGGGGTGAAGACGTCGCCCGGCTTGAACAGGAGCTGGCTCGCGATCACCGCCTCGCGGGTGGTGCGGTGCAGGTGGTTGGCGAGCCGGAAGAGCCGCCGGTCCTCGTCGGGATTGCTGGTGTCGAAGAGGTCCTTGGCGGCCACCCGCACCTCGCCGATGACGCTGCCGGGGGGGATCGCCGGCGCCTCGGGTCCGGCGGCCAGCACGGACGACCCGGCCGATCCGGGATCGGTGGCCGCCGCGCGCGAGGCGAGCCAGGAGCGGAGATTGAGGGAGGGCTGGGCTTGGAGCGGAACGGCGAGGACGGCTCCACAGAGCCCGGTGGCCAGGGTGAGCCGGAGACGATCGAAGACTGGCGGGCGGCTGATGCCGCGGCTCAAACCCATGCAGGAAACTCCCTAGTGATACCCGTCAGATTGTGCGGATCATACCCCGGGAGCGCTGGGGACACCACGACTTTCATCGCCGTGCAGGAATATCCTGGCCCGGACTTTGCCTTTTCACGTATCTACACGCCGTTCGTCAGCCGGTCGAGAGTGGGGTAACCGACAGCTTTCTCAGTCGTTTGAGGTCGAGGAGCCCCCAGGTGGCCCGACAAGGAGTGGAAGCCGGGAGTGACAAAATGCGCCACTTCCGAGGCATGCATGGTTTGACATAAGGCCTCGGCCTGACCAAAACTCCCTGTCGACGCATCTTGAAGGAAGTCGAGCGTGGAGACCCTGAGAACGGCACCGACGGGGGTTGCCGGCCGCCAGCCGCGGTCGAGCGCCCGGGAGGACCTGAATGCGTTGGAGTCTTAGGTGGATGATCGTGACCGGGGTGGCCCTGCTGGCCGCTGGTCCGGCGGCCGCGGCCAGCTCGGCGGCGCTGCCGTCGATCGACAGCCGCGATTTCGCGCGTACGGCCGCCACGCTGGCGGTCGGCTCGCGCCTGCGTCTGGAGAACACCCAGGTGGCAGACACGGGGGAGATGGCGGCGCTCGTGCTCGAGCGCTTCGAGGTGTTCACGAGCGACGCCAAAATCACCGTCCATGGCGCCCAGGGCGACGAGGTGACGCCGGCCCCGGCGAACGCCTACTTCCGCGGCAGCATCGACGGCAAGACCGGTTCCCGGGCTTTCCTCGCCGTTCTCGAGAATGGCACTGTTCAGGGCATCGTCGCCGACGACGAGACGATGTACCTCATCGGCGGGGACGACGACGTCACCGCCAAGGCCCTGGGCGGGCCGCTGGCGATGCAGCGGGTCGATCCCGTGCTGCTGAAGGCGTCCCGCAACTCGGGGTTCCGGTGCGACAACGAGAAGCTCCCCCAGGCTCCTAAGGCCACGGCCACCGCTTTCGATCCCGCGGCCCTCAGCGCAGGCACGGGCGCGAGTGCTGTGGCGTCGTCCCTGCCCGCTCACACGGCGCAGGTGGCGATCGAGACCGACCACGAGTTCTACGCCCTGTTCGGCAGCAGCGCATTGGCCACGACCTACGTCGGCAACCTGATCGGCTACGCCTCGACGATCTATGCCAGCGAGATCAACACGTCGCTGATGGTGCAGTCGGTCAGCCTGTGGGCCACCACCAGCGACCCCTGGACGCAGACCGACTCGTTCTGCGGCCTGCTGGAGTTCGGCAAGTACTGGAACCAGAACGAGACGGGAGTGGCGCGGACGACCGCCCACTTCCTGAGCGGCAAGGCTACCGGCGGCGGCGTTTCCTGGGTCGGCGTGCTTTGCCGGGGCGCTTTCTCGTCCGGCGGTGCGAGCTCCTGTCCCGCGCTCGGCACCGAGACCTCTCCTTTCTGGGGGGGCGCCTACGGGTATACCGGCAACCTCTTCGGGACCTTCAACATCAACAGCCCGAGCGTGGTCTGGGACATCGACGCGGTGGCCCACGAGATCGGCCACAACTTCAACTCCCCACACAGCCACTGCTACGGCGGGATCGGCGGCAACGCCAGCCCGATCGACCAGTGCTACGGCACCGAGCCGGGGGCCGGCTGTTATTCGGGTGCGACGTCGCTCCCTGGCCCCGGGGGGGTGGGAAGCGGTACAATCATGAGCTACTGTCACCTGCTGAGCCCCGGCATGTCGAACATCAAGCTGACGTTCGGCACCAGCGAGACGTTCGGCGTGCATCCGGAGCGGGAGTCGGCCTTGATGAGCAGCTACGTGACCTCGGTGGCCAACGCCACCTGCCTGGCTCCCGTGGTGGCGGCCGGCATCTTCAGCGATGGTTTCGAGAGTGGTGCGATCAGCTTGTGGAGCGCGAAAACGCCGTGAACGGATTCAAGGAGCAATCGATGACGACAGATCTCAGGCCACGATTCCGGCGCGCCGCCGCCCTCGGTGCCGCGCTCGCCCTGGCGGGCGTGCTCGCCGCGGGCGCGAACACCATCCGGGTGCCCAACGGCGGCAGCCCCGAAGGCGTCGTCAAGTGCGCGGTGGGCAATCCGAACACGGTCCGTTTCAGCCAGAACTGCGGCGCGCTCGTCACCCTGGCCGCGGGGGACACCACCGCCTCCTTCGTGCAGGACAACTCGCCGTCGGCCGAGGGGGCCTACCGGGCCCGCTTCTACGTCAACCTGCGCACCCTGACCCTGACGGACGGCACCGGCTTCGATCTCTTCGCCGCCTATGACGGCACGGATCCGACGCCCCCCACGGTGGCGGGCAACGCCGTGTTCCGGCTGGCGGTGGAGGCGGCGAGCGGCAAGAAGCAACTCAACATCTTCGCTCGCCTCAACTCGGGGACCGAGACGGCGATCGGGGCGCCCGTGGTTCTGCGCGACGGCTGGCGCTCGATCGAGATCGACTGGGCCAAGGCGACCGGCGCGGGGGCCAACAACGGCCACCTCAACTTCTGGGTCGACGGCCGTGCCCAGACCGGCCTCAGCGGCCTCAACAACGACACCGAGACGATCAACTACTCCCGCTGGGGCGCCGTCGCCGGCCTCGACGCCGGCACCTCCGGCTCGTTCCGGCTGGACGACTTCGCCTCCCAGCGCACCGCCTACATCGGCCCCGCCTTCCCATTCTCGGACGTCGACTCGGCGAGCTCCTTCTGGCCCTTCATCCAGGGGATCTACGCCGCCGAGGTGATCCCGGACTGCGGCGTCGGCTCGTTCTGCCCGAACAACGTGATCACCCGCAAGGAGATGTCCAAGTTCCTGCTGATCTCCAAGAACGGCGCGAACTACTCGCCGCCGGCCTGCACGACGGCGATGTTCACCGACGTCCCCTGCTCGAACCCGTACGCCATCTGGGTCAACGAGATCGCGCGGGAGGGGATCACCGGCGGCTGCGGCGGCGGCAACTTCTGTCCGGAGGGGAGCGTCACCCGCGCGCAGATGGCGGTCTTCCTGATGGTCACCCGCGGGTATCCGGCGGCTCCCTGCCCGCCCTCGTCGTTCCTCGACGTGCCGACGAGCAGCTCCTTCTGCGGCTGGATCAACCAGATCGCGGCGAAGGGGATCACGGCCGGGTGCGGCGGCGGCAACTTCTGCCCGGACTCGGTGGTGCTGCGCGGTCAGATGTCGGTGTTCCTGGAGACCACCTTCGGTCTCCCCACCCACATCATCGGCCCCTAGTTCTTGGTTCCAGCTGGATTCGACAGGGGCGGACCGGCCGGTCCGCCCCGAAGCTCTCCCCTCCCTCTCTTCCCTACGGCACGGACAACCTGAAGTTGGTGGCGAGAAACACCGACATCTGCCCGCGGCTCACCTGGGTGTCCGGGCAGAAGTTGCCGTTGCCGCAGCCGGCGGTGATGCCGCGGGCGGCGATCTCCTTGACCCACGGGCAGAACGAGCTCGACGCCGGCACGTCGCCGAAGGGGGTTGGCGGGCAGGTGGGTGGGGTATAGCCCGGACCCTGTAAGGTGGTCAGCAGAAAGACGGCCATCTGACCCCGCGTCACCGTGCCGGTCGGACAGAAGTTCCCATTGCCGCAGCCGGCGGTGATCCCGCGCCGCGCCACCTCGTTGATCCAGGGCGCCTGCGGATTGCTGCAGGGCACGTCCGCGAAAACGGGCGTGGTGCAGGCCGGCGGAATGTAGGACGAGCCCTCCTTGGCGTTCAGGAGGAAGACCGCCATCTCGCCACGGGTGATCAGCCCGTCCGGGCAGAAGTCGTCGCCGCCGCACCCCGGGAGGATCCCCTGTCCGGAGACCGCTTCCACGAAGCTCCAGGCGAAGTAGGTGGGGGTCACGTCGGCGAACGTGTACGGCGCGAGCCACTGCAGGGTCTGGCTGGTGGGGAGCGTGAAGTAGATTCTTCCCGTTTCCCCTTCGCCGAAGCTGGTGACGTTGGAGTTGGTCGAGACGCGCAGGGTCTTGACCCAGGAGGCGCTCTGGCTCGTGGACCAGATCTTGCCGGAACAGTAGTCGGAGAAGAAATAGGAGCCGGTGAAGTCGTGGTCCGGCAGGTTGCGGAACACGAAGCCGCCGGTGATCGAGCACTCGGGGTTGTGGGGGTATTCGAGCACCGGATCGACCGAGGTGACCGAGCCGCAATTGACGTTCATGTCGCCGTTCGGGTCGCTGTAGGGGTGGAAGCCCTCGCGGCAATCCCAGCCGTAGTTCCGGCCGCCGGCGGCCCCGGCCGCCTGGAAGTCGACCTCCTCGTAGAGATCCTGTCCGACGTCCCCGATGTAGAGATCGCCGGTCTGGCGGTCGAAGCTGAAGCGCCAGGGGTTGCGCAGGCCGTAGGACCAGATCTCGTGCGCGCCGGCGCCCGAGGCGGCCGTGGCGAAGGGGTTGGTGGGAGGGATGCCGTAGGGGGAGCCGCTGTCGACGTCGATGCGCAGAAGCTTGCCGAGCAGGGCGTTGATGTTCTGCCCGTTCTCGAACGGATCGCCGCCGCCGCCGCCGTCGCCGGTGCCGATGTACAGATAGCCGTCGGGCCCGAACTCGAGGTTGCCGCCGTTGTGGTTGGCCTGGCCGGGGTGCGGGATCGTCAGCAGGACGAGACCGCTGGTGCTGTCCGCGACGTTGGGGTTGGCGGAGACGTGGTACCGGGCGATCTGGATGGCGCCGTCGCTCTGCCGCGTGTAGTAGACGAAGAAGAAGCCGTTGGTCGCGTAGTTTGGATGGAAGGCGAGCCCCAGGAGCCCGCGCTCGCCGCAGCCGCCGGAGCAGGACGAGCTCACGGCGGTGGTGTCGAGGAAAGGCGTGGCCAGGATCTGGGCGCCGTTCCAGATCCGGATCTGGCCGGTCTGCTGCACGATGAACAGCCGCCCCGACTTGTCCTTGGCATTGGTGACGTCGACGATGTTGGGCAGGCCGCTGGCGATCTGAACGGTGGTGATGAAAGTGCCGGGCACCGCGACCGCGGGGGTCCACGCCCCGAGGCCGAGCGCCAGGAAGAGGGCCGGGAAAAGGCGGGCGATCTGTCTCTGTTTCATGGCTTGGATGTATAGCAAAAATTGAACCCATTCCGCGCGAGAGAAATGAAAGAACACGGACGAACAGGGACTGACACGGACGAGCATGGACTTGAGAAACCGTCCGTGCTCGTCTGTGTAGGTCCCTGTTCGTTCAATACCGTCCGGGCGCGGTTCAGCGCCGCGAGCTCGCCTATATCGTCGGGATATGGAACATCACCGACAGGAAGACCGACATCTGGGCCCGCGTGACCGTGCTCTGCGGACAGTAGGTGCCGGTGCCGCAGCCGGCCGTCACTCCCAGGGTCACGAGCTTCTTGATGAAGGGCTCGAAGGTGGAGGAGCAGGCCACGTCGGTGAAGGGTGCCGGCGGGCAGGGGCTGGTGTCCGCGGGAACGCCGGCCATGACGAGCAGGAAGACGGCCATCTGGTCCCGGGTCACCGCGTTGGTGGGGCAGTAATTGCCGTTGCCGCAGCCGGCGGTGACGCCGCGCCGCACCAGCTCGTTCACCCAGGGCGCCTGCGGGTTGGAGCAGGGCATATCGGTGAAAGCCGCCGTCGTGCAGGGGGGAGGAACGTAGGCGCCCCCCTCCTTGGAGCGGAGCAGGAAGATCGCCATGTCCCCGCGGGTCATCGCATTGTCGGGGCAGAACTGGAGGGGGGTGCTGTTGCAGACGGTGGGAACGCCGGCGGCCCAGAGCCCTTCGATGAAGTGCCAGGCCCAATAGGTGGGCGGGACGTCGGTGAAGGTGAAGGCGACCACGCTCACCGGCACAGGGGTCGACGTGGCGGTGCCGTCGCCGTTGGAGACTTCGAGGTGGGCCTGGTAAGTCCCGGGAATCAGGGGGATCCAGGTCGCCGGGTTGCCGGTCACCACGATGTCGGGAAGCGTGCTGGAGAAGACCCACCGGTGGGTCAGGGGCGGCCGCCCCGTCGCGGTGTCCTGAAGCGTCACGGGCAGGCCGATGCCGGTCAGGGGGGGAGGGGTGCTCATCGTGACGATGTGGGGCACCGGATCGAGCACCACCACGTTCTTGGTGATCGTGTTGCAGCCGGTGGAGTTGCAGGCCTTGAGGGTGACCTGCTGGGTGCCCGGAGAGGAGAAGGTGGTGGTGGGGTCCTGCGCGGTCGAGGTCGTCTGCGCCTGGACGCCGGCCGCCAGCGGCACGAGCGCGAGGAACAGCGCAAAGGCCCTCCGGCAAGCCGGGGAGGGCTGGGGGTGAAGCCACGTCATCTAATTTCTCCCGTGCATCCGCCTACACTGCGGACGCTTGGACCGGCCTTGAGGCCGGGACCCACTTTCCGGGACCATCCGCGGCGGGTGCCTACCTCACCCGCCGCCCGGAGAGCCAGCCCAGCCAACCTACTGTGATGTCATACGCACGGGATAGGATAGCAAGGCTCATACCCGTTTGGCTATCCTGGGAAATAAACGACTTAGAGCGACGCGAGGGAACGGGGAAGCCAAATTATGGCGGGACACCATGTCAAGGATTGTCAGTCGTTGACACCCCGGAGCCCGGCTCCCTAGCATTCAGCGATCCGATGCGATTCTTCCGCCGCCGCCAGATCCCTCCTCCCACTCTTCCGGGTCTCACGATCATCCTGCTTTCCGGGCCCGACGATGCGCACCATAACCAGCTTTTCTTCTGCAACTTCTTCGAGCGGCTGGCGGTCCAGGGGGAGCTCACCTGGCGGACGATCCTCTACGAGAAGTGCCGTCCCGAAGACCTGGAGGACTGCGATCTCGCGATCTTCAGCCGTCCGCGCTTCCCGGAGGTGCCGGCGCTGCTCGACCGCTGCGCCGCCACGGGGGTGCCGTCGCTGGTGATGATCGACGACAACTGGATCGCGGCGGGCCAGGAATTCGCGCGCTTCGAGCGCCTCTTCACCCCGGGTCAACCGCCCTTCGAGATCTTTCTCGACGGCCTGCGGCGGGCGAGCGCGGTGCTGGTCTTCAACCCGGTCCTGGAGGTGGAGCTGAAGCCCCTCGCGCGGCGGGTGATGCGCCTGCCTCCCAACGTCGACCTCGCCCGCTTCGCCGTTCCGGCCCTCCAGCGGGAGCCGGGCTTCCTGGTGGGCTTTGCCGGTTCACCACGCTTCGAGTCGTCGGGGTTTCGCGGTCTGGCCTGCTTCCTGGACTCTCGTCCCGAGACCCGGCTGCTGGTGATGGCGCACGAGGTGCCCGAGGAGCTGCGGGGCGTTTCGCCGGAACGGCTGACCTTCCTCCCCTGGCGGCACGACTACGCCGCCTATGCCCGCGATCTGGCCGGCTGGCGGCCGGACGTGCTGATCGCGCCGCTCGACGCCTCGCGTTTCTCCGCCTCCAAGATTCCGATCAAATTTCTGGAGTCCGCGGTGGCCGGCGCGGTAGGGATCTACTCACGGGTCCTCCCGTATACGGATCACGTGCGCGACGGCGAGACCGGCCTGCTGGTGGAGAACCGCGAGGAGGCTTGGGAGGCGGCTCTAAATCGCCTCCATGACGATCCGGAGTTGCGGCTGCGGCTCGCCGGAAACGCACTGCGAGAGGTGCGGGAGCGCTTCGCCACCGAACGGGTGCTCCCCGAATTTCTCGCCATGCTGCGAGAGGTGGCCGGCCGATGAGGATCGCTTACCTGGTCCATCAATCCGGCGTGGGCAGCGAGAAGGTCGTGGTCAACCTTCTCGCGGCGCTCGACCGCGACCGGTTCGAGCCGCTCGTGGTGCTCCCGGCGGAGGGTCCGTTGCGGGCGGAGATCGAGGCGCTGGGCGTTCCCGTCCACGTCCTGCCGCTCGGGTGGTGGATTCCGGCGACGCACTGGAGTGCCAGTGATTTCCTCGCCCAGCTCGCAGGGCTTGGGGGACGGGTGGATGCTCTCACGGCGCTGCTGGAGCGGGAGCGGATCGATCTCGTTCACACCCACTTTATCGTCACCCTCGAAGGCGCGCTCGCGGCGGCCCGGCTGGGAGTTCCCCACGTCTGGCACAGCCGGGGATTTTTCGGCGGCGGTTTTCCTCCGGCCTGGTTCGACGATACGGGATTCTTCTTCTCAGTCGTCGATCTTCTCGCGGACGTGTTGATCTGTGTCTCGCGCGGGGTCGCGGCTCAGGCCGCCACGGTCTGCCGTTTGGTGTCCCGACAGGTGATTTATGACGGTTTCGATCTGGAGGCCTTCCTCGCCCGGCCGGTGGAGTCCCCGGCAGCCTTGCGCGCTCGCTACGGCTTTGAGCCATCGGACCGGGTGGTGGCGTGTGTCGGCGGAATTCAGCGGCGGAAGGGGCAGCTCGATCTGATCGAGGCCGCCGCGCCGCTGGTGCGCGAGTTTCCCCATCTGATCCTGGCGCTGGCCGGTGTCGCCGGGGATGCCGAATACCTGGCGGCCCTTGAAACACGGATCGCGGAGCTGGGGCTCGAGCGCCACGTCCGCCGAATCGGGTTCGAGCCGAGCATTCGCAACCTTTTTTCCGTGTCCGAGGCGCTGGTCCACCCCTCTCATTCGGAAGGGGGGGGCTTGGCGATCCTGGAAGCGATGGCGGTGGGTTTGCCCGTGGTCGCCACCCGTTGCGGCGGGCCGGAGGAGATCGTGGAGGATGGGGTCTCCGGCCTGCTGGTGCCGGTTGGAAATCCGCAGGAGCTGGGGGGCGCCATCCGCCGATTGCTCGCCGATCCCGAAGGGGCCCGGGCGATGGGGCGGGCCGCTGCCGGTCGGGCGCGGGGTTTCAGCCCCACGGCGATGGCGCGCCGGACCGGGGAGATCTACGAGGGGCTGAGCCCTATCTCCGGGGAAACGCGAGCGTTACGGGCGCGCCTCGCAGACTTCGTGATGGACGAGCTGCTCACCCGGGCCCACCAGACCGTGGGGGCGGCAGCGGACCCTCGATCAACGCCGCCACCCGCGCCACGTACTCCTCCTCGCGGTAGCTGGCCCGCACGTCTGCGAAAGCGTTTCGGCGGATCGATCCCTTGAGCCCCGCGTCCGCGGCCAGCTCCAGGATCGCCTCGTACCAAGCCTGCTCGCTCTCGTGCGGCACCACCAGGCCGGTCTCACGGTGGACGACCGTGGTGCGGTAGATCTCGGCGTCCGAGTAGATGCCCGCGATGCCTGCCGCGGCGTACTCCCGGTATTTCGCGTTGTTCTTGCCGCGGTTGAACTCCAGCTCCCGCAGCGGCGCGAGGCCGATGTCCCAGTCGAGGGCGGCGAGGGTCCGCCGGTACTCCGTGTACGAGGAGCGCCAGGGGACGTGCGAGACCTCCGGACGGCCGGCCAGGGCGGCGGGGAGAAAGCCGAGGAATTCGAAGTGGATCGGGCGACCCTCGTCCAGGATGCGGACGATGGCGCGGATGGCCGGAGCGAGATCGTCGTCCTTGAACGCGCTCCCCAGGAATCCGACGGTGACCGGCGTGCGGGTCTCCACATCTTCGAGCGCTTCCCGGTCGAGGATCTGGTAGGGCCGGATCGCGGTCACCCGGGGGTTGAAGGGGAGCAGCGACCGGACCGCGGGCTCGCCGTAGACCTTGACGGCGTCCGCCTCGCGGAGCATGGCCTCGATCTCCGGCCGGGCTTCGCCGAAGATCCGCCGCCAGGGGTTGGCGGGATCGGGGAACGCCTGGTCGATCAGCAGCAGGTTGTCGTCGAGGTCGTAGATCGCGCGGGCGCCTTGCCGCCTGGCGGCGCGCAGGATCTCCACGCTCTTTCGCGAGATCCCACGGACCACGACCACGGCGTGAAAGCTGTAAAGGTCCTCAGGGTCGACCGCGCTCGCGGGCCGCAGCAGCCACTGCCGGCCGGTAGCCGCTTCCAAGCGGGGGAGAGCGTGCTCCCAGTAGAGGAACACCGAGGTCGTGTAGTTGTCGTAGGTCACCAGCACGCGCTTGCGCCTGGTCGCCCAGTAGAGGCGGGAGAGGGGGCGGTAGACCCCGAGCCGGTCCGCCCGCTTGCGCAGACGATCCCGTCCCGAGAGAGGGACCGCGGCGGCGGGGACCGCCGAAAGTACGGGCTCAGGCGCCCTCTGGACGAGGGCCTGGTTGTAAAGCGCGAAGAGCTCGCTCGCCGCCCGCTGCGGGTGGAAGTCGCCACGGGCCAACCGGTAGGCTGCCTGGAGGATCTGAGCTCGCCGCTCCGGCGCGAGCCCCAGAGCCGTTTCCAGGACCGCCGCCAACTCGACCGGGGTTTCTCCCGAGCACAGGAGGCCGGTGACGCCGTCGGTCACCAGCTCCCGCGCGCCAGGGGAGTTGGAGACGACCAGCACCCCCGCCGCGAGCGCCTCGCGCAGCCCCGCCGGAATCTCCGCGCTGCCACTGGCATCCAGCAGCAGATCGGCCCCCGCGAGGGTCTCGCTCCAGGACCCCGCGCGAAGGACGCGGGCGTGGGAGCCGAGGCCCAGCTCGTGGATGGCGCGGCGGCAGCGGGCAGCCTGGCCCGGCTCGCCGGCTTCGTCCCAGAGGGTGAGGTCCGCTGTCAGGCCGCGACGGTGCAGGATGTACAGCCCCTCGATCGCCACCATCTGAGGGCCGATCATCACGATCCTGTGCTTTGACAGCCCCCCGATCGCGCCGAGCACCTGCCGGATCCCCAGCTCGAAGACCTCCCGCGGCACCCACGCCGGTCCGGCGGGCGCGAAGACCAGGGCGGCCTCCCCTCCGGGCTCCTCGATGGCGTTGACGCCGTACTCCCGGGCCAGCGCCGCCGTGCCGGGGACGAGATGGCGGACTTTGGGGCGGCCGTCCACCCCCCGCCGCTCGCGGGTGGCGGCATGGAACTCGGTCGCCCGCACCGCCGCTTCGTGGAGATGGATCTGCGCCCGCTCGGTGAACTCCAGGCGCACGTGCTCCACCATCCGCCGCCGCAGGAGGTCGAAGCGCTCCGCCGGCATCGTCACCGCGTCGCGCAGGGCCGTATACCAGGAGTCCGCGTCGTTGGCCACCTTCAGGCAGGTCAGCCCATGGAGCAGGGCGGCATACGCGGGGACGTCGGAGAAGATCCCCAGGGCTCCTCCCACCGCCGTGTGGTAGTACTGGCTCGGCGCCTTGGCCAGACGCGGGCGCGGGGCGGTGAGCAGCGGGGTGAGAAGGATGTCGAAACGGGCCTCGCGCAGGCGGTCGATGAACTGGGGATAGCTGAAGGTGTAGGGGCGCTGGGACACCCGCGAGGCGAGCGGGGGCAGGGCGGCGGCGTCGAGCCCCCAGAGGTCGAATTCGACCCGGTCGCCGAATTCCTCGGCGATCCGCTCCAGGGCGCTCCAGATCCGCCGGAACTCCTCGATCCGGTAGGGGTCGCCGGCGTAGCCGATGCGAATCTTCCCACTGGACCCGCGCGGCGGCAGCGCGGCGGGGAGCCAGCTTTCGGGGACCGCGCCGTTGTGGGGCACGACCCGCGGGTTGAGAGGGCGGACCGACTCGGCGATCACCGGGCTGGTCTGCCAGACCGCGTCGGCTCCGGCGAGCTGCGCTTCCAGGTCGGCGCGCCGCTCGCCGCCGGGGCCCAGGGCGTCGAACGGCGGGCCATACTCGTGCAGGAAGAGGAGGTCGTCGTCCAGGTAGTATCCGGCCGGGACACCCGCGGCGAGCGCCTCCGTCTGCACCCGCAGGCCGGGGGGCGTCACCGTGCGCACGAGGAGCAGGAAGTCCACGTCCCGCTCCCAGCCGGGACCGATCTGGAGCAGCGGCTGGTAGTGGGCCTTGGCCACTCCCCGCTCGGCCGCGAGGAGGTCGTACTTCCCGGCGCACATCTCGAAGGAGCCGTAGAACGAGTCCATGGTGACCAGGACGTTCCGTGGCCTCTCCCCGAGGGCCGGCGGTAGAGCCAGGTGGGGAAAGGCGTGGCGGAGGCGCTGCTGATAGGGCGCGATGAAGTCCCGCTCCAGGCGCTCCCGGAAGGCGCCGGTGACCTCCACGCCGCCGATGCGCGCGCCGTCGACCTCGTAGTCGCGCCAGCGCCCGGGCGTCAGCAGACCGTCGCGGGGGATCGACTGCAGGGCGCGGAAGAGGGGGAGCTCGAAGGGGACCGTGGCACCGAGGGAGACCGCGTCGGAGGCCACCGTTACCACCGCCACCCGCCGCTCGACGCCGAGGAATGGCGCGTGGCGGGCCAGGCGCAGCCAGAGATCCCAGTCGCACAGGCGGCGCATGCCCACGTGGGGGTCGTACATACCGTGGCGATCGAAGAGCGCGCGGGGGACGAGCGCGGAGTTGTTCGCGATCCGGTTCTCGAACGACAGGGTGAGCAGGTGGACCGGCGTGTCCGGCAGCTCCCGGGTCCAGCCGTCGGCCCGTTCCAGGAGCGCCGAGCCGAAGATCACGGCGGCCTCCGCCGCCGCTCGTGCCCGTTCGACCAGCGCCGCCAATGCGCCCTCCAGCCACTCGTCGTCGTCGAACTGGAAGGCGATGAAGCGGCCGCGGGCGAGCTCGATCCCCTCGTTGACCCGCAGCGCCGGCAGGCCGCAGTTGAGGTCGTGGCGGACGTAGACGATCCGGGGATCGGCCGCCTGGGTGGCGAGGATCAGGTCCCGGCTGCCGTCGGTCGAGCCGTCGTCGACGACGATCAGCTCGAAGTCCGCGAAGCTCTGGGAAAGGACGCTCTCCAGCGCCCGGCGCAGCAGGCCGGAGGCGTTGCGGCGGTAGGTGGGGAGGACGACCGATACCTCCGGCGTCGCGGGCGCGCCGGCAGGGCGGAAGACCTGCTGATCGGCGAGGAGATCGCGGACGAGGAGCATGGCTCAGCGCCCGATCCGGCGACGGGCGATCAGCCTGATATTGTCACCACCATGAGCGAGCGGGACTGGGAGAACTGGAACGGCGAGGGGGTCGCGGAGACCATCGAATCCTACTGGCGGGGGAGCCCCCACGAGCACGCCCACCGCGAGGTCCTGGCCGGCCTCGCCGCTCCCTATCTGGCGGCGCCCGATCAGGACGTGCTGGAGGTCGGCTGCGGCACCGGGCTGGTCTACGAGTGGCTGGTTCCGCGCTTGATCCCCAACGAGCGCTACACCGGCGTCGACGTCTCGGAGCGGATGCTGGCGATCGGCCGCGCGGCGTTCCCCCAGGCCCGCCTGCTGGCCGGCGACGGCTACGGCCTGCGCTTCGGCGACGGCGCCTTCGACGTCGTCCTCTGCTTCGAGGTGCTGGGGCATCTGCCGGAGATCGGCAAGCTGCTGCGCGAGATGACGCGGGTGGCCCGGAAGACGGTGGTCTTCACCGTCTGGCCCGCCGTAGAAGGGGTCGTCCAGACCACCGAGACGGTGCGCGGCGAGCGCTTCCTCCACCGTCAGTACTCCCACGCCTACCTCTATCAGCAGATCCTCGACTCCCTGCCGGAGGTCGCGCTGGAGATGGAAGTGGGCGTCCTCCACGAGGGGTGCTGGGCCTACGTGCTGCACCGCCGCCCGGGGCCGGGACGGCTCGCCTTCACGCGTCTCTTCCCGGTCCCGGGCTACTCCGAGCATCTCCGCCAGGCTCAACGCTGAGCGCTCCTCTCCGCGACGGCCTCGCGGAGCGCCGCCGCGACCCGCCGGACCTCCTCGCGGCCCAGCCGCAGATGCATGGGGAGCGAGATCAGCCGCTCGCTCGCCCGCCGCGCCCGGGGCACGGTGCCGTCGGCGTACGCATACATCCGGTAGAGCGTGTTGTCGCGGTAGTGGACGCCGGGGAACACGTTCCGGCGGTTCATTCCCACCATGATCTGGTCCCGTCGCTCGTCGCGGTCGTCGACCAGCACCTGGTAGAGATGGCGGGAGGGGGTGGTTCCCGGCGTCATCGGGACGCGCTCGACGCCGGGGGCATCCGCCAGCTCCTCGTCGTACCAGGTGGCGAGGCGGCGGCGGTGGTCGTTGTCCTCCTCGAGGTATTGGATCGCCACCAGCCCCAGGGCCGCCATGATCGAGTTGCCGTGGTACTTGTAGCCGACGTGCTCGACGTCGTAGAGCCACTTGTAGGTGCCGCCGTCGAGGGTGCGGGCGTAGGTATCTTTGTTGATCCCCAGCCAGGTCCACTTGCGGACCTCCTCGTCGAGCTTGGGGTCGGCGAAGCAGATCATCCCCGAGTCGGCGGTGGGGAGGTTCTTCACCGCCTGGAACGAGAAGACGGTCGCGTCGGCGTCCCACCCCGCGTGGCGGTCGCCGATGCGGGTGCCCGCCATGTGGGCGGCGTCGAGGATCAGGCGCAGCCCCCGCTCGCGGCAGAGGTCGCGGATCGCCTCGTAGCTCCCGGCGTTCCCCCCCAGGCCGACGAAGCAGACGGCGCGGGTCCGCGGGGTGAGCCGCTCGGCGACCGAGCGCGGATCGAGGCAGAGGGACTCGTCGACGTCGGCGAATACCGGCTGGAGGTCCTCGTAGAGGATGGCGTGGTTGGTCGAGACGAAGGTCAGCGGCGTGGTGATGACCTCGTCGCCGTCCGCCCAGCCGTCCGCCTCCTTGAGCAGCTTGAAGGCCAGGTGGAGGCCGGCGCTCGCCGAATTGAGGAAGTGGGCGTGGGGGAGGCCGGAATAGGCGCACCAGGCCGCCTCGAAGGCTACCGTCTTGAAGCCGAGGCCGGTCCACCCCTTCTCCAGACACTCCCGGATCTCGGCCAGGGACTCGTCGATGCGGAAGGTGGGAACGAAGAGATGGATCGGATCGTCTGCCATCAGTGATCTTTCTCTGGCTGCGTGAGCGATAGGGCGAGTTGGAGGAAGCGCCGGCTTTCCGATTCGTAGGCGCCGGTCTCGGCGAAGCCGAGGTGGCGATAGAGCCCCGCCGCCACCGCGTTGCCGGCGAGCACGTCGCAGCGCAGGCGGCGGACCCCCAAGTCGCGGGCGTGGACGATCAGCAGCTCCAGGCTTCGGCGTCCCCACCCCCGTCCCCGCCGTTCGGGGTCGATCACGAACCGCCCCCACTCGGCCTGGGTGCCGTCCGGCGACAGATCATAGATCGCGATCGCCCCCACCGGCTCGCCCGCGGCCTCGATCACGAACCAGCGGTCGCTGTTGGCGGGCTCGAAGTAGCGGGCGAGGTAGGCCTGGTGCACCGCGAACGGCACCTCGCCGAGGCCCCGGAACTGCGCGCGGGTGGCCGGCTCCATGCGCCAGCGGTAGAGGTCCCCGGCGTCCGCGGGAGTGACCTCGCGCAGCCGGATCTCGCCGTCCGCGATCTCCCTCGGCCCCGCGTGGATCAAGCGGCGGCCTCGCCCACGTCTTTGCCTAGTTGAGCCAGGATGCGCGGCCAGACCGCCGGCCAGGTGTGCTCGGCGAGCACGCGCGCCCGTCCCGCCGCGCGGACGGCCGCGGCCTCGTCCGGGTGGTCGAGGTAGTGGCGAACCTGGGCGAGCAGCTCGTCCGTCGAGTCGAAGCCGACGATCTCGCGGCCGTAGTCGAAGTAGCGCTCGACCTCGGCGAAGCGGTTGGTGAGCACCAGCGCGCCGGCGGCGGCGAAGTCGAAGAGGCCGACCTTGACCAGGGCATGGCCGCCACCGGTGCGGAAGAAGATCACCGTGATCCGCGCCGAGGCCAGGGCCGCCAGCACGTCGTCGCCATAGATCAGCCCGCGCCCCGCGATCCCGTGCTCGTCCCATCCCTCGCCGTAGACGTGGGTGTCGAAGCGCTCCACCAGGGCGCGCACCGGCTCCAGGCGGTCCGGGTGGGCGCGGCCGAGCACCAGCACCTCGCAGGCGTGTTCGGAGCTTGGCGGCGCCGGATGGAAGAACGCCTCGTTGGTGGCGATCGGCAGCACGCCGGCCCGGGCGCCCAGCGCCCGGTAGCGGGGCACGCAGCCGGGCGCGTTGGTGAGGAAGAGGTCGAAGGTGGCCGCGAAATGGCGGGTGGCGGGCGCGAACACGTCCGGATCGGAGAGGGCGATGCCGAGCAGGCAGGCCCCCCGCCGGAGGGCGCGGGCGTCCTCGGGGCGGAAGCTCAGGCCCCCGGCGTTGCAGACGATCAGGTGGGGCGCGAACCGCTCCAGCGGCTCCCGCAGGCGCTCGAAGCGGAGCCAGACCGGGCCGGTGGTGCCGCGGTCGTACGGGCGCCCCTCGGTGTCCAGGGCCTCGCGGTGCTCGTCCGTGCTGTACTCGTGGACCTCGGCGCCGGCGGCGCGCAGGCCGAGCATCATCTGCCGGACCATGTCGTTGGCGCCCCGCCAGTAGCCCCCGATGTGGAAGGCGCGCAGGCGGCTGGGGTCGGTGGTGGGGAGGCGCATCCGTGGGTTTCTCGGGGGCAGACCGCGAAAGCCCACGGATTCTAATTCATCCCCGCCGCTCAGTTCGCCGGTGGCGCCGGGGCCAGCGGCAGGCTGAAGTTGGTGGCCAGAAAGACCGCCATCTGGTCGCGGTTCACCGCGCTGTTGGGGCAGTAGTCGCCACTGCCGCAGCCGGCCGTGACGCCGCGCCGCACCAGCTCGTCGATGAAGGGGGCGAAGGGGCTGGAGCAGGGGACGTCGGCGAACGCCGGGGTGGTGCAGGCCGGCGGCGAGATGCCCAGGGTGACCAGCAGGAAGACCGCCATCTGCGCGCGGGTGACGGAGGTGGTCGGACAGTAGTTGCCGCCGCCGCAGCCGGCGGTGATGCCGCGCCGCACCAGCTCGTTGATCCAGGGGGCGTAGGAGTTGGAGCAGGGGACGTCGGAGAACATCGGGGTGGTGCAGGCGGGAGGCGTGTAGCTTCCCCCCTCCTTGGCGCGAAGCAGGAAGATCGCCATCTCGTCGCGGGTCATCGGATTGGCCGGGCAGTAGTTGCCGCTGCCGCAGGCGGGGGTCGGCGTCACCCCGGCGTTCTCGACCGCCTCGATCCACCGCCAGGCCCAGTAGCGGTAGGGGACGTCGAGAAAGGTGTGGTAGTCGAAGGCGGCGCACTGCTTGTCGACGATCTCGATGGTGGCGCCGCGGCCGTCGTTGTTGAGGATCGCCGACATGGTGGTGTCGGCGCGGTTCGGCGGCGTGTGATGGCCGAAGCCCAGGGAGTGCCCCAGCTCGTGGGTGAGCGCCTCCTTGAAGCCGGTGGCACCGATGCACTCGGCGCCGTTGTTCACCACCACGAACGGCGTCGTCAGCTGGTGCCACGACAGGCCGTCGTAGGGCTGTGCGCTGAGGTTGTAGAAGGAGCCGCCGAAGGCGAGCGTGCCGGTGCACCCCGCGAGGTCGGCGATGTCGTTGCAGGGGTCGTTGAACACCGCCGCCCCCTGGTCGACGTCGAAGTTGGCCGAGCAGGTGATGTTGCGCGCCCGGGTGCCGCCGTAGTTGTAGCGGATCACCGAGTTGGGATCGTTGGTCCAGGCCGCCACCCCCTGCTGGATCGCCGCCGTGCCGCCGTCGGCGAGCCCGTTCTGGCCCGGCGTGGTGGCGACGATGGAGGCCGTGGTGCCGGTCTCGAAGCCGAACCAGCGCAGCGGCAGGCCGTCGCCGGGGTCGGTCATGTAGACGCAGTAGGACGGGCTGTTGCCGAGCGCCGAGGTCTCCGGCAGGCTCGGCTCCGCCGTCCCGAGGACCACCTTGTCGCGGTCCCAGGGCGCTCCCGCCACCACCTCCCGCAGGTGCTGGAGGAGGGCGGTCTCGCGATAGGCGGCGACCGGCTCGGCCGGCGGCACGGTGGGGAGGGGCGCGATCTCCCGCGCCTCGGCGGTCGGGCGGAGCACGCCCTCTGACGTCTCCTCCAGCAGGCCAAAGGCCATCATCCGGGGGCGCCAGCGGGCGCCGGGAGCGACGTCGAGGAAGAGCAGGTAGCGATGGCCGGCGGTGAACCGGGCGGCACCGTCGACGACCGCGGCGCGGGTCTTCCCCCGGCCGCCCGGCTCCTGGACCTCGAAGACGTCGCCCGTGGCGGCGCCGGATACCGCTTGCAGCAGGTTGAAGCGGGTGACGGTCACCGGCACCGTCGCGCCGTCCTCGCCCCACGACTCGACGGCTTCCGCCAGGACGACCGCCCGGCTCATCCGGGCCAGCTCGCCGAGGTTGGCGGGAGGAACGATGGTGGCCGCGCCGGCAGGATGAAGAGCGAGCACCAGGAGGATCGCGAAGGATAGGGAGGGCAGAGTGCGCAATTTCATAGGAGACCTCCAATCAATCATCTACATACTGTTTCCCATGCGAACCCTATGCCGGTCACCGGGAGGGGGATCGCCCCAAAGGGGCGGGCTTTGAGGAGCCTGGGGTTTCAACCCCAGGCGGAAGGATCGCGGAGTGATGTCCATGGCGCCGCCCTCCTGGGGTGGAAACCCCAGGCAGGCGGAAGGATCGCGGAATGATGGCCATGGCGCCGCCCTCCTGGGGGTGGAAACCCCAGGCAGGCGGAAGGATCGCCGAATCATGGCCATGGCGCCGCCCTCCTGGGGTGGAAACCCCAGGCAGGCGGAAGGATCGCGGAATCATGGCTGGCGCCGCCCTCCTGGGGTTGAAACCCCAGGCAGGCGGAAGGATCGCGGAGTGATGGCCCTGGCGCCGCTCTCCTGGGGTGGAACCCCAGGCAGGCGGAAGGATCGCCGAATCATGGCCATGGCCCCGCACCGCCTGGGGTTGAAACCCCAGGCTCCTCAAAGCCCGCCCTTGCAGGGCGGTCCCCCTCCCGGCGACCCTCAACTGGACGCCCCGGACCGGGGGCGGCTATAGTGCCCCGGACGCTATTGGAATGCTCACCATGGAACGCTCAACCGTGAAGATCCTCGTCGTCTATGGCACCCGTCCGGAGGCGATCAAGATGGCCCCGGTGATCGCGGCGCTGCGCCGGGACCCCCTCTTCGCGGTGACCCTCTGCGCCACCGGCCAGCACCGGGAGATGCTCGATCAGGCGCAGGATCTGCTCGGGCTCCGCCCCGATCTCGATCTCCAATTGATGCGGCGGGACCAGACGCTCAACGGCCTCGCCGCGGCGACCCTCGCCGCCATGGACGAGGTGCTGGCCGCCGCTCCCCCCGACTGGTTGCTGGTCCAGGGAGACACCACCACCGCCATGGCCGCCGCCCTCGCCGCCTTCCATCGCGGCGTGCGGGTCGGCCACGTGGAGGCGGGGCTGCGCACCGGCGACCTGGCGCGCCCCTTTCCGGAGGAGGCCAACCGGCGGATCGTCGACACCCTCGCCGCCGCCCTCTTCGCCCCCACCGAACGGGCCGGCCGCGCCCTGCTCGCCGAGGGGTGCGACGCCGCCCGCGTCCACGTCGTGGGCAATACCGTGATCGACGCCCTGCGCCTCCTGCCGCGCGATCCTGGCTCTCCCCCCGAGCGCCCCGAGGTGCTGATCACCGTCCACCGCCGCGAGAGCTTCGGCGCCCCCTTGAGCGAGATCTTCGCGGCCCTGCGTGCCCTGGCCGGGAGCTTCCCGGGCGTCGACTGGATCTATCCCGTCCACAGCAACCCCCGCGTCCAGCAGCCGGCCTACGAGCGGCTCGGGGGCCTGCCGAACCTCCAGCTCCACGACCCTTTCGACTACCGCGAGCTGGTGCGCCGGCTGGCCCGCTGCCGGTTCGTGCTCACCGACAGCGGCGGCATCCAGGAGGAGGCCCCCACCTTCGGCAAGCCCGTGCTGGTGCTGCGCGAGACCACCGAGCGCCCCGAGGGGATCGAGGCCGGCGTCGCCCGCCTGGTGGGGACCGGCCGCGCGCGGATCGTCGCCGCGGCCACGGAGCTGCTGACCTCCCCGGCCGCCTACGAGGCGATGGCGCGGGCGGTCAACCCCTACGGCGACGGCCACGCTGCGGAGCGGATCGCCGCCATCCTCGCCGGCGCGCCCTGGACCCCCTTCCGGCCGGCCGCCACGGCCGCCTCGCCGGCTCTCGCGGCCCGCTGACGCCCCATGCCGGCCGGCGCCCCCAGCCTCCTCCTCGCCGGATACTACGGGTTCGGCAACGCCGGGGACGAGGCGATCCTGGCGGCGATGCTCGGCGAGCTGCGCACCCTGCGGCCGGAGCTCGATCTCGTCGTCGCCTCGGGCGATCCGGCGGCGACCGCGGCCCGGCACGGCGTCCGCGCCATCCTCCGGGACGATCTGCCGGCGGTGATCGCGGCGATCCGCGGCTGCGATCTGGTGATCCTCGGCGGCGGCGGCCTCTTCCAGGACTACTGGTCGGTCCCCGCCGAGAGCTTCCTCACCGGCCGCCAGGGGGGGCTCCTCACCTATGCCGGCTTCCCGGTGCTCGCCGCCCTGCTGGGGCGGCCGTCGATGCTCTACGCGGTCGGCGTCGGACCGCTCGCCACCGACGAGGGGCGGGCGCTGACCCGGGCCGCCTTCACGCTCTGCAGCCAAGCCACGGTCCGTGATCCGGCCTCGCTGGAGCTGCTGCGGGAGATCGGCCTCTCCCGTCCGGTCGAGCTGGCGGCCGATCCCGCCTTCCTGCTCGCCCCGATCGAGGAGGAGGCGCTCGCCGCCCTGCTGGCCGAGATCGGCGTGGCGCCGGACGAGCCCCTGACCGGCGTCGCGCTCCGCCCCTGGGCGCGCGGGACCGATCCGGAGATCTGGGAGGGGGAGATCCGCAAGGCCCTCGACCTCCACCTCGCCGCGACGCCCGGCCGCCTCCTCTTCCTCCCTTTCCAGCCGGACGAGGATCTGGCGGTCAGCCGGCGCGTCGCCGCGGCGCTGGCGAGCCCGGAACGGGCGCTGGTGTTCGCGCGCCCGCTCCAGCCCACCGAGCTGGCGGGTCTGCTCGGCCGCTGCCGCCGGGTGCTGGCCATGCGCTTCCACGCCGCCCTCCTGGCCCTCTCGTCCGGCGTGCCGGTGGCCGGCCTGGCCTATGACCCGAAGGTGACGTCCCTGCTGGCCGGGGCCGGTCTGGCCGGTCTCGCGCTCCCGGTGGAGAGCTGGCGGGCGGAGGAGGTGGCGGCGGCGCTCCAACGGGCTGGAGACGACGAAGTCCGCGAGCGGCTCGCCCCCTTCGTGGCGGCGCAGCGGACGCTCGCGCGCCGCAGCGCAGTGGCGGCGCTGGAGGCGCTCGATACCGGCCCACCCCCGCGTTCGGAGGGCCGGCGCTTCCTCGACGACCTGGCGCTCGCCAAGGTCGCCGAGGTGATCCGGCTGGACGGCCTGGAGACCGAGTGGAACCGGCGGGAGCTGGCCGGGGCCGCCGAGCGGGAGCGGCTGCGCCAGGACCTGGAGGCCCAGCGGCAGATCCGCGATCAGCTTCTGCGCGAGCGGAACGACATCGACCGCCGCCTGAACGCCCTGGAGGGTACGCTCGCCTACCGGCTGGCGACCCGCTTCTGGGGTCTGATGCGCCGCGCCTTCCCCGAGGGCTCCGGCCGCCGCAAGGTCTACGGGCTCGGTCGCCGCGCCGTGGGCAAGCTCCTGGGAGCTCCGTCCCGGACCGCCGTCGCGATCGCTGCCGGGGACGGTCCCGATCCCCGCGCCGATCTCCTCCATTTCGAAGAGCGGGTGGCCGCCGCGGGCGTCCCCCGAGTGGTGGCGATCTTCTCCGGCACCCAGCTCCTGGAGAGCGAGGGGCAGCGCCCCACCCAGCTCGCCCTCACCCTGGCGCGGCGGGGGATACCGGTCGTCTTCATCTACTGGCGCTGGCATGAGGACGAGTGGCGCCCGCAGGACCGCCTGGAGGAAGGGATTCTCCAGATCCCGATCGACGTGGTGGTCCGCCGTCCCGAGATCCTGGCCGGCGCCTTTCCGGGCAGCGAGCGGATCGCCCTCTTCGAGTTCCCCTATCCCGGTTTCTTTACCACCCTGTCGGCGGCGAATTCGGCCGGCTGGCTCACCGTCTACGACGGGCTCGACGACTGGGAAGAGTTCCACCGCGTCGGCCAGGCGATCTGGTTCGACGAGGAGTTCGAGCGCCACCTGATCGGCGCCTGCGACGCCCTGTTCGCCATCAACGAGGAGCTCGCCCGGCGGATCCGTGGCCTCGGCGGTCCGGGCGTCGAGATCCTCGGGAACGGCCTGAAGCCGGGGATCTCCGAGGTGGGAGAGCCCCAGCCGCTCGCCCGTGGCGAGATCACCGTCGGCTACTTCGGCTATCTCGCCGGCGCCTGGTTCGACTGGGAGCTGCTCGCCGGCGCCGCCGGCCGCCGCCCAAGCTGGCGTTTCTACCTGATCGGCTACGGCGGCTCGCCCGAGGGGGTGACCTTGCCCGCCAACGTCGAGCTGCTGGGCAAGCAGCCGCAGACCGACCTCGCGGCCTTCGCGGCGAATTGGGACGTCGCGGTGATCCCCTTCAAGCCCGATCGGTTGGCGGCGGGCGCCGATCCGATCAAGACCTACGAGTACCTCGCCATGGGGCTGCCGGTGGTGGTGACCGGCGTCTACCCGCCGGCCGGCGGGGAGGCCTTCGTCGCCCGCGCCAAGGGGGAGGCGGAGCTCCTCGCGGCGATCGAGCGCGCCGCGCTCCTCCGGGATCCGGAAGAGATCGAGGCCCGGCGTGCCTTCGCCGCCACCTGCACTTGGGACCACCGGCTGGACACCCTGCTCGCCGCGCTGGCCGCCGGGCACCAGCGGGTGGCGGAGAAGCGCGCGCTGTTCGCACCCGTTCCGGAGAGCAGGCCTTGAAAGCTCTCTTCGTCTACAAATACCTGACGCTGGGAGGGGTCGAGGCAGTGCTGCGCGCCCGGCTCGACGGCCTGGCCGCGTCGGGCATCGAGGCGCACGCCTGGTTTTTCCACGATTACGGCGGCCGCTCGATCTTCCGGGGTCACGAGGAGCGCCTCCACGTCGGCCCTCCCGAGGAGTGCCTCCGCTTCGCCCGCCGCGAGGGGTTCGACCTGCTCGCCTCGATCGATTCCGAGGAGATCCTCCCCGGGTTCGCCGCGGGTGCGCCGGACTGTCCGCGGCTGGTGATGGAGTGCCATTCGTCCTATCCGGCCAGCCTGGGCTATCTCCACGGCCTCGCCGCCTACCGGCCGGCCGCCGTCTTCGTCCCGTCGGAAGGGCAGCGGCGGCTGGTCCTGGAGCGGTTGGGCGCGGGGATCGAGGTGCGCGTCGTTCCCAACCCCCTGCGCCGCGAGTTCGTATCTTCGCCCCCGCCTTTTCCGGCGCCGCCACCGCGCCCCGTCGTGGCCTGGATCGGCCGTCTCGACGAGCACAAGAACTGGCGGGGTTTCGTGGCGATCGCCGGCGTGCTGGGGCGGCGCGGGGTGGAGCACGAGGCCTGGATCATCGGTCAGCCGGTCGAGGCGGACGGCGCGGCGCGGTTGCAGGAGGCCGCCCGCGACGAGAAGGCGCTCCGCCGGCTGCGCTGGTTCGGCGCGCTTCCCTATGGCCGCATCCCCGGCTTCCTCGACGCGGTGCGCGATTCGGGAGGAGTGGTGGTCTCGACCTCGCGCGGCGAATCCTTCGGCCTTACTCTCGCCGAGGGAATGGCCCGGGGGTGCGCCGTGGCGGCGCCTGACAGGAGCCCCTTCCCGGAATTCATCGAGCCAAGGCGCACCGGCGTCCTCTTCACCCCCGGCTCGGCCGAGTCCGCCGCCACCGCCATCCAGGAGCTGATCGCGGATTCCACCCTGCGCGCCGATCTCGGCCGCCAGGGGCGCGAGTCGATCCTGGCGCGATT
>DATBAW010000181.1:0-3006 GCA_036271335.1 Thermoanaerobaculia bacterium
GCCCCTTGAACTCCAGCCGCCCCTCGCGCCGCTCCTCCAGCTCCTGGCCGTTGTCGTCGACGACGCGGACCTCGTGGCCCACGAGCGGAAAGCCGCAGGAGACGAAGCGGAGGGCCTGAGGATCGTCCGCCGCCGCGGGCACGGCGCGGCCGGAGCGCTGGAAGGCGTCGCGCTCGACGGCATCGATCACCGGCGGCCGGTCGAGCGGCGGGAAGGCGACGGCGAGCGAGTTCTCGGCGAGGCCGTAGACGGGCGAGAACGCGCCCGGCCGGAAGCCATGGGGCGCGAAGCGCTCGGCGAAGCGGCGCAGAGTATCGGGGCTCACCGGCTCGGCGCCGTTGAGCGCCATCCGCCACGAAGAAAGGTCGAGGCCGGCGATCTCCTCGTCCGGGATCTTGTTGATGCATAGCTCGTAGGCGAAGTTGGGCGCCGCCGAAAGGGTCCCCCGATGCTGGTGGATCGCCTTCAGCCAGCGCGACGGGCGCGCCAGGAAAGCGAGCGGCGACATCAGGACCAGCGGCACGCCGAAGTAGAGGGCGCCCATCCAGCAGCCGATCAGCCCCATGTCGTGGTAAAGCGGCAGCCAGCTGATGATGACGTCGTCCGGCCGGATGTCCGCCCCTTGGCGGATCGCCCGCAAGTTGGCCAGCAGGTTGGCGTGGGTGAGCACGACGCCCTTCGGATTGCCGGTGCTGCCGGAGGTGAACTGGAGGAAGGCGATGTCCTCGCCGCGCACCGGCGGCGCGATCAGCGCGTCGGCCTGGGAGCCGGGAGCCGCCAGCTCGGCGACTGTGACCACACGCCGCAGGCCCGGAATCTGCGCGCTCAGCAGCTTGGCGAGGGTGAGGACCTCGGAAAAGGTAATCAGCACCTCGGCGCCGGCGGTCTGGAGGATGCCCGCCTGGCGGCGCAGGTGGTCCTCGATCTGGCTCTTGCGTGCCGGCGGATAGAGGGGCACCGGGATGCCGCCCGCCCGCTGGACGCCGAAGAAGGCGACGAAGTATTCGAGGCCGGTGGGGAGCATAATCCCCACCGCCGCGCCCGGACCGATGCCGAGCCTGGCGAGGCCGGCGGCCACGGCGTGGACCCGGCGCGCCAGCTCGCCGTAGGTCAGCTCCTCGGGCTCGCCCTCGCCGGGGTAGTACAGAATGTGCCGCCGCTCGGGGTGACGCTCGGCGTGCCAGTCGAGCACTTCCAGCAGGGTGCGCGTGCGGTCGGGAGCCACCTCGCCGGCTCCGATCGCAGCGACTTCCTCGAAACCCTTTCCGGCGGCCGCGGCGGGGTGCGCGGCGGCGAGCGCCTGGAGGAGGTCGCGCGGCGTCTCAGCGCCCCCTAGAAGCTCCTCGGAGAGCCGCACGCCGAACGTCCTCTCCAGCCGGGCCAGCAGCTCCACGCGGCCAAGGCTGTCGAAGCCGAGATCGCGCTCCAGCGAGGAGTCGAGGGAGACCGCGCGCCCCCGGCGTTGCGGCTGGAGCTCGCGGGCGAGCCCCTCGACGACCTCCAGAAGGATGGCGGGCGCCGGAGCTTCCGTTGGGGGCTTCTCGGAGGTCGTCGCGGTCGTCGTCTCAGAGATCATGGACGTGGCAGTGTACCGCGTCCTCCAGGGCTCGAAGTGGAGTATCCTGATCGGGACAACTCGAAGACTTTCAGGAGGACAGAGCGATGACCTGGACGCAGGTGTACTCTCCTCTCGGCAACATCTTCGCCTCGGCGCTCGTCGCCGCCATCCCCGTCGTCGTCCTTCTCGGGCTCCTCGCCCTCTTCCACGTGCGGGCGCACTGGGCCGCGCTCCTCGGGCTGGCCTCGGCGGTCTCGATCGCCATCCTGGTCTTCGGCATGCCGACGCAGCTCGCGCTCGCCGCCGCCGCCGACGGCGCCGCCTTCGGCCTGCTGCCGATCGGCTGGATCATCTTCGGGGCGATCTTCGTCTACGACGTCACCGTCAAATCGGGCGATTTCGAGGTGCTGAAGACCACCATCGCCGGCCTCGCCAGCGACCGCCGCATCCAGCTGCTGCTGATCGGCTTCAGCTTCGGCGCCTTCATCGAGGGCGCGGCCGGTTTCGGCACGCCGGTCGCCATCTGCGGCGCGATGCTCATCGGGCTGGGCTTCCGGCCCCTCCAGGCGGCCGGGCTGGCGCTCCTCGGCAACACCGCGCCGGTCGCCTTCGGCGCGCTCGGCACCCCGATTATCACCCTCGCCAAGGTCACCGGGCTCCCGGAAGCGGCGCTCTCGGCCATGGTGGGACGCCAGCTCCCCTTCTTCTCGGTCCTCATCCCCTTCTGGCTGATCTGGGCGATGGCCGGGCGCAAGGCGATGCGCGAGGTATGGCCCGCCTGCCTGACGGCCGGCGTCTCCTTCGGCATCACCCAATACTTCGTCAGCAACCATTTCGGCCCCGCGCTGGTCGACATCGCCGGCTCGATCGTCTCCATCCTCTCGCTGCTGGTCCTGCTCCGCTTCTGGCAGCCGAAGACGATCTGGAGCTTCGAGCACGAGTCCGGAACGGCGCGCGCGGCCGAGGCGGCGGCGCGGGTCGCGCCCACCCCGAAGGCGGCCTTCAAGGCGCTCGCGCCCTGGGTCCTCCTCTGCCTCTTCGTGTTCGTCTGGGGCTACCAGCCGTCCAAGGACTTCCTGAACGGCGGCGCCGAGGGGCACGAGAACTTTCTCCACGGGATTTCGGTCGTCAACGTCCCCGTCCCCGGGCTCGACAAGGCGGTGGTGCGGACGCCGCCGGTGGTCAAGAAGCCGACCCCCGAGGCCGCGGTCTTCACTCTCAACTGGCTCTCCGCCACCGGCACGAGCCTCCTGCTGACCGGCCTGCTGAGCGGCCTCCTGCTCGGCTTCTCGCTTCCCCAGCTCGTTAGGATCCTGGGCGGGACGCTCTGGCGGGTGAAGTGGTCGCTGCTGACCATCGCCGCCATGATGGCCCTGGGCTTCACCACCCGCTACGGCGGCCTGGACGCGACGATGGGGCTCGCCTTCGCGTCGACCGGCGCGCTCTTC
>DATBAW010000182.1:0-6875 GCA_036271335.1 Thermoanaerobaculia bacterium
AGCGGCACGACCTCGGAGCCGGTCGTAGACCTCGTCGTCCAGTTTACGGATGCTCAAGCTGGCCAAGCAACACCTCCATCAGGGCTGATTCCGATCTCATGCTAGCACATGCTGGCAAAAGCCGGTCGACTGCCCCTTGACGCCGCCATCTTCCCGCCCTACACTACCGACCGACCGGTAGAATTCTACCGCGCAACTGGTAGTGGAAAGTAAATCCGGAAAGGACTTCCCTTGGCACGAGCGCCGGAGACGGGATCGGACGTCCATCGCGAGCGGCATCGGGCGGTGCTGGAGACGGCGGCGCGGCTGATCTGCGAGAAGGGGTATGAGGCGGCGTCGGTGCAAGACATCGCCTCGGCGTGCGGCCTCACCAAGGCAGGGCTCTACTACTACATCCGCAGCAAGGAGGACCTGCTGCTGGAAATCCAGAACTACGGGATGGACATCTTCGAGGAGCGCGTGCTGCTCCCCGTGCTCACGATCGCCGATCCCGTCGAGCGCCTCAAGACGTGCATGGAGAAGAACATCCATCTGGTGACCGAGGGGTGGAGCAAGGAGGTCACTATCATCCTCCACGAGCACGAGACGCTCACCGGCGCCGCGCGGGCGCAGATCAACGCCCGCAAGAAGCGCTACGTCCACTTTCTGGAATCGTCGTTCGAGGAGGCGGTGCGCGAAGGGCGCATCCGCCGGGTCGAGCCACGCGTGGCCGCGTTCTCGTTCCTCGGCCAGGTGCTCTGGATCTACAAGTGGTTCCGGCCCAACGGCAAGATTCCCGCCGGCCAGCTCGTGCGCGAGATGCAGGACCTCTTCTTCGGCGGCCTCGAGATCGCTCCGGCGGACGTACCGAAAAAGGCGAAGAAAAAGGGAGCCTCGGCGTGAGATCGAATCTCGCGGTGGGGATCGCCGGCTATGGCGCCTACGTGCCGCGGTTGCGGGTGCGCACGGCGGACATCTCGGCGACCTGGCGCGCGCGGGGCGCCGCGGCTCCGGCGGTGGCTGAAAAATCGGTGCCCGGGCCGGACGAGGACGTGGTGACGATGGCGATCGAGGCGGCGCGCACGGCGCTCGACCGCGCCGGCGTCGATCCGGACGCGATCGGCGCGATCTGGGTGGGGACGGAATCGAAACCTTATGCGGTGAAGCCGTCGGCGACGATCGTGGCCGAGGCGCTGGGGATCACGCCGCACGTGGTGGCCGCGGACATGGAGTTCGCCTGCAAGGCCGGCAGCGAGGCGATGCAGGCGGCGGTCGCCTTCGTGGGCTCGGGGATGGTCGAGGCGGCGATCGCCATCGGCATGGACACCGCGCAGTCGAAGCCCGGCGACGCCCTGGAGTACACGGCCGGCTGCGGCGGCGCGGCCTATCTGTTCGCGAGCGCCGCGGACTCCCTGGCGGTGGTGGAGGCCTCGGTGTCGCACGTCACAGACACCCCCGATTTCTTCCGCCGCGAGGCCGCTCACTATCCCGAGCATGGCGGCCGTTTCACCGGCGAGCCCTCCTATTTCCGCCACACGCTGGCGGCGTCGCGCAAGCTGCTGGCCGAGGTGGACGCGGAGGCGAAGGAGTTCGCGCACGCCGTGTTCCATCAGCCAGTGCCGAAGTTCGTGGAGCGCGCCGCCGCCGAGCTCGGCTTCAGCCGCCAGCAGATCCGCACCGGCCTGGTGGCGCCGCGAATGGGCAACGCCTATGCCGGCTCGTCGCTGCTCGGCCTCGCCGCCGTGCTCGACGTGGCGAAGCCGGGCGATCGCATCTTCTTCTGCTCGTACGGCTCGGGAGCGGGAAGCGACGCCTTCAGCTTCCGCGTGACCGAAAGGATCGAGGAGCGCCGCCGCGGGCCGAACGTGATCGATTACCTGGAGCGCCGCCGCGTCGTGGACGGGTATGGCCCGTATCTTCGGCTGCGAGGAAAGATCCAACGGTCATGAGGGACGTCTTCATCATCGGCACCGGCCAGACGCCGGTCGGCGAGCACTGGGATCTCGGCCTGCGCGAGCTCGGAGCCTCCGCCATCCGCGCGGCGCTCGCCGATGCGATGCTTGGATATGGAGATACCGAGACGGTGGATGCCCTGTTCGTCGGCAACATGCTGGGCGGCGCGATCAACGGCCAGGAGAACCTCGGCGCGCTGCTCGCCGATGCCGCCGACCTCCTCCCCGCCGAGGCATGGAAAGTGGAGGCGGCCTGCGCGTCGGGAGGAGCCGCCGTGCGCGCCGCGGCGCTGTCGGTGGCGTCGGGAGCCCATGATGTGGCCGTCGCGGTCGGGATCGAGAAGATGACCGACGCCGTGTCCGAGCAGGTGACGGCGGGGCTGGCCACGGCTTCGGACGGCGATTACGAGGCGAGCCACGGCCTTTCGTTCGTCGCCCTTTCGGCGCTGCTGATGCGGCGCTATCTGTACGAGACCGGCGCCGCCCGCGAGGATTTCGCCCCCTTCGCCGTCAGCGCCCATCGCAATGCCGCCGCGAATGAAAACGCGATGTTCCGCGAACCGATCACGCTCGAGGAGTTCGCCCGCTCGGCGATGGTGGCCTCCCCCATCGGCGTGCTCGACGCGGCGCCGGTCTGCGACGGCGCCGCGGCGGTGGTGATCGGTTCGCGCGACGCGCTGCGCGCCCATCACCGTGCCGTGCGCATCGCCGCCGCGGCGGCAGCCACCGATACCATCGCGCTGGCCGGCCGCGCCGATCTGCTCACTCTCGGCGCGGCGAAACGCTCGGCCGAAAAGGCGTTCGCGGCCAGCGGCTTCCGTCCCAGGGATTTCGATCTGTTCGAAGCGCACGACGCGTTCACGATCATCACCGCGCTATCGCTCGAAGCCTGCGGTTTCGCGCCGCGCGGCGAGGCGTTACGGCGCGCGGCCCACGGCTGTTTCGCCCGCGGCGGCTGCCTCCCGCTCTCGACCTTCGGCGGGCTCAAGGCGCGCGGGCATCCGGTGGGAGCGAGCGGCGCCTATCAGATCGTCGAAGCCACCGCGCAGCTCCGGCGCGAGGCCGGACCGAACCAGGTGCCGGGCGCCCGGGTGGCCCTCACGCAGGCGATCGGCGGCCACGGCTCGATCGCCGTGACGCACGTCCTGGAGGCCTGACCCATGCCGGAAACCCTGGATCTGCCGCGCTACCATCGCCTGACCGCGCCCTACTATCGTCTGGAAGGGCAGCGCTGCGAGGGGTGCGGCGCCGTGCAGTTTCCGGCGAAGAACGCCTGTGGCGCCTGCCGTGGCCGGGAGCTCGCGACCTATCGCTTTTCGGGACGGGGGACGGTCTTCTCGTTCGCCGAGGTGTCCGTGGCGCCGCGGGGTTTCTCCGGACCTTATACGGTGACCCTGGTGGAGCTGGCGGAAGGCGTACGCGTCACCGCTCAGCTCACCGACGTGGATCCCGAAGACGTCGAGATCGGCATGCCGGTCGAGATGGTGACCCGGCGGCTCCAGGAACGGGGACCGCAGGGTCAGGGCTATCTCGTCTACGGCTACAAGTTTCGTCCGGTGCTCGGTATAGCGAAAGCTCGCTGACATGTCAGAAATCTCGCTGACGTGTTGCCAGTGCTCGCCGACGTGTCGACAGGCACCTGGAAAGCCCCGATCGCCCTGGGCAACGGGATCGGGCCGCCATGGCACAGTGGTTGCTCTCGGACTGATCATCAACTCAACCGGCTACGTGCCAAGGAGAGAGCATGATCGTCAACAGCATCGCCGACGGGCAGGTCACTTCCAAGGATCTCGTCGAGTTCAATTTCCGCAACATCGCCTACTCGATCAAGGCAAACGGCCAGACGCTCTCGGGTGAAGTCAAGGCCCAGCACTACAGGCAGGTCGACGTCGAGACGCTCGGCAAAGGGCCGTACACCGTGACGCTCGGCTACGTGAACCACTCCTATCAGGCGGCGCCTGTCGTGGTCGACCATGCCCATGCGATGGTGACGTTCTGGATGGCGTTCCCGGCGGGCCCCAACGGTCCGACGACGTTCGTCTTCCCGAAGGAGGGCTGACGAAGGGTCCGCCGCGGCAGGTCCCGGCGGCCAACGCCGGGACCTGTTTCGGCAACTTGCCGGGAGGCGAAAGCTCATGCCGATCGAGCCTGCAAGCGAAAATGCCACCTGTGAAGAGGCCTCGGCGCTCGCCGCCAGCGGCCACGCTGCCGCGACGGAGGGCCATTTCGCGGCGGCGATCGACTTCTATCGCCGTGCGCTCGCCATCTCACCCGAGCGGATCGACGTGCACAACAATCTGGCGGCCCTCCTGCTGCACACCGGAGACATCGACGCTGCCGTGGGCCTCCTGCAAGCGGCGCTCGCCCTCGACCCGGGTTCGGCGGCGACCTGGCTCAACCTCGCCATCGTCCTGCAGAGCGCCGGCGACCTCGCCGCAGCCGCCGAGGCGCAACGGCTGGCGATCGCGATCGAGCCCGATCGGGCCGAGGCCCACTACAGCCTGAGCGGTCTCCTGCAGACCCTCGGCCGCGTCGACGAGGCGACCGTCGCGGCCGGCAGAGCCGTCGAGTTGCGGCCGGACTGGGCGCCGGCCCACAACCGCTTGGGCACGCTCCTGCAGGGCTGCGGACGGGATGCCGAGGCGCTGGCGGCGTTCCGGCGGGCCGCCGAAGCGGAACCCGCCTGGCACCTGCCGTGCCACAATCTGGGGCAGATGACGATGCAGCGTTCGCCGGCGGAGGCGATCGCCTGCTTCCGCGCCGCGATCGAGCGGGCGCCCGACTTCGCCCCCGCACACCTCGATCTCGGAGCTCTGCTGCTCGCCAGCGGCGCCTACGCCGAGGGGTGGCGCGAGCTCGAGTGGCGGTTCGCCGCCGGAGGCCGCACCCCCGGTCATCCGAGCCACTCCGCTCCGGTATGGGACGGCTCGCCGCTCGCCGGGCAGACCGTCATGGTGTGGATCGAGCAGGGCTTGGGCGATCACATCCAGTTCGCCCGCTACGTCCGCGCCATCCGGCAGCGTGGCGGCCGGGTCTGGCTGCAGACGCCGAAGCCCCTGCTGCGACTCTATGCGACGCTCGATGGGGTCGACCGGCTCATCCCCGAGGATGCCACGGAGGAGGAGATCGGCGGTTTTGATTTCCAGATCCCGATCGTCAGCCTGGCGCGGATCTTTGGCACCACGCTCGACAGCGTGCCGGCTGCGATCCCCTACCTCGCGGTCCCCGCCGACGCGGAAGCCGCCTGCCGCGCGAGCTGGCCGGCGGCGGAAGAGGGGTTGTTGAAGATAGGAATCGTCTGGGCGAGCCGTCCGGGAGGCCCTGCCGGCGAAAGGCGGGACTGCGACGTGGAGCACTTCGCCCGTCTGGCGCGCCTGCCGGGCATCGCGCTCTATTCGCTCCAGTTCGGCGAGCGGGCGGGCGACCTCGCGGCTCACTCCGGGAGCGGCATCACCGATCTTTCCGCGGCGATCGGCGACTTCGCCACGACCGCGGCGTTCGTCCGCGCCATGGACCTGGTGATCACCGTCGACACTGCGATGGCGCATCTCGCCGGGGCTCTCGGGCAGCGGGTCTGGACGCTGTTGAGCGAACCGGCCGATTGGCGCTGGTTGACGGCGCGCGGCGACAGCCCCTGGTATCCGACGATGACCCTGTTCCGCCAATCCCGGCCAGGGGAGTGGGAGGAGGTTTTCGCCGCCGTCGAGCGGGCGCTGCGTCAAGAGATGAGCCTGGACGCCGGTCCGGGCTCCACGGGCTCGTCCGCGAGCTGCGCCAGCCGTTCCGCGAGCTCCCGCCAGAGTGGATCCTGACGCTCGGCGAGCATACGGCGGCTCCTGAGCCGGAAGCCCTCGTCAGCGTAGGCGAGCGGCGGCACGTCGCGCCCTGGGTAGAGGCGCCGTAGCGCCGTCCGCAGCCGCTCTTCGCTCGCGAGGAGGTCGTCGAACTCGACCACCTCCGCGGGCAAGGCATCGAGCGCCCGCGAGGCCCGCAGCAGTCCCGCGAGCAGCCGGTCGCGCCGATCGCCGCCTGTCGTCGTCGCCGCCTGCTCCGGGTACCACCAGCCCGCCCGCTGCATGCTCCAGGCGATGTCGACGAGAGAGCGGCGGATGCGCAGGATCGGCATGTCCCGGGCCGCCAGCCAGCGCGCGACGGCGAAGGGCTGGACGACGTCCTTGTAAGCGCGGCCGGTAGCGACCACCACGTCGTCGAGGAGCTCGTCGAGCTGCTCGCTGGCGTAACGGGCTTCCGGCGGCGTGAACTTCGGATTCTCGCCACTGGGCCGCTCGGCGGAGATCACCACGCGATCGCCGTTCAGGATCTCGCCCGAGCTCGCCCACCGGGGCGAGCGCAGATCGAGCGCGGCGCAGCATTCCCGATGCACCAGAGTGGAGAGCGTGCGCGGGAGAGCGACGATGAACAGGGAGGGGCAGGCTTCTCCGTCGAAACCATTCTCAGAGGGCCTGGGGATGCGTCGCTTTTCCCAGGATTCCATGACTCCGCCCCTGCCCTCTCTCAAGTCGCCGGATGCATCCCTGACACCGTGCCGGCATCGGCACATTCCGGGCAGTACAGCTGCTGGCAATCGGTGGGATCCATCGGGATCTGGTTACAGCTGCTCGCGCACTCCTCGCAGGAGCTCACGGCGGTGACGGGTTGACCCAGGCTCGCGGTCACGAGCCCGAAGGCCAGGGCGAGAAAAAGCATGCGTCGGCTCATGAATCTCTCCTTGATTCTGCCTCAGTGCAGATGCGGAGATTTTACACCAGCCGCGCGGAGCCGGCGACGTTGCCCGGTCGCCGGCGTGTCATGGGATCAGTTGCAGAGCAGGCGGACGCTGCGGGCGAGGTTGCCGGAATTCGGCACGATGTTGCAGCAGCTCGCGCACGCCTGATTGTTGTCGAGGCTCACGCCCCAGTAGGTGCCGTCCTGATCGGAGGGCTC
>DATBAW010000183.1:0-6959 GCA_036271335.1 Thermoanaerobaculia bacterium
CGGCGGTCGAGCCGCGTCTCCTCGCCTTCGAGCTCGACCTCGACCTCGCGGTGGAGCGAGCGGGCGAGCTCGCGGGCGTAGCGGGCGAAGGAGAGCAGGAAGCCGCGCATCGGCTGCAGCTGCAGCGAGAGCATCTTCTCCAGCTGCTCCTCGGCCGAACGGATCAGCCGCCCCTGGCCCCCCTCCAGCTCCACCGCCACCCGCCGGAGCATGGTGGCGAGCACCGCCAGCACCTGCGTCGGCTGCGGCTCGTGGAGGCCGTCCTCGGCCAGGCGGGCGAGGTCGTAGATGCGGTCGACCACCTGCCGCCCGGCCACCGCCATGATCCGCACCTGCGTCGCCCGCTCGGCCACGGCGTCGAGCGCCGCGACGTCCACCCGCACGTCGTTGGCGGCCGAGGGCGCCGCGGCGGTCGCGGCCTTTTGAGGGGGTGCGGACGGCGCGGGAGCGCCCTTGGGCTCGGGCACCGGCGGCGGCGCGGGCTGGGACTCCGGGGAGGCCGCGGGCGGTGATGGGGGTGCCGGGAGAGGTGCAGGCGCGGGGGGCGGCAAGGGCGCGGTCGTCGAGTTGCGGAGGAGGTCGACCATCTCCTGGTCGACCGGCGGCTCGTCGCCGCGGGAGACCGACTCGACCAGGGCCGAGAGCTCGTCCACCACCCGCGTCAGCAGCCCGATCATGCCGGGGCGGGCGGCGTGCAGCACCTCCTCGGCGGCGTGGCAGAGCTCGGCCAGGGCGCTGATCCGCATCATGCGGCCGGCCCCCTTCAGCGTGTGCAGCTCGCGCTTCGCCTCCACCACCGCCTGCGGGTCGACCTCCAGGCGCGGCACGCAGGTCGCCAGCCGCTCCAGGCGGTCGCGCGCCTCCTCGACGAAGAGGGGGATGAGATCGGCGAACTCCGAGTCCAAGAGCGCTCCGCCGTCAGATCTTGGTCCAGGAGTCGACGTTGACGTCCAGGCCGAGCACCCCTTCCAGCTCGCCCTGGTCGTAGATCGGGGTGGCGGCGGTGAAGATCGGCTGGCCCGAGAAGAGCGAGGTGAACAGCGGCGTCAGAATGGTGTGCCCCTCCTTCACCGCCGACTTGTACCAGGGCCTCTCGGAGAACCCCTCGCCGGTGCGCACGCTCCCCGGCACGTCACGGTCGCCGACCAGCTGGCGGTTGACCACCAGCGCCGTCTGCCCGCGCCGGCCGTCGTAGAAGTAGAGGCACTCGACGAACGCCTGGCGGTGCACCAGGTCCTCCAGCAAGCGCTCGATCGCCTCCCAGTTGCCCAGCCGGCGGCCGACGTCGCGCGCCCACTGCTCGGCGGTGTGCTTCAGCGAGTGGGGGGAATCGAGATGGAACGACTGCGCGAGCATCTGGATGATCAGCCCCAGGCGGTTCAGCCGGTCGGCGGTCTCGGTGAAGTGCTTGAGGCCGTCGGCCATCCGCTGCACCACCTGGCTGACCTCCTTGAGGGTGAGCACCACCTCGTCCGAGGCGGCGTTCTGCTGCTGGGTGGCGAGCGAGATCTCGCGCGCCACCCGCGCCGTGTCGCTGGAGGCGCCGCGCAGGTCCTCGATCGCCGAGGCCGCGGCGCGCGCCCGCTTCAGCACCCGGCCGGCCTCCGTGCTCCCCTCCTCGGTGGCGACCACCGTGGTGCGGATCGAGCCGGCGAACTCGTCGAGCAGGTTGCGCACCGACTCCACCGACTCCTGCGAGCGCTGGGCGAGCCGCCGCACCTCCTCGGCCACCACCGAGAAGCGCCGGCCGTGATCCCCCGCCGCCGCCGCCTCGATGGCCGCGTTGAGCGACAGGATGTGGGTCTCCTGGGCGATCTCGGTGATCAGGTCGAGCACCCGGTAGATCTCCTTCGAGCGGGTGCCGAGGATCTCGGCGCGGCTGGCGATGCCGGAGATCCGCTTCTTCACCTCCTCGACGCCGTCCACCGCCTCCTCCACCGCCCCCTGGCCGGTGTTGCCGCTCTCCTCCGCCGCCTGCGCCAGATCGGCCTGCGAGGAGGCGTTCTCGGCGATCTGCGACGCCGTGCGCGCCAGCTCCTCCATGGCGGCGGTGATCTCGACCACCGACGCCGCCTGCTCCGAGGAGCCCGAAGCCAGCTCGGAGGCGATCTCGTTGACCGAATTGGCCGCCGAGGCGACCTCGATCGAGCTGGCCTGGATCTGCTGCGCCAGCACGTCGAGCGCGTTGGTGGCGTTCGACAGCGACAGCGCGAGCTTCCCCGGCAGCTCGGACGCCGCCTGCGCCGAGTTCACCAGGTCGCCGGCGCGCAGGCGGTCGAGCGCCGTCACCAGGGTGGTCTCGATCTCCGCCCGCCGCCGCTCGGTCCCCTCCACCCGCTGGCGCAGGCTCTGCTGCGAGCGGTAGACGACCTTGACGTAGAGCGCGATGGTGCCGATGGCGGCGAGGAGGAAGGCGTTGAACATCCAGTTCGGGCCGCCGCCGGCCTCGACCACCAGCAGCAGCACGAGGCCCGACACGGCGATGCCCCCCAGGATCAGCATCCCGGTCAGCGCATGGTTAAAGGGTTCTCCCCTGAAAGCGGCCTGATCCTTCATCCTTCCTCCCCTTCGTCCCGTCGTTCGCAGCGCAGCACCGCCGGCGGCCGCAGCGGGTCCACCATCATCACCGGCAGCCCGCCGTGCACGGCCACCCCCGCCGACGCCTCGGGCCAGAACCGCCGCAGCGCCGGCGCCGCCGGCCGCACGCGCAGCGTCTCCACCACTCCCACGATCTCGTCGGCGGCCAGCGTCTCGGCGCCGACGGCGATCCGGTACTCCGTCCCCTGGCGCGACAGGCCGTCGACCGCCTCGTTGGCGATCCCCCAGACGCCGCCGGCGCGGCGCAGCAGCAGGAAGCCGCGGGCGCCCGGGACGCCCATGGTCAGTGCCCCAGCGCTTCCAGGTTGAGGATGCGGACCACCTCGCCCCCCACCGCCGCCTCGCCGTGCAGGAAGCCGCCGTCGCCGCCGGTCACGATCGACTCCGGCGGCACGTGCACGACCTCCAGCGCCGCGTCCGCCGCGAAGCCGATCATCTCGCGCGCCTCGGCCGGCCCCACCCAGATCACCACCGTCACCGGATAGGACGGGTTCGCCCCCGGCGACGCGTTGACCAGCCGGGCCAGGTTGAGCACCGGCAGCGGCTCGCCGCCGAACTCCGCCAATCCTTCGAGCTCGCCGGCGGCGCCCGGGAGCGGATGCACGGTGAGCGCCCGCACCACCCGCCGCACCGCCGAGAGCGGCAGCGCGCAGGCGTACTCGCCCGCCCGCACCAGCAGATGGGTGCCCTCCAGCCGCGTCTTGCGCTCGGTCAGAGGCTCACCCATGGCCCACGGTTCCCCGTAGGGGCGATCCTGCGTGGTCGCCCTGGGTGGGAGGCTGGTGCGGATCGAGACCTTCCCGCGCCCAGGGCGGCCACATAGGGCCGCCCCTACGAGGGAACACCGCATTTCCGGGCTGATGGGACATCAGATCCTCGTCCAGCCGGTGACGTTGATGTCGATCCCGAGCACCGCCGTGATCGCGCCGGCGGCGTTGCGCAGCGGCGTGCAGACGGTGAAGCAGGCCTCCGAGTTCTGCATCGAGGCGTAGGGAGGGATCAGCGTCGTCCGCCAGTGGCGCGAGACCGCCTTGAACCAGGGGCGCACGCGCACGTCGGTCTCGCGCACCTTGGCGGCGAGCGAGCGCTGGCGCTCGTCGAGCAGGTCCTGGTTGAAGGAGAGCGCCAGGGTGGCGCCGTCGAGCCCCATCAGGTAGCCGAGCTCCACGAACGGCGCGTTGTGCACCAGCTCGTCGAGCACCGCCTCCTTCTCGGCGAGCGCGGGGAGCGGCTCGATCCGCCGCGCCCAGTCCTCCACCAGGTGCTTGAGCGAGCGCGGCGAGTTGAGGTGGAACGACTGCGCCAGCAGCTGGATCTCGAGGCCGAGCTGGTTCAGGCGGTCGGCCGTGCTCGACAGGTTCTTGAGGCCGCCGGTCATCCGCTGCACCACCAGGCTGACCTCGCGCAGCGTCATCACCACCTCGTCCGAGGCGGCGTTCTGCTGCTGGGTGGCGAGCGAGATCTGGCGCGCCACCCGCGAGGTGTCGCCGGAGGCGCCGCGCAGCTCCTCGATCGCCGCCGCGGCGGCCCGCGAGCGCTCCAGCACCCGGCTCGCCTCCTTGCTCCCCTCCTCGGTGGCGACGATGGTGGCGCGGATCGAGCTCGAGAACTCGTCGAGCAGGTTGCGCACCGACTCCACCGACTCCTGCGAGCGCTGGGCGAGGTGGCGCACCTCCTCGGCCACCACCGAGAAGCGCCGGCCGTCCGCCCCCGCCGCCGCCGCCTCGATGGCGGCGTTGAGCGACAGGATGTGGGTCTCCTGGGCGATCTCGGTGATCAGGTCGAGCACCCGGTAGATCTCCTTCGAGCGGGTGCCCAGCGCGTCGGCGCGGCTGGCGATGGCGGAGATCCGCTTCTGCACCTCCTCGACGCCGGTGACCGCCTCGAACACCGCCGCCGATCCCGCCTCGCCGCTCGCCTCGGCGCGCGCCGCCAGCTCCGCCTGCCGGCCGGCGTTCTCGGCGATCTGCGACGCCGTGCGCGCCAGCTCCTCCATGGCGGCGGTGATCTCGACCACCGACGCCGCCTGCTGCGACGAGCCCGACGCCAGCTCGGAGGCGATCTCGTTGACCGCGTCGGCCGCCGCGGCGACCTCGATCGAGCTGTCCTGGATCTGCTGCGCCAATTGCGACAGCGCCTCGCTCGCCGCCTCCGAGATCTTCGCCAGCCGCTCCGGGAGGCCGCGCGTGTGATCGATCGAGCGCACCAGGTCGCCGGCGCCGAGCTGCTCGAAGGCGGCGATCAGCTCGACCTCGAGCGTCGACCACGCGTCCCGCCCCGCCGGCAGCCGCCGCTCCAGGTTGCGGAAAAAGGGGAACACCCAGAAGCCGTAGGCGACGACCCCGGCCAGCGCCAGCGCCAGGAAGACGTGCCGCGGCCACCCCGGCGCCCCCGCCGGCGAGCCGAGGGAGAGCAGGAGATAGCCGACCAGCGTCAGCCCGACGACCAGGATCCAGCCGAGCAGCGCGTTCTCGGTCGACCGGCCCGTCGGCTCGCGAGGCGCCGCGGCGGCCGGAGCGAGGCCCGTGAGGATCTCCTGTGTGTGCATCGCTGTGCTCTCTCCTTTGCAGCAAACCGGAGCGCCGGCACGCCGGACAACCCCCTCGCCCCCGCGAGCGGCGGCGGCGTCCGGCGGCTTCGGCGCTTTCAGCGCTTTCAAACGGAGCGTGATCCGTAGGATAGGGAATTCGCTATCCGGGAGCAAGCTGAAAGGCCCCTCACTCCCCCAGCCCCTCTCTCCCGGCCTCCCTCCCGCCCAACGGGAGAGAGGGGAGCCAAACCGCAGCCTGCCGTTTCCTCGTCTGAAAACTAACTTCTCCCTCTTCTCCCGTCGGGAAGGGGGGGAGGCTGGGAGAAGAGGGCCGGGGTGATGAGGGCCCCCCAGTTGAAACCCCACTCGACTTGAGCTATACAATACCTCCAATAATTTCGCTGATTCTCTCTCATCGGGCAGAGGCTGGAAGAGCTTTACGCCCCCGGACTCCAGGGGTGTGCATCGACTCACGTTGCTTTTCAGGGAGACGTAACCGTATGAACCGCAAGACTTTCGCCCCGCTGCTCAGCCTCGCCTTGCTCGCCGTGCCCGCAGCGTACGCCGGCGACGGCCACACCCTTCACGGCGTCGGCGCCGTGAACAGCTCGATGGGCGGCGCCGGCGTCGCGCTGGGCATCGATACGCTCGGCGGCCTGCTGCTCAACCCCGCGCTCGCCACCCAGGAAGACGGCAGCCACTTCGCCTTCAGCGCCGAGTACAACACCGCCACCAACGCCGTCTCCAGCACCGTCCCGACGCCGCTCGGCCCGTTCAGCGGCAAGACGGAGGACTTCGGCGACGCCGCCCTGATCCCCGCCTTCGGCTGGGTACACCACACGCGGGGCTCCAACTTCGCCTACGGCATCGGCTTCCTCGGCCTCGCCGGCTTCGGCACCGACTACCCGCAGGACTCGAGCAACCCGGTCCTCTCGCCGCAGCCCAACGGCTTCGGCCGCGTCTATTCCAACTACCAGCTCCTGAAGGTGCCGACCGTGCTCGCCTGGAAGCTCAGCCCCGCCCTCGCCTTCGGCATCTCGCTCAACGCCGCCCGGGCGACGCTGGAAGCCGATCCCGCCGGCTTCGCCTCCCCGGACTGTTCGAGCCCGCAGGGCCCCTGCTACTTCCCGCACGTCAACGGCGACAGCGCCTGGGGCTACGGCGCCGGCGTCGGCCTCCAGTACAAGCTCAGCCCGACCTTCGCCATCGGCGCCTCCTACAACTCCAAGACCAAGTTCCAGAGCTTCGTCTGGCACTCCGCGGTCGCCGATCCCGACCTGCCGACCTACGGGCTGAACCGCAAGATCAGCCTCGAGCTCGACCTGCCGGCCCAGGCCGTCGTCGGCATCGGCTGGACCCCCTCCGACCGCTTCGCCCTGGCGATCGACGAGAAGTGGATCGACTACGAGGACGCCGCCGGCTTCAAGGACGTCCTCGGCTTCAAGAACATCAAGGTGGAAGAGGCCGGCCTCCAGTACAAGCTGACCACCATGGTCTCGGTGCGCGCCGGCTACAACCACAGCGAGGTGCCGATCCCGGCCGCCAACACCTTCTTCGCGGTGGAGGTCCCGGCGGTCTTCGTCAACCACTACTGCGTCGGCCTCGGCATCCACGCCACCGACAGCCTGACCCTCGACCTCGCCTACTACCAGGTTCCGAACAGCACCATCACCGGCCCCATCTACGGCGGCACCGGCCCCATCCCCGGCACCTCCGTGACCACCCGCAGCGGCATGAAGTCGTTCGTCGCGACGTTCAACTTCGCCCTGCCGCAGTAAGGCTCCGCAGGATCGAGGAAGGGGATGCGCCGCAGGCCGGGGCATCCCCTTTT
>DATBAW010000184.1:0-4562 GCA_036271335.1 Thermoanaerobaculia bacterium
TTTCTCGGGTTGCATACTGGAGGAGGCCGAACGTCTCGCCACGGCGGCGAGCTGCGTACTCCTGCGTGCGATCGAACCAGAGACCTTCGAGGACCTCGCCTTCGACCAGCGCGCGGACGGCGTGGACTCCAGGCCAATCCCGTGGCCGTTCGACGAGATCCTCTTTGGCGCCATGCGCGAGGCCGTACCGAAGTCGCTCCAGTTGGGCAGCCTCCTCATGGCTGACTACGATCGCCTGGTAGCGCCGGCCGAAGATCTTTTCTCTCCAGCCGGTCAGACGGCCGACCTCCCTCGCCAGTTTCGAGGAGAAGTGCCCCATGAACTTTGCAAGCTGTTGAGCGTCCTTGACCGCCACCAACAGGTGCATGTGGTTGGAGACGCAGACGAAGAAGCAGACCCGGACGCCATAGAGGCGCTTGGCCCGGGCGAGGGCTCCGATGACGATCTGATTCATCATCGGGCTGGGGCAGAAGAGGAAGCGGCTGTGGAGCGCCCTGCAGGTCACTTCGACCAGGGCACCTCCCTCTGGAATGAAGCGGAGTTTTCGGCTCATGAACCAATAGGACGTAAAAAATGGCCTCCGCTGACAAACCTTTTCCTGTCAAGGACTTCCAGGTGGGACTCGGCGGTCATCCGAATCTGCGGCGAAGCGGATGACACCTCCCCCGTCGAGGAACCCGTCGGATCGGCTGGCACCTCCCCTGGGCGGGACTCGGCGGTCATCCGAATCTGCGGCGAACCTCCCCCAGGACGATCGAAGCCGAAGCCAGGATGGTCGTCGAGGAATCCAGGATCATCTTCAGGAAGCCAGGATCACCACTAGGCAAGGCAGGCATGAGGCTCCCGAAGGCAGGCGAGCCCAAAGGCAAGGACGACAGGCTTCCGGGAGCTCAGGACGGCAGCAAAGGAAGCCAGGACGGAAGCAAAGGAAGCCAGGACCGTGACCAGGGAAGGCAGGGATGAGATTCCCGAAGGCAGGACGGCCAAAAAGGGAAGGCGACGGCTTCCAGGGAGCGCAGGACGACAGCAAGGGAAGCCACGACCGTGACCGGGGAAGGTCAGGATGAGTCTCCGAAGACTGGCGAGCCCAAATCCAGGTGTCGAGGGATGTCTCTACCCCCCCACTCCCCGTCGTCGCCCGAGCCCTCGCCCGTCATCCGCCAGGGGCTGGCTGGCCCGCGCGGCTCCGGTCGGTCACCTGCGTCAGGATGCGCTGGAATTCCTCGTCCTGGCGCAGGTCGTCGAAGGTCTTCTCGTCGAGCTGAGCGGGATCGGCAAGCCCCTTGTCCACCGCGGTGTGGAGCGCCTCCAGCGCCTTCTTCTGGCCGGCCTTTCCTTTACGGGCCTGCGTGGACGCGATCAAGACCCAGACGTCTGGATTGTCGGGACGGACCTCGGCGCCGACCATCTCTATGAAGATGGCGCGGTCGTACTCTTTCTTCTCGATGAGCGACTGCGGCAGGTAGAACAAGGTCTGTCCCGAGTAGGTGGTGAGGATCCGCTGGGCCGAGAGGCTATCCTCGGGGTCGCTCCCCTCGGCGCGCTTCTTGAGCTCGGGAACCTTGAGAGCGGCGGCGACCTGCGCCGGGGTCGCCGTGTCGCTGTCCGGATGGTCCAGCCCCAGAGCGCTTGGAGCCCGGGCGATGAGATCCTTGTCGCGGCGGTCGCGGTCGGCCCGGTCGCGAAGCTCCTTCTGGCAGGCCGGCGAGGCAGCGAGGGCGGCGGCCTCTTTCTGGGCTTCCGAGACGTTGCGCAGGCCGGCGTAGTCGGCAGCCATCGCGGTCCAGGTGTGGAGGGCATCCGCGGGATGGGCGGCGGCCTGCGACCTGGCCGTCTCGCGGTCGCGATTCCATTCCGCTTCGATGAGCACGGAGATCTTCTCCCGCTTGCCCGTCTTCATCGCCTGGATCTCCATCCAGACGACCGCCTTCATCGCGAGCTCGGGGGGCGGCCAGTCGTGACGCCCGGCGAAGTGCTCGATCCGGTGCGGCAGGGAGAGGGCTCCCATCGCCGCGTCGAGGTCGTTCATCTCGTACCAGTTGAAATCGCGGTCCCCCACCGTGCCGAAAAAGGCGAAGGGATTGTCCTTCTTCGGCGGGGTATCGAAGGGGAAACCGGCGCCGGCGCCGATGATGCCGGCGATCGATCCCGGCGCGGTGAGGGCGAGGACGCAGGCGAAGCGCACGGTGCCGGAGTAGCCCGCGGCGTAGACCCGTGCATCGTCGATCGAGAAGCGGGCGTGGGTGTCGGCCCACAGGGCGTGCATGGCGGTGATGTTAGGCCTTATGGGCCCGTCGCTCGCCGAGTTCCAGGAGCTGACCACGATCCAGCCGTGGGCCTCGGCGGCGGCTTGGAAGAGCTCGGCGACCCGCTTGCCGTCCGCGCGGGCGTCGAAAGCGTAGAGGATGGGCCAACGGCGGTCCGGCGTATAACTGGAGGGGAGATAGAGGGCGTACGACTGGTCGGGCTGGCCGGCGCAGGTCACCTTCTCGGTCAAGGTACCGCGCGGGAGCTCGGGAAGCCGGGGAGGCGGCGCGGGCTCCGCCGCGAGAGCGCAGGCCGCGCGGAGGAGGCAGAGGATAACGGTCGGGAGCGCGAAAAGGAGCGATGGGCGCATGGCTTGAGGATAGCGCATGCTGAACGGATCAGGACTGCCGATCTCTTACCCTGGAACCGGTGCTACCTGAACAGATAGAATCTTGTGAGGCGATTGCAGTCAGAACCAGGTGCTCAGTCAGGTGCCAGCCAAACGGACACTTCCGTTCCAATGAAGGCACGGCTGAGAGGCCGGGCCGACGCGACCAGGACTTAGGAGCTGAAAATGGAACCCACGATCTCAGGCGTAATTTCCCAACTCCGGACGACGGACCTCGCCGCATCGATCCGCTTTTACACCACGAAGCTGGGATTGACGCTGGAGTTCCAATACGAGGATTTCTACGCGGGCCTTCGGGCGGGAGCCCAACTCTTTCACCTCAAGCTCGTGGACGAGAAGGACCCCTCGATCGAGTACGTGGATCACGGCGATCACTTCCACCTCTATTTTGAAACGGACGACGCCGCGGCCACGGCGGAGCTCTTGAAGAGGAATGAGGTGCGCCTCGTGAAGGACGTGCACGAGACCCCCTGGGGAACGCGCGAGCTCGTCATCAAGGACGATCAGGGGCACACGTTGTACTTCGGTGAGAGGCTGTAGAGATCCGTTCAAGGGGCGGCGGATGGCGGTGAGGTTGTTCAGGTTGACGGCGATCTCGTAGTGCTCCGGCCCGTGGACCCGCTCGAAGATGTCCAGGGCCTCCGCAGGAACGCGCCGCCGGAGCGGTTCCCCTCACCGCGGATTACCGGACAGAGCACCGGGCGGATCGCCGGGCGGCCCCACCACTCGGTTCCGGCCGCCGCTCTTCGCCGCGTACAGCCGGCGGTCGGCCACCGCGAAGAGGTGATCCCAGTCGGTGCCGTCGGCGGGGTACATGGCGAGGCCGCCGCTGACGCTGACCGACAGCTCGAGGCTCTGGTGCTTCAGGGTCGCCGCCGCGATCCGCTCGCGCAGGCGGTTCGCCGCGACGAGGGCGCCCGCGAGCTCCTCCTCGACGAGCAGGACGACGAACTCCTCGCCGCCGATGCGGCCCACGGCGTCGACCTCCCGCTTCTCGGTGCCGAGCACGGTCGAGACCTGCCGCAGCGCCAGGTCGCCCACCTGGTGGCCGTGGGTGTCGTTGACAGCCTTGAAGCGGTCGACGTCGAACAGCAGCAGGCCGAAGTCGCGCCGGTGGCGGGCCGCCCGCGAGGTCTCCTGCTGGAAGCGCTCGACGGTGGCGCGGCGGTTGGGCAGGCCGGTGAGCGGATCCTGGTTCGCCAGCCGCCGGAGCTCGGCCTCCATCATGCGGACCTCGATCCAGAGCAGCCCGAGCGTCGAGGCGACCGCCGTCACCATCTGCGCGATGCTGAACAGGGCGATCGTCAGGTCGGCGCGGTCGCGGTCGTTGGTGCCGCCGATCGACGACCAGACCGCGAACACCCGTAGGCTCCAGACCAGGACCGAGATGAGGAACGATGCCGCGACGAGGCGGGCGGCGCCCCTGGCGTCCGGTGGCGGGTCGCGCAGCAGGACGACGGCGCCGAGGATGAACAGGATGTTGGCGATCGGCGCCGGCGCCAGGATGTCGACCAGCACCTCGTAGTGGTTGCCGAGATGGTTGACGACGATCGGCAGCACCGAGGCCGCGAAGGCGAGGGTGGTCCAGCGGCGGCGGAGCCGGAACGGGGTGTGGCTGAGGCTGCCGCCGATGGTGAGGATGGGAGCGTAGGCGATCAGCGCGTTGCCGACGATCTTGCGCAGCGCGAACGGGATCGCCTCGGGGATCGTGATCAGCAGGCCGGCCGAGTACATGAGCAGGCCCCATCCCCAGAGCCGCAGGGCGCGCGGGTCCCGCTGGCCGCGGGAGACGGCGAGGCAGAGCACGCCCAGCAGGGTGTTGAGGACGAGCAGGGCGAGGAGCAAGGTACTGGCGCGGGACAAGGCGGCCGGATTTTACTCGCCGGGCGGCAGGGGGTCCAGATGG
>DATBAW010000185.1:0-4899 GCA_036271335.1 Thermoanaerobaculia bacterium
GGACAAAACGCCGCCACCCCGCCTGGGGTTGAAACCCCAGGCTGATCAAAGCCCGCCCCTCCAGGGCGGTCCCCCTCCCGGCAACCCCCGACAGGGTGTATGCTTCCGCATACGGTTCCGGACTCCTCAGACCCTGTGCGAAAACCTCCTAAGTCTCGCTGTTTCCTGCGGTTCCAGGGTCTGACGGCGGGTGTCCAGCGGGCGGCATCATCCTTGCCCTTGGCAGCGCCTGGATTCACGCGCCATTGCGGCCCGTGCCTGTTGTTGGAGGTTCGCCCGTGAGGATACGCATGCTCGGGATCATCGCGCTGCTGCTGCTCGCCGCGCTTCCCGCCGGGAGCCAGGAGGCGCCTCCGGAACCGGCCCGCTTCCTGATCGAGACGATCACCGTCGAGGGGCCCAAGGAGGCGGCGGCGAACATCGTCCGCGCGGAGACCCTGCTGCATCCGGGCGAGTCCTACACGGAGAACCAGCTCCGGCTGGCGGTCTACCGGGTGCACCGGCTCCCCTTCGTGCTCGACGCCAGCTTCGCCCTCCGCAAGGGGAGCCGGCGGGGCGCCTATGACCTGCTGATCGACGTCCAGCCGGCGCTCTGGTTCTTCTACGACCTCGGGGCCCGGGCCTACCGCTTCGGCGAGCCGCTCCGCCTCGATCCGCACGGGTTCACCTCGACAGACGAGCGCTACAGCCTCGCGTTCACCGGTCTGGCGGGCGCGCGGCTGTTCGTGGGGCGCTCGGGCGTCCTGTTCGGCGCCCTCGACGTCGAGGAGGGGTTCCAGGCCGGCTTCACCCAGTACGACCTGTTCCATCGCGGCATCGTCGCCACCGCCGGTTTCTCGACCGACGTCTGCTGCGTGCGCGAGGTCCTGCCGCTGGGGCTCGATCCCCGCTTCGTCACCTGGGACTTCTCCAACTCGCGCCGGCTCTCCCTCAACCTCACCGTCCCGCTCGGCGGGCGCCAGTCGCTGCAGGTGGCGGCGAGCGAACGGGCCGGCGGCGCCGGTCCCCGCCAGGAGATCCTGGTCGAGCCGAACGTCCATGAGGGCGGATTTCCCGAGGAGGGAGAGCTGAGCTACCGCCGGGCCGAGGCGAAGTGGGTCTACGACACCAGCGACGACCCGGCCATCCCCACCCGTGGCTCGACGCTGTCGGCGGGCCTCGAGGCCTCCCGCTTCGTGGCGCACGGCCTGGGGCTCGAGCCCCTGGGACCGCCGTTCAGCGAGACGACCGCTCCCCCGTTCAAGTCGCAGCAGGTGGTGGCCGCCGTCTCTGCCGTCCGCTACTGGTCGATCACCCCGCGCCAGACGATCTCGGGAATGGGGCGTTTCGCGGTCGGCCGCTCCCAGGTCACCAACCTCCTCGACGGCGAGAACATCCTGCCCAGCATCGACCTCGACTACCTCGGGGGCTCCGGCCGCCTCCAGCACTCGCTGGTCCTCCAGCGCTCCCGGGGCACCACAAGGGTGCACGACCTGCTCTGGGAGACCAGCGCCGAGCTCGGCGCCGAGCGCAATACACCGGCCGTGGGCCCCACCCCCCTCCGCCGCATCGCGCTGGAGACCGCGCTCGTCTATCGCGATCAGTGGGGGCGCGTCCGGATTTCCCTCGACTATCTGAATCTCGGGAAAATCGTGCCTTGAGGAAGACCGTCCTCCTCCTTGCGGTGCTGGCGGCGCTCCTGGTCGGGCTCGCCGCCGGCGGGCTCACCGCCGTGCCGCCGCCGACGGTCGAGGCGGTCCGGGACGGTCTGATGCTGACCCACCTGCCGCCGATCCTCGGCGACGAGGAGGTCCGCAAGTCGCTCGCCACCGGTTTGACCACCAGCTTCCTGTTCACCGCCGAGGGGCGCGGGACGGACGGCGCGAAGCTGGCGGGCGCCGCCCGCGTGGACGTGCGCTACGACCTCTGGGACGAGGTCTACCTGGTGACCCGGGTCGACGCCTCGGGGCACGCGGCGCGGGCGACCCTCCCCTCCTTCGAGCGTCTCGACGAGTGGTGGCGGGAGGAGAAGCTGGTGGTCCTCCGCGGTCCCGACGTGGCGGGGGTCGACAGCGTCAACGTGCGGCTGCGCCTGATCCCCTTTTCGCAGACCGAGCAGCTCGACGCCCAGCGCTGGTTCTCCCAGGCGCTCTCGGCCGAGAAGTCGGGGAGCGCCGGCGCGCTCTCCGGGGCGGTGGGGGATCAGCCGGAGTCGTTCAGCCAGGTGATCAACCTGCTGATGTCCAACTCGATCGGCCGGCCCGCTCTGCTGGAGTACGAGTGGAAGAAGCTCGTGCCGGCGGGGAGGAAGCGATGAACGTCCGCTCCGCTGTGATCACCCTCTGCGGCCTGCTGTTCGCCGCCGCCGCCATGCTCTGGCTGTTCGATCAGCAGCTCTCCGGCATCTGGTTCCGGCTGGGCGTGCAGCCCGAGACCGTCGCCGCCCTGGAGAGCTCGATGGCCGATCAGAAGGCCCTGGCGCGGCTCGACCCCGTCCATCGCGACGTCTACAAGGGCAAGTTCGAGGCGACGGAGGCGCTGCTCAACCACCTGCGGATCCTCGAGCACAACCGGACCGGCATCACCCGCCGCTGGGAGACCATCCTGCTCGCCGCCGTCTTCACCGTGCTCGCCGTGGCCGGCGCCCTCCACCTGCTCCGCCAGGGGCGCCTGGACGCCCGGCTGGAGCGCCTGCGCCTCGGCCTGATCGCGCTGTCCGACGGCCGCGAGGACCTGGAGATCGGCGATCGCGGCCGCGACACGGTGGGCAGGATCGCCGGCATGATCGAGGACACCTCGCGGGCCATGGCGCGCGACCGCAAAAGGCTCGCCTATCTCCGCAACCTCTCCGGCTGGCAGGAGACCGCCCGCCGCCACGCCCACGAGATGCGGACGCCGCTCACCGCCGCCCGCCTGGAGCTGGCGCGCCTGGAGCGGCTGCTCGGCGGCGAGGAGAGCGAGGACGCCCGGCAGGTCGCCGTCAGCGTCGGCGAGGAGCTGGAGCGGCTCGGCCGCTTCACCCAGCAGTTCACCTCCTTCGCCCGCATCCCCCTCCCCCGCCCGCAGGTGCACGACCTCGCGGCGGTGGTCGGCGAGTTCGTCACCACCTTCGCCGCCGCCTGGCCCGACCTCACGCTCCGGTTCGAGCCGCACCCGAAGCCCCTGCCGGCGGCCCTCGACCGCGACATGCTCCGGCAGGTGCTGGTCAACCTCTGCGACAACAGCTCGCTCGCCCTCCGCGCCAGGGCCGCCGGTTCCCGGGATGACGACCACGGCACGGTGACCCTGCGGGCGGGGGCGCTGCCGCGCGGCGTCTTCCTGGAAGTGGCCGACGACGGCCCCGGGATCGCCCCCGAGATCCGCGGCCGCGTCTTCGAGCCCTACGCCACCACCCGCCAGGTGGGCGAGGGGATGGGCCTCGGCCTCGCCATCTGCAAGAAGATCCTGCTCGACCACGGCGGCGACCTGGAGCTGGTGGCCAGCTCCGGCGCCGGCACCACCTTCCGCCTCACCTTCCCCAATCGCCTGGAGGACGCCGCGGCCTGAAGCGGCGCCCCTGAAAGAAGACCCCATGAGCCGACTGCTGATCGTAGAAGACGACGAGAAGATCCGCGCCAGCCTCCTCCTCCAGCTCCGCGAGGAGGGGTACGCCCCGCACGCCCTGGCCTCGGCCGAGGAGGCCTCCGCGCACCTGGAGGATCCCGCGATTCCGCTCCCCGAGCTGCTGCTGCTCGACGTCCGCCTGCGCGCCATGAGCGGCGTCGATCTGGTGCGGCGGCTGGTGGCGGCGCACCGCTTCCCGCCCACCATCATCATCTCGGGCGAGGCGTCGATCAGCGAGACGGTCGAGGCCCTGCGGCTCGGCGTCCACGATTTCATCGAGAAGCCGTTCAGCCGCGAGCGCCTGCTGCAGGCGATCCACAACACGCTGGAGCACCAGGCTCTGAAGCGCGAGGTGGCGTCGCTCAAGGCCGACCTGCGCGGCGAGTCCGAGATCCTCGGCGCCTCCCCGGCGATCGAGGAGCTGCGGCGCAAGATCGCCCGCGCGGCGGTCACCGACGCCCGCATCCTGATCATCGGCCCGAGCGGCACCGGCAAGGAGCTGGTGGCGAGCGCCCTTCACCAGCAGAGCCCCCGCAGCGCCAAGGCGTTCATCAAGATCAACTGCGCGGCCATCCCCCACCACTTGGTGGAGGACGAGTTGTTCGGCCACGCCAAGGGGGCCTTCACCGACGCCAAGGCGGCCAAGCCGGGCCTCTTCGAGGAGGCCGACGGCGGCACCCTCTTCCTCGACGAGATCGGGGACATGGACCTGACCGTGCAGTCGCGCCTGCTGCGGGTGCTGGAGGACGGCCGCGTGCGGCGGGTCGGCGAGACGCGCGACCGGCAGGTGGACGTCCGCGTGCTCACCGCCACCCACCGCCACCTGGAGGAGGAGGTGAAGGCCGGCCGGTTCCGCGAGGATCTCTACTTCCGCCTCGCCCACCTGCCGATCGCGGTCCCCTCGCTGCGCGAGCGGCGGGAGGACATCCCCCTCCTCTTCGGCCATTTCCTCGACCGCTTCTCCCGCCAGCACCGCGTGCGCCCCCGCCAGGCCGACCCCGAGCTGCTCCCCTACCTCGAGCGCTACGCCTGGCCGGGGAACGTGCGCGAATTGCGGAACCTCTGCGAGCGGCTGGTCGTCTTCGGCGCCGATCCGCTGACGCCGGACCAGCTCCCCTCCTCCTTCTTCGAGCCGGCGCGGATGCCCGAGACCGGCCTCCTCCTCTCCCCGGCCACCCTGCCGATCGTCCCCCTGAAGGACTTCAAGGCCCAGTGCGAGCGCGAGTACATCGAGAGCGTCCTCCACCGCACCCGCTGGAACTTCACCGCCGCCGCCAAGGTGCTCGACGTGCAGCGCACCTACCTGCATCAGAAGGT
>DATBAW010000186.1:0-3553 GCA_036271335.1 Thermoanaerobaculia bacterium
GCTGCGTAATCCTCGAAGTCGCTGCGTCGAAAGGGTCGTAGCCACAGCCGTTCCGTCTCCAGGGTAGGGATTGCGATCAGGTTCTCGTGCGTGTTCATGGCGGCCAGGATAGAGGCGGACCATCGTGCGCCAGATCGTTGCTAGCGCAGGTACGGGAAATTTCCCCGGAATCGGTACTGGCGCCTGGAATTTTCGCCCCAAACGTTGCGCGCGGGGGAAACGCGTGTAACAGTGTCCAGTGTCACGCTTAAACCCGGAGCCGCACTCCCATCTGTATGCCTACCAACGTTCAATCCCTTCTCATCTCGATCCTCGCGCTCTGGCACGACCGGAGCCAGAAAGAGATCGGCGCCGCCTCGGGCATTCCGCAGAAGCGCGTCTCCCAGCTCCTGCGGAATGCGGAGATCGAGAGCGACGTCTTCGAGCGTCTGCTGGCGGCGGTGAGCGACGAGCCGGCGGAGATCGCTATCGTCACCGCGTGCCTGAATTCCCTGGCCGCCTTGACACAGGACCAGGATCTGACGCCGGCGGAGCGGGCCGAGGTCGAGCAGGGGGTCCTGGAGCTCGCGGATCTGGGCCGCAGGGTGCTGGCCGAGGCCGTCCTGCGCTCCCGGGCCGCTCCGGTGATGGATCGCTACCCGCAGCCGCCTGACCTCGAACCAGCCCGCTGGCACGCCGGGATGCTGTTGCAGGTCTTGCAGGGTCTTCCCGAGGAGGATCAGTGGGCGCTCGTGAAAGTGGCGCGGGAGTACCAGGGCTGGGCCCTCGTCGAACGGCTCTGCGAGGAATCGACGGTGCAGGCCTCCCGCGACCTCGAACGCGCGGCATTCCTGGCGCGGCTCGCCCGGGAGGCCGCCCGGCGGGTTTCTGGGCCGAAGCACTGGGTGCGCTGCGTCAAGGCCTACGCGGCGGCACACGTCGCCAACGTCTTCCGGGTGACCGGCAAGCTGAAGGCCGCCGATGCTCTTTTTCAGAAGGCCAAGCGGCTGTGGGACGCCGGCTCTGATCCAGATGCCGTTCTAGATCCCGGGCGGTTGCTCGATCTGGAGGCGTCCCTGTGCCGCGCCCAGCGACGGTTCGAGGAGGCCTTGGCTTTGCTCGGGCAGGCCCAGGAAATCAGCCGATGCCCAGGGCACACTCTAATCAGCAAGGGATTTACCCTGGAGGTCATGGGGGAGTACGAGCTGGCCATTGAGACTCTCCTCGAAGCGGAGGCTCTGCCCGAGATTCAGACCGATCCACGACTGCACAACATTCTTCACGGCAATCTGGCCCTCGACTTTTGCCACGTTGGTCGGTTCAGCGAGGCGGCCGAGCTGGCGCAAAGAGTGCGTGAGGTCGCGGCAGATGTAGGGGATGCGATCGGGCTCGTCCGTGTCATCTGGATCAACGGTCGCATCGCGGCCGGTCTGGGGCGGACTAGCGAAGCCTTAAGTTTGTTAGCGCAAGCGCGCCGCGGGTTTGCAACTCGCGATATGGGATACGACGTGGCCCTAGCACTCCTGGAAGAGGCGGTGCTGCTCCTAGATAAGGGACGGACAGCCGAGGTTAAGGCACTGACCCACAATCTGCCCGCAACGTTCGAAGCCGAGGAGGTTCATCGGGAGGCCCTGGCCGCGCTTCGGCTCTTCCAAGAAGCCACCGAGCGGGAAGTCGCCACGGCCGATTTCGCCAGGCGCGTCCTGCGCTACCTCTTTCGCGCCCGCTACGATCAGGGCCTCCAGTTCGAGCTATGAGCTTCCTAGTGTGCGCCCCAGGGATCCATACCCGGGCCTTCCTTTGTGCTCGGCTGCGGCGCCGTGAGGGTCCGGCCGTTAGGGTCCCAGCCAGGGCCTTCATCCGATCTCCTCTGGGGTGCCGTAAGGCTGCGGCCCGAAGGGTCCGCGCCTGGGCCGGCCTTAGCGGCCGCCTCGCCCCAGAGCGAGGAGATGTAGCTCCAGAGCGGGTGGAAAAAAACGGAATGTATAGCGGTCAGCATCGATGCGGCGAGGGTCAAAGCGATGACAGAACGGCGCATAGTGCGGTCTCCCGCGCGGCGCCAGCCGTGGGCCTCTCTGGTCCGCGTGGGCCGCGATGGCACATCTTAGGTGCCGCCGGCAGCTTGGTCGGTGAAAATTCTCTCTCTCATGCTAGTGGAGGAGCGGATGAGACCCAGGAATCGTCTGGTGCGTCTGGTAAGGGCGCTCTCCGGTGACACCCAGAAAGAATTCAGCCACAGGACGGGTATCAACCATGTCCTGTTGGCCCAGTACGAGCTAGACCATGTCGATCCAGGCCCGGAAAACCTGGAGCTTGCAGCACAAGGGGCAGGGCTCACGGTCGCTGCCGGCGAGGAGATCCTGCAGTTCGCTGACACGATGCGTCGTCCCCGGGAGCGCGCGGGCCAAGGAGTGGCAGACCTCGCCCACGAGCTACTCACGGGTTTGGTCTCCGGCGTCTATTGGCGACTGCTGCGCTTGCCGCTTCCTGCTGTCCAGCCTGCCCCTCAGGACCGGCTTCATGCCGTCGAGCTCTGGTCTCGCTTAAAAGACCTCTCGGAGAGTCAAGCGTTCGCGGTGATCCGGATCGCACGGGAATTTCAGAGCTGGGCCTTGGTCGAGCGGCTCTGCGAGGAATCGGTGGTACAGGCCTCCCGAGATGTGGAGCGCGCGGCTTCTCTGGCGCGGCTCGCGCGAGCCATTGCCAAGTGCGCCCCGGGCCCTGAGGGTTGGCGCCAGCGCGTTCAGGCCTTCGCCGCTGCGCATGCCGCCAATGTTTTACGAGTAGCGGGAGAACTGAAGGACGCATCCTTCCTTTTCGTCGAGGCATGGCGGCTGTGGCATGCCGGTGCTGATCCGGACGCCCTCCTTGATCCGGGGAGGCTTCTCGACCTTGAAGCTTCCCTATGCCGCGCCCAGCGCCGGTTTGACGAAGCACTCGCCCTGTTAGAGCGAGCCCGTTGCGTAAGCCGCTGCCCCGGACGCACTCTCATCAGCAAAGGGTTCACGCTGGAGGTTATGGGCGAATACGAGCGGGCCATCGACACCCTTGTCGAAGCTGAGACCCTTCCAGACGTTCAGGCAGACCCGCGGCTTCGCAGCATCCTTCACGGCAACCTAGCCCTCAACTTCTGCCACGTTGGCCGCTTCGGTGAGGCTGCTGAGCTAGCGCTACATGTGCGTGAGGTTGCCGCCGAGATGGGGGATGAGATCAGACTCCTCCGCGTTGCTTGGATCGAAGGCCGCATCGCTGCCGGGCAAGGCAGGACCGTCGAGGCCTTGGCGTTGCTGGCGCACGCACGGAAAGAATTCGCGGACCGCAACATGGGCTACGACGTGGCCCTGGCCCTGCTGGAAGAGGCCGCCCTGCTGCTGGACGAGGCGCGGACGGCCGAGGTCAAGGAGCTGACCCGCGATCTGCCCGCCGTCTTCGCAGCCGAGGAGGTTCATCGCGAGGCTCTGGCCGCCCTGCGCCTCTTCCACGAGGCGGCCGGCCGGGAAGCGGCCACTTCCGAGCTGGCCCGGCGCGTGCTGCGCTACCTTTTCCGCGCGCGGCACGACGAGGGTTTCCGGTT
>DATBAW010000187.1:0-5519 GCA_036271335.1 Thermoanaerobaculia bacterium
CCCAGGCGCCGCGCCGCCTCCACGTAGCCGTTCAGGATGTTGAGCGGCCGGATGAAACCGTCGATGGGACAGAACGAGCCGCCGGCGATTCCCTCGGGATTCACGGCCGGATTGAGCCGTAGCGCATCCTCCGGGCCGATCTCCTCGACGGGCACGCCGAGCCCTCTCTGGAGCGGCCGGATCGACCGCAGCGCCGCCATCTGCGCCTCGTCGTCGGCCAGGAAGAGATAGCCATAAGGGCGATACCCCGAGTCGGCGCCGATCTCGTCGGGGAAGCGGAGCAGCTTTTCGCGCGAGAGCAGAGAGAGGCGGATGTTGACCGGGGTGGCGAACTGGGCGCGGAAGCCGCCGGTGGCCCGTCCCGTGCTCCCTTGTCCGAGGCCGGACGCGCGGTCGAGCACCAGCACGTCCCGGCAGCCGCGGACGGCGAGGTGCCAGCCGACGCTGGCGCCCATCACGCCGGCGCCGATGACCACGACCTCGGGCATCTCAGGCGCCCTGGGCCAGCCGGATGCCGGTGAACTGGAAGCGGGTGTCCGGCGCCCAGAAGTTCCGGTAGCTCGGGCGGATGTGGTTCGCCGGCGTGGCGCAGGAGCCGCCGCGCAGCACGCGGACGTTGTCCATGAACTTCCCGTTGTACTCCATGAGCGGGCCCTCGAAGGGCTTGTAGCCAGGATAGGGCTCGTAGTGGTTCGAGGTCCACTCCCAGACGTCCCCTCCCATCTGCAGCATCCCCGATCCGCTCGCGGCGCCGGCGGGGCGCGGCTGGAGGGCGCCGCTGTCGAGATAGTTCCCGCCGGGGAAGCCGGAGACGCGGGCGGCGTGCTCCCACTCACGCTCGGTGGGGAGGCGCGCGTTCTTCCAGCGGGCGTAGGCCTCCGCCTCGTAGAAGCTGACGTGGCAGACCGGCTCGTCCGGATCGACGTCGCGCACGCCGGCGAGCGTCCAGAGCCGCCAGCGGTCCGCCTCCTTCTCCCAATAGAACGGCGAGGTCCACCCCTGCTCCTTGACCTTGGACCAGCCGTTGGACAGCCAGAGCAGGGGATTGCGGTAGCCGCCGTCCGCCATGAACTCCAGGTACTCGCCGTTGGTGACCGGGCGGCTCATCAGCGCGAAGGGCTCCAGCCAGGCCTTGTGGACGGGCACCTCGTTGTCCCAGCACCACCCCCCCTCGACGTTGCCGATCTCCTGGAGGCCACCGTCGAAGGCGATCCAGGTCGCCGCCGGCGCGCCCTGGAGGGGCGACGGCGGGGCGGGACGGTAGGCCTCGCGCAGCTCGGGGACGTTGCTCCCCAGGATGTGCTTGAGCTCGGTGACCAGCAGCTCCTGGTGCTGCTGCTCGTGGTGGACGCCGGTGACGACCAGGAAGCCGAGGCGCTCCAGGTCGGCCTCCGGCGCCGTGCGGATCAGCTCCTCCACCCGCTCGTTCACCGACTGGCGGAAGCGGAAGACGTGCTCGTTGGTGGGCCGGGTGACCAGCCCGCGGTGATCGCGGCTGATGCGGGGCCCGAGCGATTCGTAGTACGAGTTCATCACGAACTCGAGCCGCGCGTCCTCGGGGGAGTAGAGGCCGAAGGGCTCGAGGATGTTCTTCGCGAAGAACCAGGTGGTGTGCCCGAGGTTCCACCAGGGCGGGCTGACGTCCGGCATCGACTGGATACGGTAGTCTTCGGCGTGCAGCGGCCGGCAGAGCTCGAGGCTCAGGTTGCGGGTTTCACGGAAGCGGTGCAGCAGCTCGTTGCGGTCCACGGTTCGCCCTCCCGGCGCCATTGTAGCCTGCCGTCCGGGCGACGCGCGGCCTCCGCGCCGGCCGGTATTTTCGCAGTTGTTGACAACATGGATGATCGGCGCTATTCTCGGTTTCAAGACCCGGTGTAGCGCACCGCAACGAGAATTGCTCGGCCAGCCACCCGGAGGGGGTGGTATGGAGATGGGCCCGGTGTGCCTTTTCCATTCTCGGGTCGTCAAGAGAAAGAGGGATGACATGGCCAATGCCAAGGGGAGTATGGACCGGTTGATGGAGATCGATGGCAGTGTCGGCTGCTGCCTGGTGGACAGCAGCAGCGGCATGGTGCTGGCGCAGGCCGGGGGGGGCTCGCAGCTGAACCTCGAGGTCGCGGCCGCCGGCAACACGGAGGTCGTGCGGGCCAAGCGCAAGACGATGAAGGCGCTCGACCTCAAGGACGCGATCGAGGACATCCTGATCACCCTGAACCGCCAGTACCACCTGATCCGCCTGAGCCGGAACAACGAATCGCTGTTCCTCTACCTGGTGCTCGACAAGGGAAGATCGAACCTGGCGATGGCCCGCCACGTCCTGGCGGATGTCGAGAAGGACCTCACTCTTTAGACCTCTCTCTTTAATTGTGGGCGTTGCGGTTGACGGAGATTATTACGGCGGACAGGACGGAGGATAATGGTGGCTACCGAAAAGCAGATCGTTGAAACTCTCGACAAAATCGCATCCGAGATCTCCGGCTTCATCGCCGCCTCTCTCGTCGACATGGAGTCCGGCCTGACGCTGGGAGCGAAGTCCCTGCGGTCGGATTTCGACCTCAGCATCGCCAGCGCCTACAACAGCGAGCTGGTGAAGCAGAAGCTCAAGATCATGCGGGCGCTCAATCTGAAATCGACGCTGGAGGACATCCTGCTCACGCTGTCGGATCAGATCCACATGATCAAGATGATCTCGCCCAGCGAGTTCCTCTATCTGGCCGCCGACCGCGACTCCACCAATCTCGCGATCCTGCGGTCGACCGTGGCCCGGCACGCCGCGGGCCTGCGGTGAAGGCCGCCGCAAGGTCGTATTCTTTGTAGTCTTGTAGGAGAGGGGTAGGACATGCATGCCCGAACCGCCCACGGTTCCGTTCGGGGACATCTGGAAGACGTAGCGCCGGCGGCATTCGTGCAGATGATCGCGATCGAACGAGAGACCTGTGCTCTCGGGGTGAGCGCGGACGGTCGCCATGGATTGCTGTTCTTTGTCGTCGGCGAGCTTTTCGATGCCATCCTCGACGACCTGCGCGGCGAGGAGGCGGCGATCGTCATCCTGGGCTGGGAGATCGCCGACGTCGAGACGCTGGCGATCAGCGAGCCGCCGCCGCGATCGATTCAAGCCCCTCTCACCTTCCTCCTCCTCGAAGCGATGCGCCGGCTCGACGAGCGTTTCGCCGACGCCGTGGACGTCGAGGACGACGAGGAAGCAGCGGATTCGCACCCTGAGACTCTGCTGCAGGCCCTCGTCGCCCGGCTCACCGGCCTGACCGGCGGCTGCCTGATCGAATACGATACGGGCCGTGTCCTCGAACAGCACTTCGACCTCGGCGCCAGCCTCGACGCGGCAAGCGTCGGCGAGGCGAGCCTGGAGCTGGCGCGCTCGCACCTCGAGATGGTCGCGGGCCTCGGCATCACCTCGCAGCCGGAAGAGGTGGTGGTCACCTGCGACGATCTCCTGCTGTTCCTCTGTTTCGTGCGGTCCGGACGGTTGCTCGTGATGGTCGCCGATCCCGAGCGCATCGGCATTCCGGCGATCCGGGCGGCCTTGCACAGCCTGGATCCGGTGCACGCCGAGGAGCTCGCGCCATGGCGCGCCTGACGCGGGACCGCGACGCGCTGGTCGTCCGCCTGGTCTACGACGGGCCGCCGCTCTCGGGGAAGACCACCAGCCTGCGGGCGCTGGCGGAGGGCATGGCGCGCGAGGTCTTCTCGCCGGCCGAGGCGTCGGGGCGGACGCTCTTCTTCGACTGGCTGGAGTACGTCGGCGGGAGCTTCGAGGGGATCCCCATCCACTGCCAGATCGTCAGCGTTCCAGGCCAGGAGTCGCTGATCCGGCGCCGCCGCGCGCTCCTGGCGGAGGCCGACGCGGTCGTCCTGGTGATCAACAGCGTCGCCACCCATCTGCCCGCCGCCCAGACCCACCTCGACGAGCTGCGGGAGATCCTGGCGGCGCAGGTGGCGCCCCGGCCCGGGATCGTGGTGCAGGCGAACTATCGCGACCAACCGGACGCCTCTCCCCTGGAGGCCCTGCGCCAGGAGCTGGGCCTCGAAGGGCTCGCCGTGGTCGAATCGGTGGCGACGGCGAACCATGGCATCCGGGACGTCTTCGTGCTCGCGGTGCGCCTGGCGCTCGACCGTGCCCGCGAGCAGTTGCGGTTGGGGGAGCTGGAGTCCGGAGCGGCCGACGACCCCTCCGCTCTGCTGGCCCTGCTCAAGTCCCTGGATGGCGAGGGCCCGCCGCCTGCGCCGGTCCGTGTCGAAGCGGTCGAGCCGCCGCCCGCGGAGGGACCCCCGGGCGTGCCCCGGCTGCCGGACAGCAGCGCTCCCAGCGGCCGCGTCTGGCCGCCGATCGACGGCCGGGGGATCCTGCACGCGGCGAGCGTCCCCGGCGCCGTGCCGCGCCGCGCCGCCGACGGCTCCTGGTGGCTGCGGCAGGGAGATTGGTACTTCCATTCGGGGTCGCGGCACGAATTCGCCCAGCTGGACGACGCCAAGGAGGAGCTGCTGCGCTGGGCGCAGCGGCACTCGGGGGGCTTCGAGCGCCTGTCGCCCCACCGCTGCATCGCGCTGGCGGAGACCGGCTGGGGCGGATGGCGGATCTGGCAGGTCGTGCGCGTCGAGGAGTCGCTGCGGCAGCAGCTCAAGGCCGCGTTGGAGACGGGTCCGCCCGAGAGAGCGGCGGATCTCCTGAGCGCCGGGATTTCCCGCCTCCTGGCCGCCCGCGCCGCCTTCGGCTCGCCGCCCCCCCTGCCCTGCCGGCTCGATCTCATCGGCCGGACCGATGAGGTCGCGGAGCCTCCCGCCTATATCGGCCTGCTCCCCCCGGTGGACTGGGCGCCGCGGGCGGACGAGGCCGCGATCCCCGACCGGGCGCTGGTCGAGCGCGAGATCCGCCCGCTCGTCGAGGCGATCCCCGAGAGGTCTCCAGCCCTGCTGGAGGCCCTGGCGGCGGTCCTGCCCGGCGAGGAAGAGAACCAGAAAGCTGGTTTCGCGCACCTTCTTGAGTAGAGGGGCCGGATCCTCCGGCCCTCCACTTCAAGGAGGCCCTCATGCGCCATCTCGTCAGGAGTCTGACTCTCGCCGCCTTCCTCATGCTTTGCTTCTTGAGGCCGCAGGTTTCCGTGGCGGCGCCCCATTTTTGCAAGGTTGGGGAAGTCGGGAGCTGCACCTTCACCTGCGCGAGCTGCTCCTCCAGCGTCCCGTGTCCGAAGGCCCAGGGGCTCCCTCAGACCTGCATCTGCGGATCGTCCTGTCACTAGGGCGGCATGGGCCCCTGGTGGCCGTCAGAAGAGCGCGCCGGAGCTCGATGGCGTTCGTCACGTTTCCCGCGAATGGGATCCGTCCCGCCCGGGCATAAATGCCCGGGCTACGCTGGAACCGAAAAGCCGGGTGAACCCGGCTCCCGAAGAAAAAACATCGGATAGAATGTCTGCATGGCTTTGGGGAGACGATTTTGCCGTACTGGCAGCTTTTCTATCATGCAGTGTGGGCCACCCTGAACCGCGAGCCGTTGCTCGGACCGG
>DATBAW010000188.1:0-23976 GCA_036271335.1 Thermoanaerobaculia bacterium
AGAGATTTTTGTCGGTCCGCAGCGTCGTGGTCACGGGTCGTTGAGAGGGGAGCAAAACTCGGCGGAGGTAGGCACTGACCGGGGTTGCTCCCATCAAGTCCACTCCAACAGTGGGCTCATTTGGCGTAAATTCAGCGAGAGACAGACCAACGTCCATTCCCCGGACACCTTCTGGAGCCCCCTTAGACTGAACTGCCGGAAGCCGAGCACAGACTTGATCCAACCGTTAACCGGTTCCACGATGCTCTTGCGCTTGGAGTAGCGCTTGCGTCCCTCGGCGGTCTCCAACTTCTGTTTCATGCGCTGAGTCGCGGGATACTTCTCTTCATTCTTCACCATCGACGTCTTGCCCTCCCGCCCCAGCGCTACATACGCATCGATCGCGCAAGCCTCTAGACCCTGGAGATTCTCTTCCGAGCGGTACCCCGCATCCGCTAACACCGCCTGCGGAAACTCACCGACGTTGGACCGAACCTCTTCCAGAACCGGCAGCAACTCATCATGGTCGGCGCCACTTTGCGTGACCTTGGCCGCAAGAATCAGCCGCGACTCGCTGTCCACCGCCAACTGGCCGTTGTAGCACTGCTCGAACCCCGACGAAGTCTTCATGATCCGGCTTTCGGGATCCGTGAAATTGTCCTGCTTTTTCTCCGGCGGCTCGCCGAACTCCCGTCTCTTCGTTGCCTCCTGCGCACCAGACGGTGCCTCCTTGCGACCCGCGGCTCGATCCTCCACAGCTTGACGCGACCGTAGCCGCTCGATGGCTTCCTGGATCTTGCCCAGACGCTGCTCGCGCCGCCGCAACTCCTCGGGAAGCTCGTCACCCGTATTGTCCGCCCCGTATTGAGCATCTTCCTCGGCGTCCACCTGGGCCGCTCGCGACGTCAACTCCGCGATTTCTGACTGCAGCCGCTCTTGATCCTGGGTCATCCGACCGTAGCTCATCGCCTTGCGCTTGCTCGCCGACGCTTTCACCTTCGTGCCATCCACCGCTACCGTCCCCATGCGCAGCAAGCCGGCCTCGCGCGCGACCTCCAGCACCTGCACGAACAGCGATTGGAATGCAGGCAGATGGCGCTGGCGAAACTCCGCGAGGGTCCGATGCGCCGGGAAATTCTCTCCGGCCAGGACACGAAACGCCACATCCTCGTGAAGCTTTTTGGCGATCTTGCGCGAGGAGAAGACCCCCGTGGCGTAGCCATAGAGCAGGAGCTTGACCATCATCCGCGGATCGTACGGGCTATTGCGACGGCCATCCCCCTCATACGGATCATAGAAGGCCTTCAGGTCCAGCGCGTCGACGGTGTCCGACAAAAAGTACGCCAAGTGGCCGTCGGGGAGCCAATCCCGGGGAGAGGGCGGCAGGAGCAGAGACTGTTCCGGAACGTAGCGACGAAAGGTCGTGGCCATGCGGCTATTTTAACGCATGACCACGATTCCTGCCGCGCAGGCTCCTAGAGGAGAAGGGGGACGACTGCGAGGCTGCCCCCGTTGGGCCCTCCCTCTCCTTTAGGAGAGGGACCGAGGGTGAGGTCGCAGGCCACCAACCGTGGAGGCCGGCCTTCACTTCCGCGCCCAGAAGTCCTTGCCGAACCTCTCGGCCAGGGTCCGGCTCATCCCCTCCCTCCGGATCCATTTCTTGACCCACCAGTCGGGGTCGTAGGGCTCGTCGATGTCCGCGATCGGAGCCCCAAGCCCCGGCAGGTCGTCGAACTGCCCCTCGTCGATGGCTTCCCGGATGCGGTTCTCCGCCACGACCTGGACGGCGCGGCGGGACATGCGGTTCTGGCTCATGGAAGGAATTATGCCAGGAGTGCCTGGCCGGTTTCGATATACTCGGCCACCTCATGGAACGATCTTTCCGCCTCCATCCCCGGTCCCTTCTGCTGCTCACCCTGCTCCCCGCGATCCTCCTCGGCGCGCCTGCGCGCGGGGAGGTCAAAGGTCCCCTCGGCGCCTCTCTCGACCGCTTCCTGAAGGCCCTCGAAGGCTACGGCTTCTCGGGCGCGGCGATCGTGGTCCAGCACGGCGACGTGGTGCTCAACGAGGGCTACGGCATCGCCGATCGCGCCCACAACCTCCCGTTCACCGCCGACACCCTGTTCGATATCGCCTCCATCAGCAAGCAGTTCACCGCGGCGGCGGTGCTCCGCATGGAGATGCAGGGCAAGCTGAAGGTGGAGGACAAGCTCTCCAAGTTCTTCCCCCAGGCTCCTCCCGACAAGGCGGGGATCACCCTGCACCAGCTGCTCACCCACACCGCGGGCTTCCCCGAGACCATCGGCCCGGAAGACGAGGTGATCGACCGCGCGGCCTTCCTGAAGCGGATCTTCGCCACGCCGCTCGAGCACCAGCCCGGCGCCAAGTTCCTCTATTCGAACGCCGGCTACAGCCTGCTGGCGGCGGTGGTGGAGAAGGTGTCGGGCAAGTCGTTCGGCGACGTGCTACACACCGAGCTCTTCGTGCCGGCCAACATGCCGCACACCGGCTTCACCCCGACCGCCCAGGACCGCCCGCGCCTCTCGCACGGCTACACGGGCGACGGCGACTGGGGGACCTCGATCGACCATCCGCGGGCGCCCGACGGCCCCTGGTGGGGCCTGCGGGGGAACGGCGGCATCCTCACCACGACCGGCGACCTCTACCGCTGGGACCAGGCCCTGCGGGGCACCGCGGTGCTCTCGGCGGCCGAGATCCTGAAGTACCAGCAAGGGTATGTCCGCGAGCAGAAGGGGGTGTTCCCGCAGTACGCCTACGGCTGGTCGTTCTCCGAGACCCCGAACAACCACCGCAAGCTCTCGCACGTCGGGGGGAACTCGGCCTACCAGTCCGACTTCCGCCGCTTCCCGGACGACAACTCGATGATCGCCATCGTCTCCAACGTCGACGGCTACTCGTCGATCGCGATCGGCAACCACCTCGAGGAGAGCCTCATCGGCAAGCCCTTCGTGGAGCCGCCGCCGGTGGTGGCGGCGAGCGAGGCGGATCTCAAGCGCTGCGCCGGCGTCTACCAGCTGCCGTCCGGCGGCCGGCTGGAGGTCGCCGCCGAAAAGAACCGCCTGGCCGTCACCCCGCAGACCGGCGAGGGGCTGGAAGTCATCGGCGGCAAGCCGGGAGGCGAGCGCCTGCGGCGCTTCGAACAGCGCGAGGCGCAGGTCATCCGCGTGCTGGGCCTGGCGCAGCGCGGCAATCTGAAGCCCCTCAGCAACATCCTCGTCGACCACGACGAGGAGTCGAACCGCTGGCACAAGACCCTCGTCGCGCTGGAGGCCAAGCTCGGACCCTGGACCGGCAGCAAGATGATCGGCACCCGCAGCCTCGGCGGCCAGGTCGTCACTCACGTGATCCTCACCTTCAAGAAGGGGGAGCGGATCCTCGACGTGGTCTGGGCCGGCCCCACCGCCGACCATCTGGCGATGGGGACCAGCATGTGGCCGAGCTTCTTCCTCCCCGAGGGCCCCTCCCGCTTCGTGACCTATGAGGTCGGCACCGAGGTGATCGTCCGCATGACCTGCGACGGCACCGGCGGCGCCGCTCCCGGGCTCACTTTCGAGTCCAACGGCGCCACCGTCAAGGCGCAGCGGGCGGGAGGGTAGGGGGCGAAGGACTGAGGCGCCGGGTCCAGAGCCGCCCCAGCGGGCAACGAGCCCTGGAACGCCTCAATCTCGGGTCTTCTTCTACTCCCCCTTCACCTGGTGCATCGCGAAGGGCGTTCCCTGGTTGTCGAGGATCATCACGACCCAGTCGCCGGTCGGCACCTCCACCGGGCCGTGCTGGATCTGGCCGCCGTGCTGGCGCACGGCTTCGGTCGCGGCGTTGATGTCCGCCACGCGGGCGTAGGGGAGCCAGGCGGGAGGGCCGGGCAGATCGGCGGTCTTGGTGTACATGCCGCCGAGGGGCGCGCCGCCGCGTCCAAACAATTGATAGATGCCGAGATCGGGCCCCATGTCGAACTCCGAGACCTTCACCCACCCATAGAGCTCGGAATAGAAGGCGAAGGCGGCCTGGGAGTCGCTGGTGGCGAGCTCGTGCCAGGAGAAGTCGCCCATTGGCGGCGGCCCCTCGGGCGGACTCATACCGCCGGGGGCGGGTGTGAAGGGGGCAGTGAGGGCGCCCTGCGGATCGGCGATCACCGCGAAGCGGCCGACGGAGGGGATGTCCGTGGGCGGCATCACGGCCTTCGCCCCCAGCTCCTGGGCGCGGGCCACCGTGGCGTCGACCGCGGGGACGCCGATGTAGGCCAGCCAGTGCGGACGATCGAGGCCGGCGGCGGCCTGGGCGGTCATCTCCAGGTTGCCGCCGATCGGCCTCTCGCCGGCCGTCCACATCGTGTAGGCCATCCCGGGGGCTTCGAACACCTGCGTTCCCCAGCCCACCACGGCGGGGTAGAAGGACTTGGCGGCCTCGAGGTCGGGGGACGCCAGATCGAACCAGACGAAACGGCCGCGGGTCTTATCGTGGGGATTACCGTGGGGATGGTCTTGGGCATTGTCTTCGGACATTTGATCCTCCTTGCGGACGATGGAAGTTGCAGGCACCGGATCATATCCGTTGGGGGGAGCTGCGGGTGAGGGGTTTGTACGTGCCGGTTATCCGTCGGTAAGGGTGACAATAAACGTCGGCACAGGTGCCACTCCTGGCCCGCTGGAAAAGCCGCGGGGCGAGGTCGAATCGCGCTGTCCGGTGAGCGACAGCATCGCCAACGAGACGCCTGTAAGCATCTTACTCTCACAGGTTTGGGTCCGATCCACGTCCGTGCCGGGGGCGGTCCGCGCGGCCGTCCCCGGGGCCCTTCCCGCCTCTTCCTCCCTACCGCTTATGAATGAGCTTCAATATAGCCATATACCGGCAAACCCAACTGCAAAAGGGGTTTTGGACCATCTTCTGGGAGATTTCACCAACGTCCCACAAAAAAGTTTCACCGGACTGTCCCGTTTGTGTCAGCCGTCCACACTCTAGGACTGAAGTCATGGAGTACGAGGGAAGCGACCTCGAAAGTTGCTCTCCTCATCTTAAATGGTGTTGTACTTTTTTGGGGGGATACGGTCATGGCGAAGAGTGTCACTATCGTCGGTGGTGGTACCGCGGGTTGGATGACGGCGGCCTATCTGAAGAAGGCGGCCCCGAGCGTCAACGTCACGCTGGTGGAGTCGGCCACCATCCGGACCATCGGCGTCGGCGAGGCGACCTTTAGCACGATCAAGCTCTTCTTCGACTTCCTCGGTCTCGAAGAGCAGGACTGGATGCCGAGCTGCAACGCCACCTACAAGCTGGCCATCAAGTTCGAGAACTGGCGCACCGACGGCGCGTACTTCTACCATCCGTTCCAGCGTTACGAGACGGTCGACGGCTACAACATGGCCGAGTGGTGGCTCAAGCTCCGCCAGAATGACGAGCCCTTCGACCGCGCCTGCTTCACCATCCCGGAGATCTGCGACCGCAAGCTGTCGCCCCGCTTCTTCGACGGCCGCGTCTTCGACGACAAGGTGCAGGACTACTTCGCCGGCGGCCGGCGGCCCAAGAACAGCTTCCTCTCCGACCACAAGGTCCAATACCCCTACGCGTACCAGTTCGACGCCAGCCTGCTCGCCGACTTCCTCAAGGCCTACGCGATGCGCCGCGGCGTCAAGCAGGTGATCGACGAGGTCAACGACGTCCAGCTGGCCGAGGACGGCAGCATCGATCACATCGTTACGCAGGGGCACGGCGCGATCCACGGCGACCTGTTCGTCGACTGTACCGGCTTCCGAGGGCTGCTGATCAACCAGGCGCTCAAGGAGCCCTTCATCTCCTTCTCGGATTCCCTGCTCTGCGACAGCGCCATCGCCCTCCAGGTCCCCTCCGACATCGAGACCGACGGCATCAACCCCTACACCACGGCCACCGCCATGAAGTACGGCTGGAGCTGGAACATCCCGCTCTACGGCCGCGTCGGTACCGGCTACGTCTATTCGAGCGCGTTCACCTCGAAGGAGGACGCCGAGGCCGAGTTCCGCGCCCACGTCGGACCGGCGTCCGAGGGGCTGCGCGCCAACCACATCAAGATCCGGGTCGGCCGGACGCGCAACTCGTGGGTGAAGAACTGCGTCGCGATCGGCCTGTCGAGCGGCTTCGTCGAGCCCCTCGAGTCGACCGGCATCTTCTTCATCCAGCACGGCATCGAAGAGCTGGTCAGCCACCTGCCGGGCAATTCGATCGACGAGGAGATGGTCCGCAGCTACAACAAGGTGATCGCCGAGGGGATCGACGGCGTCCGCGACTTCCTGACCCTCCACTACTGCACCACCGAGCGGACCGACACGGAGTTCTGGCGGGCGGTCAAGGAGGTCCCGGTCTCGGAGGATCTGCGGGAGCGCCTCGACATCTGGAAGCACCGGCTGCCGAACGCCAAGAACATCAACCCCACCTATCACGGCTTCGAGGCCTACTCGTACTCGACGATGCTGCTCGGCCTGAACTACAAGCCCCAGCGCAGCCTGCCGGCCCTCGACCACATGGACAGCGCCAACGCGCTCAACGCCTTCCGCGTCCTGCGCGAGAAGACCTCGCGTCTGGTGGCGACGCTGCCGACGCAGTACGACTACCTGACCAGCCTGCGCGCCGAGCGGTTCGCCGCCGCCTGATCCGCGGTCGATCCGATCGATTCTCCAAAAGGGCGGGGGGCTTCACGCCCCCGCCTTTGGCGGTTACGCGTCGCCGGCGGTCCCAACCCCTAACGAAGGAGGTCCCCGATGAATCGTCGCCCGCTCGTCCGTCTGTCCTTCCTGCTCCTGCTGACTTGGGGGCTCTCCGTGGGCCTCGCGCCCGCCTCGACCGGAATCGGCACGCCTGCCTGCCCGGCCGTCTCCTGTCTCACCCAGACCGGCTACAACCAGTGCGTCGCCGCCGGCTGCGGCTGCGACCCGCGCACGGACGCCTGCGTGGCCAAGGCCGTACCCGTTCCCGTACCCGCCTGCCCGGCCGTCTCGTGCCTGACCGAGGGGGGATACCAGCAGTGCGCCGCCGCCGGGTGTGGCTGCGATCCGAGGACGGATGCCTGCGTGGGGCAGAAGGTGGTGGAGGACGGGGCGTAAGACGAAGAACCGGAACGATGCCGCCGATCTGGGGACGCCCCGGGGGGCACCTCGGGATCGGCAAGTGCGTTCCGACGCACCTTGCTGCTCGTCAGCAGCCCGGCGGTGTGGGTACCGCGTTCAGAACAACGCTCATTCCGCAGTAGACCGGCCGCGGGCGGTAGTACGCGGCGTTCGGAGCCGGGAGCTTCGATGAGTCCATCCATCCGAACGGCGAGTTGACCGCGTCGAACGTGGCATAGAACAGCGCAGCGTCGGTGACCGCGGTGCCGTTCGGAGTTGAGACACCGGCCGACATGGCACCGTATACATATTCGGTCATCGTGTCCTGCTGGGCAGGCGTGAAGGCGGGCGTCGGCACCCCGACCTCCGAGTTCACGAGCCTCATTCCAGAGAGGCCGTGATTGGCGAGCACCTTCTCGACGGTCGGGTACGCGCCCACATACCAGACGCCCACAGCGGCCGTACCCGAGAAGTCGTCATAGGTCGCATTGCCGGGATACCCGTGGAAGGACAGCCCGTCCATTTTTGCCGCCGCTCCGGCATTCAACATTCCATCGAGGAAGTCACCGATCGAGATGTCCCAGCGGCTGCTGCTGTGGCAATCGTTGACCTGAAACAGGTTCCCGCCAGAGGTGCATTCCCACGACGGGTCGGGATGTTGCCACGAGGGGAGATTGTTGATCGCCCCGCCGAGGACCCGCATGCTCGGGTTTCCGGTCGTCGGGTTCTTGATGCCATCGTAGGCGGCTCCCAGCAACCCCGTATATGCGGCAGGGTCAACGTTCCAGGCATGCCAGAAACCCCAGAGGTTTGGCTCGTTCCACACCTCGATCGCGGCAGCAAGCGGATAACGCTTCGCGATCTGCGCGGCGAACCGGCCCCAGCGGTCGTAGTTAGCCGGAGCCGGAGGCTCCAGACAGAAAGCTCCGCTACAGCCGTTATCCTTTTGCTCGATGCCCAGCACCTTCTGAGTGTAGCCGATTGCCCACGACGGGCTCGTAAACAGCTGAATAACGGGCCTGATCCCCTGATTGACCAAGGACGCGTAGAGCGCGTCGAAGCGCGCAAAAGAATAGTGGTCCGGGCTCGGCTCGATTTCGTACCACATGGCCGGCATCCGCGCGAAGTCAAGGTTGGCGTTTCTGATCAAAGTGGCAAGATCGTCGTTTGTTCCCCCTGCCGGGATTCCGCCGTTGAATGCGGTTTCGACGTCGATTCCAACCGGCATCTGTCCGTCCCTCCGGGCTGCGAAGAGAGGCTGTCCGCTGACAGGTGCCGCGAGCGGCGACAACGGCGACGCCACTCCGGTCGTCAGCGCGCCGAGCGTGTTCTGGCCACTGTCGATGACCGGTATGGGAAGGGACATTGCGGACTTTGTATTCAGAGCCAAGATGCAGGTCGTGATCAACGCCAACCTAGTCGTTCTCATCGTAGATTCTCCTACATTCGTCGGACGATCTCGTTTCCTGGGCCTATCACTTATTATAAGTTATACTACAATTCACGCGATGCCTGCGTGGGGCAGAAAGTAGTTGTAGACCGACTCTGGGGGGCAGGATCGGAGAGGGCAGGGGCGCGCCTGGAGCGCGCCCCTCGACGTCTCTGGTTACTCGAGAATGCAGTGTCCCATCGCTGGCGACTGCCCTTGATGAGGCGGGAAGAAGCAGACCGCGAAGTCGCCACAGACCGCGGTGCAGTCGGTACGGAAGTTCCCGCCGCAAACGAAGCTCGAGCATTGGGTCACCAGCCGGAACGCGGGTTGGCGCTCCGATGAGAGGGCCTGCGCGCCGGCCGGAAGGCTCTGGGATTTCACGGCCGGCGCGGGGATCCCGGCCGGAGCGGCCTGCACGGCGGCCTTGGCCTCGACCGGCGAACCGGGGCTCGTCTGGGCGAAGCCCAAGGCGGGCACCAGCAGGCACCAGGCGGTCAACGCACAGAGAGCTCGAACCCAAGAATTACGCATCATCGGCATCCTCCTAGCAGGAAACGCGACGCCATTGCCGTGTTTCCATCGTTAACGGTCAGTTTGTTGTTATCCATTTATTTGATGTATGCTCCCATTGAACTTCACTAAATGGGTTCCTGGCAGGATCGGAACGGTTCATTCCGCAGATCTGCGCTCGCCGCCCCGGCCTTCGCGGCTTCGGCCCTCGAGCGGGACGGATGGGCCCGCGGGAGGCGCCTTTCCACCGGCGCCGAGGCCGATCGGACCCTGAGGGTCGGAGCCGGAACCGAGGCGCGAGGCGGCGGGATCACCCCCGGAAGGCGTCGGGCCCACGCCTGGGCCCACAGCCCCCGCTCCTGGGTCCGACGGTCCCCGTTCCGGGACCTGCGGGACCTCGTCGGGTCGGGACGGGTCCCGGGCCTGGTCCGGCGGGGACCAGGAGCGGGTCCGGCGATCCCGGTTCCGGGACCGGTGAGACCTCGCGTGGACGCGACGATCCCCGTTCCGGGACCTCCTGGACCGCTCGCGGTCCCGCCGGGCCCGAAAAGGGCGCGACGGACCAAAAAGCGCCCTGTGGTAACTTCCAGGGCTCGCCCGCGTATTGCAGATGGCGTCCCGGGAGTGAGAATTCCGTGAAGCGTAAGGTCCTCTGGTTTCTTCTCGCCGCCGCGCTGCTCGCGGCGGCCGGCGGCTATGCCTGGTGGAAGCGGGGCCCCAAGCCGGTCGAGGTGCAGACCGCCCAGGTGGGGCGCGAGAATCTGCAGGCGAAGGTCAGCGCCAATGGCAACATTCAGGCGCAGAAGAAGGTCGACATCTCGGCGACGATCCCGGGCCAGATCACCCATCTGGCGGTGGAGGAGGGGGACCGGGTGAAGAAGGGGCAGTTCCTGCTCCAGATCGACGAGATCAACCCGCGGGCCCTGGCTCGCAGCAACGAGTACTCGATGGAGGCGCTGCGCGGCGACCTGGCGTCCGCCCAGGCGGCGCTCAACCAGGCGCGCTCCGACCTGACGCGCGGCGAGAGCAACTTCCGCGCCGGCATCATCCCTGCCGCCGACGTCGACCACTTCCGGACGGCGGTGATGACTTCCGAGGCGGCGGTGCACGCCGCGCAGCGGCGCGTCGATCAGGCAGCCGCCTCGCTGGTGGGCGCGCGCGACACCCTGGCGAAGACGACGATCCACTCGCCGATGGACGGCATCGTCACCGCCCGCCGGGTGGAGGAGGGAGAGGTGGCGGTGATCGGCGTCCAGAACAGCCCGGGGACGGTGCTGCTGACGATCTCGGACATGTCGGTGGTCGAGGCCGAGTTGGAGGTGGACGAGACCTCGATCCCCAGCGTCAGGCTCGGCCAGGAGGCGGAGGTTCGGATGGATGCCTACCCGAACCAGACCTTCCGCGGGGTGGTCACCGAGGTCGGGAGCAGCCCGCTGGCCGCCGACGCCAACGCGGCGATCAAGTTCAAGGTCAAGGTCCGGGTGGTCGATCCGCCCTTCGGCATCAAGCCGGGGCTCTCGGCGCGCGCCGACATCCTGACCGGCTTCCGCGGCAACGCGCTGGCGGTGCCGCTCCAGGCGCTGGCGGTGCGCGACGTCCCGCGCAAGCCGGGCGAGCGGGTCGACCTCCGGGCGCCGCGCGAGCAGGAGGGGGTCTATCTGCGGGTGGACGACAAGGCCCGCTTCCAGCCGGTCCAGACCGGCCTCGTGGGCGACCTGTCGATCGAGATCACTGGCGGCCTGAAGGGGGGCGAGACGGTGATCACCGGTCCGTTCAAGGCGCTGCGCGAGCTCAATCCGGGCGACGCGGTCAAGCTCGAGGAGCCGAAGAAGGGGGAGGGGCGCGACCCCAAGTCCTGATGGCGCTCTCGGAGCTGCTCCGCGAAGCGCTGCGGGCGATCCGGACCCACGCCCTGCGCAGCTTCCTCACCCTGCTCGGCATCGTCATCGGCGTGGCGACGCTGGTGGGGGTGATCTCGGTGATCTCGGGGCTCAACCTGTTCGTGCGCGACAAGCTGTTCGGCCTGGCGCCGGACGTCTTCGTGGTCAGCCGCTTCGGCGTCATCCGCAGCCGCCAGGAGCTGCTCGACGCCCTGAAGCGCCCCAACCTCGACTGGGACGACTTCCAGCGGCTCAGCGGCGAGCTGAGAAAGGCCGAGCGCATCGGCGCCCAGGTGCGCGGCACCGGCGCGGCGAAGTTCCGCGACCACCGGCTCCCCGACATCGCCCTCTACGGCACCACCGCCAACTTCGGCTCCCTGATGGGCCTCGACCTGGCGTCCGGCCGCTTCTTCCTCGACAGCGAGGCGCGGACCGCGCAGGCGGTGGCGGTGATCGGCTGGGACGTCAAGGCCGAGCTCTTCCCGCAGCTCGATCCGCTCGGCCGCACGATCCTGGTCAACGGCGCCCCCTTCCGCGTCATCGGCCTGCTGACGCAGCAGGGGAACATGCTCGGGCAGAGCCGCGACAACGTGATCTACCTGCCGATCGAGACCTTCCGCAAGGGGTTCGGCAGCCGCGCCACGATCGACTTCCTGGTCCAGGCCCGCGGCGGCGTCGAGGGAGTGGACGACTCGGTCGACGAGGTGCGCGCGGTGATGCGGGCGATCCGCCACACCGATTTCCGCGCTCCCGATCCGTTCGGCGTCGTCACCGCCGAGAGCCTGCAGGACATCTGGCGCCAGATCTCGTCCGCCGCCTTCCTGCTCACCCTGCTGATCGCCTCGGTGTCGCTGGGGGTGGGAGGGATCGTGATCATGAACATCATGCTGGTGGCGGTCGCCGAGCGCACCCAGGAGATCGGCCTGCGGCGGGCGCTCGGGGCGCGCCAGCGGGACGTCCGCCGACAGTTCCTGCTCGAGGCGGCGCTCCTCTCGCTGGCCGGCGGCGCGGTGGGCGTCCTGCTCGGCGGGCTGGTCTCGCTGGCGGTCGATCGCCTGGCGCACTTCCCGGCGAATCTGACGCCGGGAATCGCGGCCCTGGGCCTCGGGCTGTCGGTGGCCGTCGGGATCGCCGCCGGCTACTGGCCGGCCGTTCTGGCGTCCCGGCTGCTGCCGATCGATGCGTTGCGGGCGGAATGAGGCCAACGGAATGAGGCCAACAGAATGAGGATGATGCCGCGCCCGGTCTCCCGCCTGCGCCTCTCCTGGACCGAGAACGTCCGCTTCGCCCTGGTGGCGATGCGGGCGCAGAAGCTGCGGACCTTCCTGACGCTGCTCGGGGTGGTCGCCGGGGTGGCGACGGTGATCATGATGGTCTCCTTCGTCACCGGCTTCGACCGTTCGGTGACGCAGGCGTTCTCGCGCTTCGGCACCCAGCTGGTGCAGTTCCAGAAGTACGAGCCCCGGTTCGGCGGCGGCGGCGGCGAGGTGCCCGAGGACCAGCGCAACCGGCACGACCTGACGCTGGACGACGCGGCGGCCCTCCAGCGGCTGGCGACGCTGGCCGGCGGGGTGTCGCCGGAGCGCTATTACGGCCGTCCGGTCGAGGTGCGCACCCGCCGGGAGATCGCCAACAGCCCGACCATCGTGGGGGCGACGCCGACCTACGCGGTGTGCAACAACGGCTACGTCCAGGACGGCCGTTTCCTGATCGACGCCGATCTCCGCCATGCCTCGCGGGTGGCGGTGCTCGGCACCGACGTCGCCGACGCGCTCTTCCTCCATCAGGACCCGATCGGCCGCGCGATTACCATCGACGGCCGCGCCTTCCAGGTCATCGGGGTGCTGGAGAAGAAGGGCGCGTTCCTCGGTGGCAGCAGCGACAACCTGCTGATCATCCCGCTTTCCACCTTCGACGAGCAGTACCCGCAGATCCGCGACGGCGGCCGCGACACCCTGCACATCGCGACCGTGCCGCGCCGGACCGGGGACTACGACGCGCTGATCGACCAGGAGACGGCGATCCTGCGCGCCCACCGCAAGCTGCGCCCCAATCAGGCGAACGACTTCGCGATCTTCACCAGCCAGGGGATGCTGGAGAATTTCCGCCAGATCACGGGCGGGGTGGCGGCGGTGATGGTCCTGATCGCCGGCATCGCGCTGGTGGTCGGCGGCGTCGGGGTGATGAACATCATGCTGGTCAACGTCACCCAGCGGACGCGCGAGATCGGCCTGCGCAAGGCCCTCGGCGCCACCCGGCGGGACATCGCCGTGCAGTTCCTCGCCGAGGCGGTGACGCTGACCGGCGTCGGCGGCGCGATCGGCATCGCCCTCGGCCTGGGATCGGCGCTGATCGCACGCCTCGCCTTCGACTTCCAGGCCGCCGCCCCCCTCTGGTCGGTCCTCCTCGGCTTCGGCGTCTCGACGACCGTGGGCCTGGCCGCCGGGATCTGGCCCGCGGTCCAGGCGGCGCGGAAGGACCCGATCGAGGCGCTGCGGTACGAGTAGAGGGCCATGGGCGACCTCCCGGGCTAGGGCGGCCCCGGAAATCCGCCGACCTCGATCCCCCGATCCGCGAGCATCCGCTTCACCTCCGCATGGCACAGCGCCGCCGTCTCCCGTTCCCACCCATATCCCCAGCCATAGGCTGCCGCGAGGGCCGCATCGTCGATCCCCGGATGGCAGACCAGCTCGGTCGTTCCCTCGACATCGTCCAGGATGCGGACGAGCCGCCCGGCGGTGAGCCGTCCGGCGTCCAGGATGCCGACGGTGCGGTCCGTGGCGCGGATCTCGCTCGTCTCCAGCCGCCTCCGCGCGGAGCGGCCGATCCGGTTCAGGATCCCGATCTCGACGGCGCGCGAGGAGAGGGCGGACGCGGGATCGCGCGGGACGCGGACCCAGGGGATGCGGTAGTCCGCGGCGAGACGGAGGACGAGGTCGAAGATCCGCGGCAGGACGTGCAGGTGCTGGTGACTGTTGGCGTGGACGAGGGGGATGCCGGCGGCGAGGAGGCGCTCGATCTGGCGGCGCATCTCCTCCTCGATCTCTCCCAGGTCGATCCGCCCCATCAGGTAGCGGATCGTGAAGACGCGGAATCCCGGGTGGAAGGCGCCGTCCGCGCCGACGAGGGACGGCACCCGCGCGGGCGGCGAAAGCGGGCGCTCGCCGACGAAGGTGAGGTGGACGCCGGCGTCGAGCCGCGGGCGGTCCCGCAGGCGATCGATGGCGTCGTCCAGGGCGTTGCCGGTGGCGACGACGCTGCAGGCGGTGACGATCCCCTCGTCGTGGGCCTTCAGGGCTCCCAGGGTGAGGCCGGGGTGGAGGCCGACGTCGTCGGCCGTGACGACGAGATGTCTCAACGGCCCGGCGTGGGGAGCTCGACCGGCTCGGGAAGGGCGGTTTCGCCGACCGGAGCGGTCTCGCCGCGCCGGCGCGGGTGGCGCATCTCGGGATAGAGGGTCACCAGCTCGCGGACGATCTTGAGGATGACGGCGGGGGACGACAGCGTCGAGATGCCGCGGGTGCGGGGGAAGTAGTCGAGGCCGAGTTGCTGGATGACGAAGCCCAGGTTCTTCGCCTTGACGATCAGCTCGGCGTCGATCAGCGAGCCCTCGGACTTCAGCTCGATCGCCGCCAGCACCTCGCGGCGGATCAGCTTGAAGGAGAAGTTGATGTCCCGGTGCGGCCAGCCGAAGAGGAGGCCGATCAGCGTGTTGTAGCAATAGGAATAGACGGCGCGGCGGAATCCCTCGCCGGTGCGGTCCAGGCGGTAGCCGGCGATCAGGTCGGCCCGCGCCACCCGCATGCCTGCAGGGCGGGGCCGATCGCCTCCGGATCGAAGGGGAGGTCGGCGTCCATGTAGAGGACGACGTCCTTGCGGACGGCGGCGAAGCCGGTCTTGAGCGTCGCCCCGAGCCGGCGGTTCACCGGGTGGCGCAGCAGGCGGATGCGGGGCTCGGCCTCTATCTCCCGCTCGACGATCGCGGCCGAGCGGTCCTCGGAGGCGTCGTCCACCACCACGATCTCCCAGTCCTCGCCGCAGTGGCGGTTGAGGGCGTCGATCGCGCAGGCGAGCGCGTGCCCGATGCTCTCCTCCTCGTTGAACATCGGGATCACTAGCGACAGGGACGGGTTGGATCGCGGGTCTCGCATGTCAGCGGTTCGCATGTCAGTGGACCCTCTCCACGGCCAGGAGCTGCACGGCGAGCGGCCGCGGCTCGCCGTCGGCGGCGGGGAACGAGCGGGCCGACCGGAAGGCGATGTCGGTCGGCTGGTTGGTGGCCAGGGGAAAATCGACGTCGCGGAGAATCCCGCGCGCGATCTCCACGGTCCGGTCGGCGGCGCCGGCGATCGAGACGGTGACGGTATTGGCGGCGATCGGCGCCGAGCGGTCGAGCCCGAGCCGGACGACCACCCTCCGGATCGCCCGGCGGGGGAAGATCCGGATCGCGGCGTCGGCCTCCAGCCAGCGATAGCGAGCGTCGAGCAGGCTCGGCTGCCAGCGGTGAACGCCGCGCACGCTCTGGAACCGGTGATGGAGCGGAATCGGGCTCAGGGAGACGACGCGGTAGTGGTCGCGGGTCAGCTTGTGGTACGCGTCGCTGTCGGGCCAGCGGAAGGTGACCGCTCCCGGCCAGCGGCTCTCCCCCTCGGCGACGAGCCAGGCCGGCGCGCCGGGGCGCTGGGCGACGTGATGGAAATCCTGCTCCACCCAGGCGAGGTCGAAACCCTGCATCAGGTGGTCGATGTGGGGCGCCATGTCGTCCGCCATCAGGATCACGGACTGCGGCGGCAGGTTCCGGCGCGCCCAGCGGAGCGCGGAGACGGGCGGAGAAAGGGTGTGGCGGCGGACCGCGAGCAGGGGACCGGCGTAGATTAAGCCCACGATCGCCACCACCAGGGGGACGATCCAGGCCGCCGACGGCGCCCTGGCGAGCCGGGCCAGGAGGTCGGCTCCCACGGCCGCCGCGAAGGCGACGCCGAGGACGGCGGGGAGGGCGTAGCGGACGCCGTCCTCGGGGTCCATGATCAGCAGGCAGACGGCGAGCTGCGCGCCGGCCAGGAGAGCCAGGGGGAGCGCGGCGCCCCGCCGGCGGCGGACGAGATCGACGATCCCCACCAGGGCCAGCGCCAACACCGGAAAGGCCGTTCCCTTGCGTCCCCAGGGGTGCGTGACGAAGCGCCGGACGAGATGGTGTGGCGAGCCGCCGGCCCGCGAAGCGGTAGCGTCGTGACCGGCGACGTAGGTCGCCTGTTTCATCTGGTAGTCGAGCAGGCCGTGGAGCCCGCCGGTGGCGACGACCAGGGGGACGAACCAGAGGAGCGAGACGAGCGTGAAGGCGGCCACCACCTCGCCCCGCCGGCGCCATTCCGGAGACTGGACGAGCGCCACCGCCAGCGCCGGGAGGACGATCAGGGCGAGCTGCGGCCGGCAGCCGATGGCGGCCGAGGCGAACCCGCCCAGCGCCAGGGCGCTCGCCCGCCCGCCGCCGTCACGCAGGGCGGCGCCGGTGGCAAGAGCGAGGGCGAGGAACATCAGGGCCGGTGGATCGGACATCGGCAGGGGCCCCTGGACGAGCATCGCCGGCGAGAGCTGGAAGAGGAGCGCGCCGGCCACCGCTACCCGCTCGGCGTCCGGGCCGCCGGCGAGCCGGCGGAAGGCCGCCACCAGCGCCCAGTAGCCGACCAGCGAGGAGATCAGGCTCAAGGTCACCAGGCTGGCGAACGGATCGTGAAAGGCCAGGTCGAGCAGCTTCCCCAGACCGACGACGACGGGGTACCCCGGCGGATGCGGATGATGGCGCAGCGGATCGAACCGCTGGACGGCGCGCACGAAGAGAACCTCGTCCATCTCCCAGAGGCCGCGTGGCAGCGTAAGGGCGCGCACCAGCGCCACCAGGGCGAAACCGGCGAGGGCGGCGGGCGTGGCGAGCCGCCGGGCGGGGATTGCGGTTGACAGCGTCATCGCGGAACGGTATGCAGTCCGGGTGTCTTCCTCATTCGCCAACGTGAGGCGCGCCTACGGCGGCGCACCGATAGCCGTCCGGCTACACGTGCTGGGACGCTTCGTCTCTTGCCCCTTCCGGCGGGTGCTCGATCGCCTTCCGCCAGGGGCCCGGTTGCTGGATCTCGGAGCTGGGCACGGAATCTTCGCACATCTCGCCCTCGCCGCGGGAGCCCGCGAGGTGGTCGCCGTCGAGCCCGACGTCCGCAAGGTCTTCCTCATCCCCCGCCACCCCCGGCTGCGGGCGGTCGCCGGCTACCACCCGGCCGTGCGCGGAACGTTTGACGCGGTAACGATCCTCGACGTCCTCTACCGCCTGCCGAAGCCCGCCTGGGACCCCCTGCTCGGCAGGGTGCGCCAGCGGCTGGCGCCGGGCGGCATCTTCCTGCTCAAGGAGATCGACCCCGGCCACCGCGCGAAGGCGCTCTGGAACCGCGCCCAGGAGCGCGGCGCCGACCTCCTCGGCCTGACCCTGGGAGAGGCTTTCAGCTACGAGACGCGGGACGAGATCGGCGAGCGCTTCGCGCGGGCCGGCTTCGCGGGATTCGAGGCGACCGCGATCGGAGGGGGATATCCCCATGCGCACGTGCTGTACGTGGGGCGGGGATCAGCGAAGTAAGAGAGAACGGGCGCCCTCACTCCTTCTTCCAGTCCTCCGCCACCGCCTCCGCCGCCCGCCATCCGGACATCATGGCGCCTTGCAGCGACGGCGTCTCGCGATGATCGCCGCAGAGATAGAGGCCGGGCCGGCGGCGCACGGGGAGGGCCGCCGGCTCCAGGCTCTTGCGCGCCGGCAGGGCCATGGGGATGCGGTAGGTGCGCAGGTGGCGCCAGTCCGCCACCGCGACCCCGAACCAGGAGGTGAGATGCCGGCGGACCTCGATCTCCAGCCCCTTCTCGTCGGCCTCGGCCGCTCCCACCACGGTCGCCGAGATGAGGGCTTGGCCGGCCGGCGCGTACGAGGGGGAGACGGCGCTCGGCACACAGAGGTTGTCCACCGGCCCGCTCCCCTCGCCGTTGAGGACCAGGAGGTTCGGGATCGGCGCCTTCGGGGCAGCGTAGTAGAGGCAAGCGGTGTCGTGGAAGCCGGGCGGGTGGAGCTCGGGGAGGAGCCGGGCGGCCTCCGGCGCTTCGGCCGCGATCACCACGGCCGCCGCCGGCACCCGCTCTCCCCGGTGGAGCACGACCCGTCCCTCGCCGACCAGCTCCGCCCGCGCGCCCATCCGTAGCGTGCCGGGAGGGAGCCGTCCGGCGAGCTGCTCGGGGATGGCGCCGATGCCGGCGGCGGGGAGGGCCGCTACCCCCTCGCTGAACATGCGGAAGACGAACTCCAGCATGCGGCTGGAGGTGGCCAGCTCGGTCTCGAGGAAGATGCCCCCGAGGAAAGGGCGGAAGAACGAGTGGATGATCCGCTGACCGAAGCCGAAGCTTCGCAGGGCTTCGAGCGCCGAGGTCTCCGGCCGCGCCCAGAGCTCCTCCAGCGTCCCCTGCCGGACGTGGCGCCGCAGACGGGCGATCGCCAGCTTGTCCGCGAGGCTGCCGATCGGCGCCAGTAGCGTCGCCGGCAGGGCCCACGGCTGGCGGAAGGGATCGGCGACGCGGTGGAGCTTCCCGGCCACCCGTACCAGCGCGCCCGGCGCGAAGGTCCCCAGCCGGAGCGCCTTGTAGTCGAGGAGCCGCCGCGCCTCGGGGTAGGCCGTGGGCAGCACCTGGAACCCCCGGTCGAGGAGGAAGCCGTCCACCTTGTCGGTCCGCACCCGCCCGCCTGGAGCGTCGGCGGCCTCCAGGATCAGGCAGGGGATGCCCAGCTCCTGCAACCGCAACGCGCAGCAGAGGCCGGCGACGCCGGCCCCGAGAATCACCACCTGCCCAGCCCCCTCGCGCGGTTTCATGGTGTGCGATGATAGCGCGTGGCTGCGACGTCGCTGAGAGCAGTCCAGTCCGGACGACCCAGAAATCTTGGTGAGAACCCTTGGAGGAACCTATGAAGCGATCACTTCGTCTTGCGTTTCTTGTCGGAGTCCTCGGTTGCGCGTCCTGGCTGTCCACTCAGGGAAAGGCCGTGGCATTTCCGGCGATTCCCTGCAACGAGCTGCAAGGCACGACCTGCTCGGTTGAAGGGGGCGTGAAGCAGTGCTTTTCGGTGAAATGTGAGGCCATCTTCAACTGCACGTGCCAGGGTGTGCCGAAGACCACCTGGAGCTGCCCGAGCTGCTGACGCCCGTTGGGAGCTGAGGCTTCCCCTCACCGGCTGTGCTTGTAGATCAGCTCGATGAGCTCGTCGTAGGTGGCCTCGGCGGCGGCGCCGTCGCCGGAGCGGATGGCAAGGGTGGCGCAGTGCTTGAGATGATTGCGCATCAGCTCGCGGCCCACCGAGCGCAGGGCCTCCTGGACGGACGAGACCTGCATCAAAACGTCCGGACAGTAGCGGTCTTCCTCGACCATCTTCTGGAGGCCGCGCACCTGCCCCTCGATCCGCCGCAGGCGCTTCAGGTTGCGCTCCTTGATCCCGGGATCGACGGCGGCCGCCTTGCGGTCCCCCTCGGAATGGGCGCCGCAGCCACAGCCGGCGACGTCCGCGGTCTCCTCGGTTTTCAGTGCCATCCGATCCTCCTTTACGCCACGCGCGCCCGCCGCAGGCGCAGGCTGTTGGTCACCACGCTGACCGAGCTGAAGGCCATCGCCGCGCTGGCCAGGATGGGGGAGAGCAGGATTCCGCAGGCGGGGTAGAGCACGCCCGCCGCGATCGGGATCCCGATCACGTTGTAGATGAAGGCCCAGAAGAGGTTCTGGCGCATCGTCCGCAGGGTGCGGCGCGACAGGGCCACCGCCGTCGCGACGCCGCGCGGATCTCCCCGCATCAAGGTCACGTCGCTCGCCTCCACGGCCACGTCCGCGCCGGTGCCGAGGGCGATCCCGAGGTCGGCGGCGCTCAGCGCCGGGGCATCGTTGACGCCGTCGCCCACCATCGCGACCACCTTCCCCGCCGCCTGGAGCCGCCGGATCTCCGCGACCTTCCCCTCCGGGAGCACGCCGGCCACCACGCGGTCGATGCCGGCCTCGCGGGCGATCGCCTCGGCGGTCCGGCGATGGTCGCCGGTGAGCAGCACCACCTCCAGCCCCATCCGCTTCAGCCGCGCCACCGCCTCGCGAGCCGTGCCCTTGAGCGGGTCCGCCACGGCGAGCAGCCCGGCCAGCCGGCCGTCGACGGCCACATAGACCGCCGTCTTCCCCTCGCCCGCCAGCCGTTCGGCGTCGGCCGCCAGCGGCGTGGGATCGACGGCGTAGTCCGCCATCAGCCGCTCGTTGCCGGCGGCGAGGAAAGAGCCCTCCACCACGCCGACCACGCCGCGGCCGGTGATCGACTGGAACTCCGCCGCCGCCGGGAGGGCCAGGCCGCGCTCGCGGGCACGGCGCACGACGGCGTCCGCCAGCGGGTGCTCCGACGAGGCTTCGAGGGCGGCCACCAGGCGCAGCAGCGGGTCGGCGCTCCAGGTCGATCCCGGCGCCGGGATCTGCTCCGTCACCGCCGGCCGCCCCTCGGTGATCGTGCCGGTCTTGTCGAGCACCACGGTGGTGACGTCGCCGGCCCGCTGGAGCGCCTCGCCCCCCTTGATCAGGATGCCGAGCTCGGCGCCGCGGCCGGTCGCCACCATCACCGCCGTCGGCACCGCCAGCCCCATCGCGCAGGGGCAGGCGATGATCAGCACGGCGACCGCCGCCGCGAAGGCGCGCACGGCCGAGCCGTCCGCCACGCACCAGATCGCGAAGGTGACCAGGGCGAGCCCGATCACCACCGGCACGAAGACGGCGCTGACGCGGTCCGCCAGCCGCTGGATCGGCGCCCGCGAGCTCTGGGCGGCGCGCATCAGCTCGACGATCCGCGCCAGCACCCCCTCCGCGCCGAGCGTGGTGGCGCGGAAGCGGAAGGCGCCGGTGCGGTTGATCGTGCCACCGATCACCCGGTCGCCGGCCTGCTTGGCGACCGGCATCGACTCGCCCGTCAGCATCGACTCGTCGACCGCACTGGCGCCCGCGAGCACCTCGCCGTCGACCGGGATCCGCTCCCCCGGACGGACGATCACCGTGTCGCCCGCCGTCACCGTCTCGACCGGCACGTCGACCTCGTGATCGGCTCCATCCTCGGCGCGCAGGACCCGCGCCGTCTTCGGCTGGAGGGCGACCAGCGCGCGCAGGGCGGCCGAGGTGCGCGTCTTGGCCCGCGCCTCGAAGGCGTTGCCGGTGAGGACGAGGGCGATGATGATCACCACCGCCTCGTAGTAGACGTCGGGTGCCACGCCGCGCGACAGGAACCAGCCGGGCGCCAGCGTGGCCAGGGCGGATTCGAGGAACGCCGCGCCGGTGCCCACGGCGACCAGGGTGTTCATGTCCGCCGAGCGGTGGCGGAAGGCGGACCAGGCGCGCGTATAGAAGTGGCGGCCGGCCCAGGCCATCACCCCGGCGGTCAGGGCGAGCAGGGTATAGGAGAGGACAGCGGGCGGGAGCCGGTAAAGCCAGGGGAGCGCGGCGCGCAGGGCGGGAGTCAGCGTCGCCATCGTCCAGCGCATGAACGGATCGCCCACCGGACCCCGGTGAAGGACCATCAGCGGCATCGAGACGATCATGGCGACGACGCCGGCGGCGCCGCTGACGAGCGCCTTTCGCCGCAGGCTCCGCAGCTCCTCCTCGTCCGCCAGGTCGCGCGCCGCCTGCTCGGCGAAGGCGGTCTGGTCCGGCCGGGGGACCTCGGCCTCGTAGCCGGTGTCGCGGATCGCCGCGACCAGCGCCGGCGGACCGGTGACGGCCGGGTCGTAGGTCACGGCGGCGCTCTTCATCATCAGGTTGACCGCAGCGTCGAGCACGCCGGGCTGACGCTGGAGCGCCTTCTGCACGCTCACCTGGCAGGCGGCGCAGGTCATGCCTTGCACCGGGATGTCGATCCTGGCGCCGGCCGTCCCCGCGATGGGCGCCTCGGCGGGGCTCATGCCACCCTCTCGCCGCTCCCCACCGGCTGGGCCGTGTAGCCGGCGTCGTCGAGCGTCTCGCGGATGCGGGAGAAGGGGGCTTTCGCCGGATCATGGACGAGGTCCGCCGCGCCGACCTCGACGCGGACGACGTGCACGCCGTCCACCTTCTTCAGGGCCTTCTCGACACGCGCCACGCAGTGCCCGCAGCTCATGCCGTCGATCTTCAGGGTGATGCGTTCCATGGGATGACCTCCTCCGTCACCCCGGGTAACCTGGATACCCCCCCTCCCTATTCCTTGGGGTCGCTGTCTGAGAGGATTTCTGGAACCGTCTACAGGCCGACGCATTCCGCCGTGTTCTCGAAGCTGACGAGACGCCGGACCAGAGCGTTGTAGCGGGAGTGCGCCGAATCCGGGTCGGTTGCGGCCAGCTTTTCGTAAAGGCGGTGCTCGGGCGACGGGAAGGCCGTCGTGGGGACCGGCAGGCCGATCCTGCGCAGGCGGTGCGCGCCGATCGAGACCAGGAGAGCGGGGATCGATTCGACGCCGCGGGCGAGGTCGGCCAGGCCCTCCTGGACCAGATCGCCGCCGGGGAATGCCGTCAGATCCATGCTCGAAGTATAGCGGTGGCTCCCGGCCTTGAGCCGGTCTCGCTGGCACGAGGTCTGCTGCGCAGGTAAGGCTGACGCAAAACGCAGGAGGGATTCTGAATGACTCCACGAGACTTGCATCCCCTCACCCGCAGAGATCTCATCAACCTGGCCGGCCAGGGCCTGATCGCGGCCGGCGTCGCGAGCGCCTTTCCGCCAGGGGCCGGCGCGCAGCCGGCCGCCGCGACTGGAGGCGGAGGCGCGGCGCCGCACGTCGAGCTGCCGCCGCTGTCGGCGCCGACCGAGCAGAAGCAGTCCGGTACGCCCAATCCCTTGCCGCTGGACGGCCGGGTCGGCTACGCCATCGTCGGGCTTGGCCGTATCGCCCTGGAGGAGATGATGCCCGGCATCGTCCAGTCCAAGCGGTCCAAGGTCACGGCCCTGGTCAGCGGGGACCCGGCAAAGGCGGCCGCCGTGGCGCGCGAGTACGGGATCGACCCCCGCAACATCTACAGCTACAAGAACTACGAAGAGATGCGGAACAACCCGGCCATCCAGGCCGTCTACATCGCCCTGCCCAATGCCCTGCACGCCGAGTACACGGTGCGCGCCGCCCAGGTGGGCAAGCACGTCTTCTGCGAGAAGCCGATGGCGACCACCTCACGGGACTGCCGGCGCATGATCGACGCCTGCAAGACGGCGGGGCGCAAGCTGATGATCGGCTACCGCCAGCAGTACGAGCCATACAACCGCGAGGTGATCCGCCGGGCTCGCGCCAAGGATCTCGGGGACCTCAAGATCATCACCGCCGACAACGGCCAGAACCAGGGCGATCCGACGCAGTGGCGCCTCAAGCGGTCGCTGTCCGGCGGCGGGTCGCTGCCGGACGTCGGGATCTACTGCCTGAACGCGGCGCGCTACATCACCGGCGAGGAGCCGGTCGAGGTCTTCGCCCGGATGGAGTCCACTCCCGGCGATCCCCGCTTCAAGGAGGTCGAGGAGACGGTGATTTTCCAGCTCCGCTTCCCCAGCGGGGTCCTCGCCGCCTGTACCTGCGGCTACGGCAACCACCGGCTGCAGCGCTACGCGATTGTGGGATCCCTCGGCTGGGCGGAGCTCAATCCGGCCTTCGGCTACCGGGGCATGCGCCTGCGCACCGCCCGCGCCGAGGGGAAGCTCGAGCGGGTGACGGAGGAGCAGCTCGGGCAGCCGAACCAGTTCGCCACCGAGATCGACCACTTCTCGCGTTGCGTGACGGAGGACCGCGCTCCCCATACGGCGGGCGAGGAGGGGCTGGCCGACGTGCGGATCATCGAGCAGCTCTACGCCTCGGCGGCCGCGGGCCATCCGATGCCGATGCCCCCGTCCCAAGGGCTCGACGTCACGCGCGGGCCGGCGCCGGAGGAGGAGAGTTGAGCTCCCAACCCTCCGCCCCGATCAGCCGCGCCAGCCGGTCGAGCGCCGACTCCAGCGCGGCGCGGCGTCCCTTGCTCTCTCGCACCCCGGGCTCCCACCAGAG
>DATBAW010000189.1:0-40299 GCA_036271335.1 Thermoanaerobaculia bacterium
CTCATGGAGTGGAAGCCGTCTCAGTTGAAGACGGCTTCGTAGAGCATTCCGCCCGCCTTCGGGTCGGGGCCCAGCGGAACGAGGAAGAGGTCGAAGGTCCCCATCTGGTCATGAGCGACCGTGTAGATCCGCTGCGACAGCCGGGGGCTCCGCGGACCCAGGAAATAGGCCGAGAAGGGCACCGCGCGGGGCCCAGGATGGGGCTCGAGGCGCCGCACTTGCTGAAGGACCAGCTCCAGGGCGGTTTCGCCGCCGAGGCCGATACGGAACGAGGTGCCCTGGTGCGTCTCGAACGAGTCCGGCGTCAGATCCTGCAGCATGCGAGCTCCTCCGGGTCGGGAGCCGCTACTCTAGACCAAGCCCGGAGGAAAATCGACATGTTAGGATTCCGACCATGTCGTTTCTGGACCTCCTGGGATTCCGGCGCGGTGTGCGCGCCGAGAGCGGCGACACCGAGACGGTGCGCAAGATCGTCGGCGAGCTGGAGTCGCTGCCGCCGGAGCGCGCCCGCTACCTCGCCGCCTTCGCCTTCATCCTCGCCCGGGTCGCCAACGCCGATCTGGAGATCAGCGACAACGAGACGCGGCGGATGGAGCAGATCCTCCAGGAGACGGGCCACCTTTCCGAAGAGCAGGCCCGCCTCGCCGTCGGCCTCGCGAAGGCCCAGCACCAGGTGGAAGGGGGCACCGAGAGCTTCCTGGTCACCCGCGAGTTCCGGCAGATCGCGACCCGGGAGCAGTGCCGCGAGCTGCTCGACTGCCTATTCGCCGTCTCGGCTGCCGACGACTCGATCTCCGGGGTCGAGGAGGCGCAGATCCGCCAGATCACCAGCGAGCTGGGCCTCGAGCCTGCCGACCTCGCCGAGATCCGCGCCCGCTGGGCCGACAAGCGGGCGATCCTGCGCGGCCTCCGCGGCTCCTGATCGAGGATCCACAGGGTATGATGGGGCCCCGCGAGCGCGGGGTTCTCCGCAGGTGGCTGCCCGTAGGCGCTCCGCTCCGCTGCTCGACGAGGAAGAAAACTCCTTGGAAAGAGGTCGTCGATGGCGCGTCGGGATCGCGAGGGTGATGGTCGGAAAGCCGCGGGCTGCTTCCTGCGGTTCTTGCTGGTGCTGGTTCTCCTCATCGTGGCCGTGGGATTGTTCGCCGGGCTCTACTCCGGCGCCACGCCGAAGCTCACCGTCGAGTCCGCCCTGAAGGGGATCGGCCGGCGGACGCCGGTCCAGATCCGGATCGACGATCCGCAGCGGGTCGAGAAGGTGCGGGTCGAGGTCGTTCAGAACCAGGACGTCAAGCCGGTCTTCGAGAAGACCTTCGAGCCGCGGCCCGCGTGGCAATTCTGGGGCTCGCCGCCGCCGGAGGTGCTGCGGGTCGACGTCGGCCGCGACACCGTGCAGGGGCTGCGCTCCGGCGACGCCACGGTGCGGGTCACCGCCGAGCGCGCGGGCTCGCTCTTCCGCCGGCCCAGCCCGGTCGTGGAGGAGATCAAGCTGCCGGTGCGCCTGGCCGCCCCGACGCTGCAGATCTCATCCACCTTCCATTACGTCAACCAGGGCGGCTGCGAGGCCGTGGTCTACCGAGTGGGCGAGGGCGCGGTCCGCGACGGCGTCCAGTCGGGCGCCTGGTGGTTCCCGGGCTTCCCGATGCCGGGCAACGACAAGCAGATGCGCTTCGCCCTCTTCGCCGTCCCCTACGACATGACGGACGCCTCGAAGGTCCGCCTGATCGCCGAGGACGAGGTGAGCAACCGCTCCGAGGCGAGCGTCATCGACAAGTTCACCCCGCGGCCGATCACCACCGACACCATCCAGGTCACCGACGCCTACGCCAACAAAGTGACGTCGGAGATCATGGGGCAGTCCCCGGAGGTCGCCGATCAGGGCGATCCGATCAAGAACTACGTCGAGATCAACCGCAACCTGCGCAAGAAGAACGCCGCCACCCTGATCGACCTGGCCCGCAAGTCGGAGCCCCGGTTCCTCTGGACCCAACCCTTCCAGCCGATGCGGAACGCCAAGATCACCGCCGCCTTCGCCCAGCGGCGGACCTACCTCCACAACGGCCAGTCGATCGACGTCGAGGACCATCTGGGGTTCGACATGGCCTCGGTGACGCACGACGCCGTGCCGGCCTCGAACGACGGCAAGGTGGTGCTGGCGCGCTTCTTCGGGATCTACGGCAACGCCGTGGCGATCGACCACGGCTACGGGTTGATGAGCCTCTACGGCCACCTGTCGCAGATCGAGGTGAAGGAGGGGGAGATGGTGAAGCGGGGGCAGGAGCTCGGCCGCTCCGGCCAGACCGGCCTCGCCGGCGGCGACCATCTCCACTTCACAATGCTGCTCCAGGGGCTCCCGGTCACCCCCGTCGAGTGGTGGGACCCGCACTGGATCCAGGACCGCATCGCCAGGAAGCTGGGCGCGGCGCTCCCCTACAAGCCGTGAGGGAACACCGCGGGTCGAGTCGCCTCGGCCCGCGGTTCGATCGGTGGCTCTAGCAGGCGCAGGTGGCGGTTTTGGGGCAACAGATGAACCCTGAGTGGGTGGTACAGAAGACCACTCGCTCGCCCGCCACAGGGCAGACAGGGTCGGCGGACGCGGTCGTCAGGGTGCTGGCGACGGCGGCTGCCAAGGCGAATCCGAGGATGATCAGCTTCTTGTACATGGCGTTCTCCTGAGACGAGGGAATGGATGAGGGCTCGGGGCGGCGACTCCGCCTCGGCCTCCATGTACTCAGGTGCTTTCCGGTGCTTTCAACCGCGCCGGGTGGGGACGTCGTCCGTCCGGTCAGGATGGAGACCGGGGAAGTCAGGATCGTCATCCGTCCCGCCAGGATTGGAGCTGGGGAAATCAGGATCGCGTCCGTCCGGTCAGGATTGGAGCTGGGGAAGCCAGGATCGCGTCCGTCCGGTCAGGATTGAAGCTGGGGAAGCCAGGATCGTGGTCCGTCCGGTCAGGATCGGGGCCTGGGAAGTCAGGATCGCGTCCGTCTGGTCAGGATTGAACCTGGGGAAGCCAGGATCGTGGTCCGTCTGGTCAGGATGTCAATATCTTGACTTTGCTAAGAAAAGAAGTACATCATGCAATTTTCATCCGAAACACTGCTCAATCCAAAGGAGCCCGCCATGAACAAGAAGATGCCCAAGAAGTTGTCCCTCTGTACGGAGACGCTCAGGAATCTCAACGAGCAGGACCTTCGGAACGCGGCCGGTGGCTCATTAGTGCTTAGCAACTGCGCGGCCTGTGGCACCAACACCACCGCCACGAACCTCTGCTCGGGTTGCAAGCCCTGCGATTGACCGTGAGACAGATCCGCTTCCCGCTCACCCCCGCCGGGCGATCTCGGCTTCGATCTCGGGGATGAGATTCGGATGGGCCGCGATCAGGCTGGTCAGGAGCGGCCTGGCGCGGTTGAAGCGGGTCTCCTCGGGGGCGCCGGTGACGATGGCGCCCCCGGCCGCGAGGACGAGGGCCACGCCGGCCGCCACGTCCCACTCGTGCTTGGGAGTGAGCGTCCAGGTGGCGTCGACGAGGCCGGCGGCGACGAGGCCGAGCTTGTAGGCCACCGAGCCCATCGGACGGATCTCGAAACGATCCTCCGCGTAGCCCTGCCACTCGCCGCGCTTCACCTCGCTCCGGCTGGCGACCACCTGGGCGCCGTCCAGCGTCGGACGGTCGGTCACCGTCACAGGTTGGCCGTTGAGGGTGACTCCCAGCCCCCGGGCGCCGACGATCGTCTCTCCCGTCACCGGATTGCAGATGCCGCCGGCGACCGGCTCGCCGTCCACCACCAGCCCGATCGAGACGCACCACTCGGGGATGCCGGTGACGAACTCGCGGGTGCCGTCGAGCGGATCGACCACCCAGACCCGCCGCCGCTCGAGGCGGACGTGGTCGTCGCGGGTCTCCTCGGAGAGCCAGCCGTCGCCGTCGCGGGGCAGGAACTCGCGCAGCAGCGTGTCGACCGCGGTATCCGCCTCGGTCACCGGATCGTCCCCCTGCTTGTAGCGCGCGGCCACCTCGCCGGGGGTGAAGCGCTGGAACGCGGCCCGCGCCCGTTCCAGCGCCTCCTCGATATGCGCGAGAATATGCGCCAGGTCCGCGCCATACGAGCCGGCGCTCACTTCGCCTCCAGCCCCCCGCCGACGTACCCCTCGCGCTCGAGGTAGAGCAGGATCTCCTGCGCCGACTCCTCGGGGGAGAGCTTGGTGGTGTCGATCACCAGGTCGGCGTCGGTCGGCTCCTCGTAGGGATCGGAGATGCCGGTGAACTCCTTGAGGATGCCGGCCCGGGCCTTGGCGTAGAGCCCCTTGCGGTCGCGTTCCTCGCAGACCTCGATCGGGGTGGCGATGTGCACCAGCATGAAGCCGCCGCCGGGCTCGATGGCCGAACGGACCTCCTTGCGCACGCCGTCGTAGGGAGCGATCGGAGCGCAGATCGCGATGCCGCCGTTCTTGGTGATCTCGGCGGCCACGAAGCCGATGCGCCGGATGTTGATGTCGCGGTGCTCCTTGGAGAAGTTGAGCTCGGAGGAGAGGTTCTTGCGCACGATGTCGCCGTCGAGCAGCGTCACCGGCCGGCCGCCGGTCTCCATGAACTTGACCAGCAGCGCCGAGGCGATGGTCGACTTGCCGGAGCCCGACAGCCCGGTCATGAACACCGTGAAGCCTTGCTGGAAGCGGGGCGGATGGGTGCGCCGCAGCTCGTCGGCGACCTCGGGGAAGGTGAACCAGGGGGGCAGGTCGCGCCCCTCCTGGAGGCGGCGGCGCAGCTCGGTGCCGGAGATGTCGAGGGTGCGCGAGCCGGGCGGGATCTCGTCCTGCGGCATGTAGGTGTCGAGGTCCTCGACGTAGGAGACCATCTTGAACGGCACCATCTCGACGCCGAGCTCGCCCGCGTGCTTCTGCATCAGCTCCTGCGCGTCGTAGGGGCCGTAGAACGGCTTCCCCTGGCTGTCGTTGCCCGGGCTGGCGTGGTCGCGGCCGACGATGAAGTGGGTGCAGCCGTAGTTCTTGCGGATCAGCGCGTGGAGCACCGCCTCGCGCGGGCCGGCCATGCGCATGGCGAGCGGCAGCAGCGACAGCTTGGCGGTGTGCTGCGGCAGGCGCGGCATCACCGCCTGGTAGCAGCGCACGCGGGTGTAGTGGTCGATGTCGCCCGGCTTGGTCATGCCGACGGTAGGGTGGATCAGCAGGTTGGCCCGCGAATCCTTGGCGGCGCGCAGGGCCAGCTCGCAGTGGGCGCGATGCATGGGGTTGCGGGTCTGGAACGCGACGACGCGGCGCCACCCCTCGCGGGCGAACTCGGCCCGCAGCTCGGCCGGGGTCAGGCGCAGGGCGCGGAAGTCGTAGTGGACGGGGAGCTGCATCCCCTCGATCCGGCCGCCCACGGCGACGCTGTTGGTCTTGTGGAGCAGGTGCGCGACGCCCGGATGGTCGGTGCTGGTGGTGCCGAAAGCCGCCTGGGCGCTCGCTTGGCGGTCCGGCTCCCACATCTCCTCGACGTGCAGGGCGGCGAGCATCACCCCTTCCGGATCGCGCAGGGCCAGCATGTCGCCGACGCGCAGCGTCTCGGCCAGCTTGGGGGTGACGTCGAGCAGCACCGGCAGCGGCCAGAGAGTGCCGTCGGCGAGGCGCATGTGGTCGCAGACGGAATCGTGGTCGGCCTTCCCCATGAAGCCGGTCAGCGGCGAGAAGCCGCCGTTGAGAAGGAGCTCGAGGTCGCAGAACTGGCGCGGCGTGAGATCCCAGGAAGGCCAGTCGCGGGAGGCGGCCTTGAGCTCGGCGGCGCGCTCGGGCGCGGCCATCGGGTTGATCAGCTCACCGCCGTGCGGCTCGATCAGATGACTGACGGCCGCGGGGACGTCGGCGGGACGGTCGCGCTCCGGCAGGGGGGTCGGAAAGACAGCGATGTTCGACATACGGATTCCTCGCAACTCAGGGTCGGTTCGGGAAGTCGGGACTTCGGACGGGGAGGGCGGCAAGCCCGTGCCTGCGGCGAGAGAGGCGCTCCCCGGGGAGAGCGCCAGAGAGCGCTCGCACTCAAGGGTGCGGCAGGGCCGGCAAAAGGTGACAGGCCGGTTACGGCCGGGAGGGCGAGGGCTCCGGCTCCTGGTCGGTGACGACGACGCCGGTGATGCCGGCGATGGCCGGAATCAGCACCGCCTTGCGCTGCCAGAAGGCGACGACGCAGGCGCGGCAGACCTCGTCGGAGCGGCGGACGTTGGCGTAGTTGACCCGCGTCACCACGCCGTCGCAGAGGAAGGCCAGCACTTTCTTCCCCTGCTGCTTCGGCGAGGACTCGCCGACCGTCAGGTTCTCGGCGACGCCGCGCTCCTTGGGGCTGAGGTGGACGTTGCAATCCTTGGTCACCGGCGCGAACTGGCTCTCGGAGCGGGCGACGGGCTTGCCCGTGGCGTCCACCAGGGCGGCATAGAGCTCGATCTGCTGGTTCCGCATCTCGGGCTTCGGCGGCGTCGCCCAGTAGTGGCCGCCGGGCTCCATCTCCAGGGGCACCCAGTAGAAGTCCTCATGCTCCCGCCAGCGGAAGTAGAGGCGCGGCGCGAGCCCCGGCGCCGCCGAGGTGATGGTCGCCTTGACCAGGCCGTTGTCTTCCTGCGGCATGCAGCTCGGCTTTTCGACCGTGACGGTCTGGGCCGTGGCCGCCGTCGCGGCGGCGAGGAAAAAACCGGCGAGGAGGAGGGTGCGCGCGCTCATGTTCAATGTCTCCATGGGGATCGCCTCTATTCTATCCGATAAATCCGCCGATAAATCCGGCCACCGGCCCGGCTCTAGGGTTGCCCCAGGATCTTGTGGATGTAGGACTCCACGTAGGGGGTCCGCTTGAGGTTGGGGAGCGCCCGTCGCAGGGCCGCGGCGGCGCTGGGCGGATCTCCCGATTCGTACAGGGAGACGGCCAGGTAGAAGAGCCGCTCGGGCTCGTCCTCGCCGGGATCGCCGCCGCGGTGAAAGTAGACCGCGGCCTCCTTCCAGCGGGAGATCCGGTAGGCCCCCTCCGCGGCGAGGTGCTGCGCCTCCTTCGAGTCTGGATGGGCGTCCGCCACCGAGCTGGCGAGCTCGAAGGCCTGCCGCAGCTCCTTGGACGGCCGTGGCGAGCCGAGGAGCTGCCGCGCGGTGTCGAGCTTCTTGCGCTCGGCGTCGGTGAGCGGCTTGGCGGCCGTGGGAGCGGGCGCCGTGGAGGTCGCGGGCGTCGTCGCGGGAGCGGTGGGGGTGGCGGCCGCCGGCTGCGCGGGGAGAGGCGCCGGCCCCGGTTTCGGGACGGGGGCGGTCGCCGTCACGGGCGGCGGCGGGGGCTGGGCTCCCTTCCCGGAGGCGCCGGAGGGCGCCGCCGGCTTCTTCGCCAGGGTCGAGCGGAAGGCGGGCGCCGCCGCCAGGGTGGCGGCGGGGAGGCGGGCGGCCAGCCGCGCCTCCAGGGCGGCGCGCAGCTCGGCCGGCAGCTCCGCCTGGCTGTACCCCTTGAAGCGGTCCTCCACCTCGGCGAGGCGGGTGAAGGTCTCGCGGAAGCCGTCCAGCTGGCCGGCGCCGTCCTGCGCCAGGGCGAGGCGCGCCAGGCAGTCGGTGAGCGGGTGGGGCTCGTCGAGCATACCGAAACAGGCGAGCCGGAGGGTGCGCGCCGCGGTCGGGTAGTCCTTGCGGTCGAAGGCGAGCTGGCCGTCGCGCAGCAGGCTCTGGTAGAAGGGATCGACGGCGGCCAGCGCCGGCAGGGCGGCGAGCAGGAGGAGGACCAGGGGCGCCCCTAGGTGGGCGCCCTGCCGCCCAGGGCGGCCACGCAGGGCCGCCCCTACACGGTTGGCGAAGGCAGGATATTTCATCATTCGGCTTCCGGCAGCGGGCGGTTCTCGATCACCGCCCTCGGGTTGTCGGTGGCGAGGCGGCGCGCCACCGGCTCCCCCCAGCGGCTGGCGATCAGGTCGCAGGCCCGCCGCAGCCCGGGCGGGCGGCGGCGGGTGTTGTGGCTGTCGCTGGCGAGGAAATGGACGAGCCCGGCGTCGAGCAGGGCCCAGGTGTCGGACTGCGGGCGGCGGCCGAAGTCGCCGGTGACGCTCATCGCCGTCACCTGGGCCGTGGCGCCGAGCGCCACCAGCCGCGCCACCAGGTCGCGGTCGGCCGCGAGCCAGGGGATGAACTCGGGGTGGGCGAGGATCGGCCGCCAGCCGGCCACCGCCAGCTCGTGCACGAGGTGGACGGCCTCTCGCGGCGTGCCGCTCGAGTCGAATTCGATCAGCAGGTAGCGGGAGCCGGCGAGCGGCAGGACGCCGCCCTCGGCGGGGAGCTTCTCGACCTCGGCGAGCAGCTCGGAATCGACGTGGACCTCGCCCCCGAGATAGACATGGAAGCCGGCGCCGACCTCCGTCTGGAGCTGGTCGGCGAGAGCGGCGAGCTGGGCGCGGTCGGCGTTCCACCACTCGCCGCGCCGCTGGTGCGGGGTGGCCACCATGGCCTCGCAGCCGTCCTCGGCCGCCAGCCGGCACATGGCGACCGCCTCGGCGAAGCTGCTGGCGCCGTCGTCGACCCCCGGGAGGATGTGGCAGTGCAGGTCGATCATGTCGGGTGCGGCGACGGCGATCCCCGCATCAGGCGGCCGAGCCGGTCTTCCCGGCCTTTCTCGGCTCGCTCTCCTCGGCGCCGTACGACTCGTAGACCTTGTAGCGCTTGCCGAGGCCCGTCTGCTGGGAGCGGAAGCGGTTGAGCACCGCGCCCAGGATGCGGATGCCGGCGAGGCGCAGGCGGTCGCGGCAGAGGCGCGCCTCCTCGCGGGTGAGCTTGCCGCTGCGCAGCGTCAGCACCACGCCGTCCGCCAGCAGGCCGACGATGGTGGCGTCGGTCACCGCCAGGGCGGGGGGAGTGTCGAGGACGACGAAGTCGAAGCGCGCCCGCACCAGCTTCAGCCAGTCGCGCATGCGGTCGGAGGCCAGCAGCTCCGACGGGTTCGGCGGGATCGGCCCCGAGGGAGTGACCCAGAGGTTCGGCACCTCGGTCGGCAGGAAGACCGTCTCCGGCTCCGCCGTGGCGGTGAGCTGGTTGACCAGGCCGAAGCGGTTGGAGACGCGGAAGACCTGGTGGAGACGCGGCTTGCGCAGGTCGCAGTCGACGAGCAGCACCTGGCGGCCGAGCTGGGCGAGCACCACCGCGAGGTTCGACGCGGTCGCCGTCTTCCCCTCGCCGGCGACGGCCGAGGTGACGGCGATCGCCTTGAGCTCGCGGGCCGAGGAGAGGAGGAGGGCGGTGCGCAGCGAGCGGTACGACTCGGAGATCAGCGTCCGCGGCCGCTCGTGCGGCACCAGCTCGATCTGGCTCGGCACGGCCGCCTCCGCCGAAGCCTTCTTTTTCTCCCGCCAGGCCACGGCGGCGCGGCCCGGACGCGCCCGCCCCTTCTCTTCCGCGTTCTCGTCGTAGCCGTAGCCATAACCATAGCTGGAGTAGCCGTAGCCCTTGCCCGACTCGGAGAGATCCTGGATCACCGCCAGCATCGGCAGGCCGAGCCGGCGCTCCACCTCCTCGGGGCTCTTCACCGTGCGGTCGAGGAACTCGATCATCACCGCGCAGCCGATGCCGAACAGCAGGCCGAGCAGCAGGCCGTAGCTGACGTCCTTGCGCAGCGACGGCTGGAACGGCCCGCCCGGCACCAGCGCCTTGTCGATGATCCGGATGTTCGACTGCCGGGTGTCCTGGAGGCGCACGGCGACCTCGGTCTCCGACTGCTTGCGCAGCAGCTCGTCGAGGAGGTCGCGGCGGGTCTGGATCTCCACCTTGAGGTTGGTGTACTCGACGGCGGCGGAGTTCTGGTCGATCGCCTCGCGCTTGAGGGTGTTGAGGTCGTTCTCCAGCGCCTGCTCCTGGCGCAGCGAGGTCTGGTAGGCGGCGAGGGCGTTGCTCTTGACCTTGCTCACCTGCTCGCCGACGACCTCGGTCAGGTGCTGGCGGGCCTTGTCGATCTCGGTCTTCAGCCCCACCATGTCGGGGAAGTCGGGCTTGAAGGTCTTGAGCTTGGTCTCGTAGTCCCGCTCGAGCTTCAGGATCTGCGCCCGCGTGTCGCTGACCACGCCGTTGCTCAGGCTGTCGGTCATCGACTCCCGCGGCCCGTTGAGGGTCTCGTGATACTGCGCCTCGCGCTCGATGCGCTCCTTCTTGGCCTCGATGTACTGGGCGTTGAGCGCCTCCAGCCGCTTCAGGGTGACGTTCGCCGCCGGGTCCATCGACACGATGTCGCTGCGGCGGCTGAACGCCTGGAGCTGGGTCTCCTTGTCCTGGATCTCCTGCTTCAGCGTCTCGATCTGCGAGGAGAGGAAGGTGGAGGCCTTGCCGGCGGTGGCGAAGCGGTCCTCGACGCCCATGTCGATGTACGCCTCGGCGAAGGCGTTGGCGGCCTTGGCGGCGAACTCCGGGGAGGCGGCGCGGAAGGAGAGCTGCACGAGCTGGGTGGTGCGCACCGGCTCGACCGAGAGGCCGCCGCGGATCTGGTCGGCGAGGCTGCCGAGCACCGCGTCGTCCCCCTCGGCGTTGGCGCCGTGCGCCCCCTCCTTCGCCGCGCCGGGGTTGAAGGCCGGGTCCTCCATCAGGTCGAGGCTCTTGACCACCCGCTCGGCGAGCCCGCGGCTCTGCAGCAGCTCGTACTGGGTGGGATAGAACTCCATGTTCCAGTAGTTCTCGAGCCAGGGGTTCTGGGCGTTGCTGAGCGGCGTCAGGTTGCGGCGCTCGATCTGGATGGTGGTCGTCGCCTGGTACGCCTTGGGGGTGATGGCGTAGTGGATGCCGGCGCCGGCCAGCCCGACCACGCAGCAGACCAGGGCGAGCTTCCAGTGCCGCCGCAGCATGCCGACGTACTCGGCGAGATTGAGCTCGGACTCGGCAGGGGGGGCCGCGGCTTCCGCCTCGTCGTCGATCGGAACGGGAGTGAGAACGCTCAAAAGAAAGACTCCTTGACGACGATCACGTCACCCTGCCGGAGCTCGACGTCCGGCTCCTTGCCGGCGAGGATCCGATTGAAATCGACGGTGAGCTCCTGCGGGCCTTCGCTGTGCGCCTCCCGCTTGACCAGGACCTTGCGCGAGGCCCGGTCGGTCAGGCCGCCGGCGTGGGCGACGGCGGCCAGCAGGGTGATCCGCTCGTTGCTCTTGAAGACCAGCGCGCCGGGCCGGGCCACCTCGCCGATGCAGTAGACGGTCACCTCGACGGTGACCGGGACGTTGATCAGGTCGTTGGCGAAGATGGGGACGTTGAGCCGCTGGTCGCCGCGCACCAGCAGGTCGTTGAGGTCGATCGTCACCTGGTCGGACAGGCCGTTCTCCGCTCGCCGCAGGATGTACGCCACGTTGCCATGGTTCTCGGCCAGCCCGCCGGCGGCAGTGATCGCCTCCAGCAGCGTCCAGTGGCCCGAGAAGCCGAGGTTGCCGGGGGTCTTGACGGCGCCGATCACCGAGATCGGCCGCGAGCGGAACTCGGTCACCTGCACGTCGACCGAGGCCCGCTGCATGTACTTGTCCTCGAGGAGCTTCTTGACGATCTGGGTGATCTCGCCCGTGGTCTTGCCGAGCACCGGGACGTCGCCGAGCAGCGGCAGGTTGACCATCCCGGCCTCGGAGACCCGCCGGTCGCCGTTGAGCTTCTCGTCCTCGTCGACGCGGATGCTCAGCAGATCGCGCGGCCCCACCCGGTAGGAGGAATCCTTGCTCTGGGCCCGCGCCGCGGTCGCGGCCAGCGCCGCCGTCAGCAGCAGAATCGATAAATGAACAGCTATCTTCTTCATGATGCTTGCTTTACGTCCCGATGATACCGCATTCCGGCGGCGGCGGTCCAGCGCCCCTCCGGGCCGGGCGCCTACTGGAATCTTGTCAGGTTGACCGTCAGCCCCACCGAGGTGTAGGTGCGGTCGCCGCCGGGGAGGCTGGAGTCGAACTGGGAGCGCAGGCCCTGCAGCCCCAGGGTGAGCCCCTGGCGCAGGCCGAACGTCAGCCCGGCGCCGTAGGAGAGCACGCTGACCCGCGGCTGCGGCGGGCCGCTGGCGAAGCCGGTGTACTGCTCGTGGCCCCCCTCGACGAACACGCGCCCCGTGGCGTGCTGGCCGAAGCCGGCGTTGACGGCGGTGCCCACGCGCTCGTCGACGAAGTAGGAGGAGCCCTCCGCCAGCGAGTAGACGAGGTTGCGGTTGGCGTAGACGGTGGTGGCCAGCCGCTCGGTGCTGCCGAGGGTGAACGAGGTGTTGCCGGTGAGCTTGTGGAAGGGGACGAAGTTGGAGCCGCTGACCCCGGAGAGCGAACGGTCCGCCGCGTCGAGCTGGAAACCGAGGCGGTTCCCCTGGAAGCGGACCTCGGCCACCGGCGCCGTGCCCTGGTTCGAGAGGTCGAGGCCGCCATGGGCGAAGGTCACGTCCGAGTGCTCGGCCCCCAGCCCCACCGTCCACTGCCGGTCGGGGCGCCAGCGCAGCCCGACGCGCTCGACGTTCTCGTCGCGGTCGAGGCGGCGGAGGTCGGAGGTGAGCGGATCGGGGAGCTGCTCGACGAGATTGTCCTGGCGGTTGAACGAGAGCGTGGAAAACGCCGAGAAGGCGCCGCTGAGCTGGAGCTCGAGCAGCAGCTCGCCGCCGTCGCGGCGGAAGCTGACCGGCACCGGCACCTCGGGGGTGACGAGCTGCTGCTGCTGCTCCCGTCCGGCCCTCGCCTCCACGGTGAGGTGGTTGAAATAGCCGTAGAAGCCGAGCAGATAGCGGCCGTCGAGCTGCCGCCGCTCGGTCTGGCGCTGCCACCAGACGTACTCCGGCAGCACCTGGGCGACCCAGGTGGCCTTGGGGCCGTCGTGCAGAAAGGCGCGGAAACCGGCGCCGACGGTGGCCGTGACGTCGTTCGGCTGTCGCGCGCCGCCGGTGCTCAGGAGGCTCTGCACGTAGGCCACGTCGTGCACGGAAGCCCACGGGGCGATGCGCACCGGCCCCAGGTGATAGCGCGCCTCGGCCAGCTCGCGCTTGAGCTGGTCCTGCCGCGACTCGGGGCGTATCTCGGGTCCTCCCGGCGGCGTATACTGGAGGAACTGGGCTCCAGCACTTCTCGCGGTCAGGCCGAGGGCCGTCAGGCAGAGGATCGTCAGCGAAGCTCTGGGCTTCAGGCGGGCTATGAAGCAGACGATGAGGCGCATGATCTCCCCCCGGCGGGCAGGCCCGTGTCCTGCGAGGGCTCCGCGGTCGAACGTGCTCGGATCGGCGCCATGATACGCCATTCCGCCCTCCTTCTCGCCGCCTTCCTCGTTCTCTTCCTGCTCTGGGCGCCGCTCCCTTTCGGGGGGGTGACGCCCTGGGCCGGCGAGCTGCTCGAGGCGCTCGCCTTCGCCGCCCTCGCCCTCGCCGCGCTGGCGCTGGAGCGCCCGGCGGCGCTCCGCCCGGCGGTGGCGCCGGCCGCCGCCCTCGCCGTCCTGGCCCTGCTCGGACTGGCGCAGGCGGCGCCGCTGCCGGCCGGGGTCGTGGCGGCGCTCTCGCCGCGGCACGCGGCGCTCCAGCGGCAGGCCGCGGTCCTGGGCGCGCCGGCGCCGGCGCGGCTGACGCTCGCGGTGGCGGCGACGCGGGGCGCCGCCCTCGGCTGGGCGGCGGCGGCGGCGGCCTTCCTCGCCGCCGCGGTGGCCGGCCGGCGGCGCGAGCACCGGCGCTGGCTGATGGCGGCGCTGCTCGCCGGCGCCCTTTTCCAGGTCTTCTTCGGCGCCCGCGACTGGTTCGCCCGCGCCCGGACGCTCTGGGGGGTCGAGCTGCACGCCTCGGCCACGCGCCTGCGCGGCACCTTCGTCAATCCCAACCATCTGGCGGCCTACCTGGAGATGGCGCTGCCGGTCGCCTTCGCCTGGGGGTGGTGGGGGGCGCGCCGGGTCCGCGAGGAGCGGCGGCCCGAGCGCCGGGTGCTGCTGGCCGCGCCGCCGGTGCTGCTCTGGCTGACGCTGTTCGCCGGCCTCGCCTTCACCGGCTCGCGCGGCGGGCTGCTGGCGGCGGTCGCCGCGGTCTCGGCGCAGGGGGTGCTCGCCGCCGGCCGCCGGCGGCGCTGGTGGACGGCGCCGCTGGGGGCGCTGGCGGCGCTGGCCGGCCTGCTGATCGTGGCGGCGCTCGGCTGGCGGGAGGGGCTCGGCCGCCTGTTCGCCACCTCCGCGGTCGACGTCAGCTGGGGAGCCCGGCTCCAGGAGTACGGGGCGGAGCTCGCCCTCTGGCGGCGGTTCCCGCTCACCGGCACGGGGCTCGGCACCTTCCGCGACGCCTTCCCCCTGGTGCAGCCGCCGGAGCTGACCGGCACCTGGTGGCATCCGCAGAGCGACCTCCTGGAAGTGGTGGTGACGGCGGGGGTGCTGGGCGTGGCGCTGGCGGCGGCCGGCCTGTGGGCGCTGGCGCGGCGGCTGGCGACGGTGCTGCGCGAGGGGGGGCGCTCGGAGGACCGCGCCACGGCGCTGGCCGCCTGCGGGGTCCTGGTCTCCCTGGGCGTCCACGAGGCCTTCGACTTCGGCCTCTCCATGCCGGGCAACGCCATGACCCTGGCGGTGCTCCTCGGCGCCGCGACGACGGCGCGGACCCGCGAGCGCTCAGCGCAGCCCGACCGCGCCCGGGAAGGCCTGGCCGCCGTCGAGGCTGTCGAGCTCGAGCACGTGGAGGCCGGCCTTGACCGGAGTGGCCAGCCGCAGCGCCGGCGCCGCTCCTCCCGTCGCCCGGACCGGGAAATCCCCCACGGTCACGCCGTCGAGCCGTAGCTCGACCAGCGAGCCGGTCGCCGGCACCTGGTCGAGCGCCAGGTCGAGCCCCGCCGCCGGCGCGGCGGCGAGCATCTCCAGCCGCGCGGTGCCCCGGCTCCAGGTCCAGTCGTGCGCCTCCCAGCTCCGCCGGGCGAGGGCGGCGAGCCGCGCCTCGGCGATGGCGCCGGCGCGGCCGTCCCCGGCCGCCCGCGCCACCTCGGCCTGCGCCTGCCAGTACAGGGGGCGCCCCTGCCAGGAGAGGTGCACCTGCCCCAGCGCCTCGCGCGCCTCGTCCACCTGGCCGCGGGCGGCGAGCCCCCGCGCCTTGGTGATCAGGTAGGGAGCCCACGCCTCGGTGCCCAGCCCCTCGGTGCGCCGCTCCCACAGGGACGCCCGCGGCAGGTCGCCGGCGAACAGCGCGGCGAGCGCCGCCTGGGCGGGCTCCGGATCGCGCACGAAGCGCGACAGCCGCTCGAGGGCGGCGGGCCGGAGGTCGCAGGTGGCGAACAGGCAGCGGTCGAGGGCGCGGGCGAGATGGGGGGCGAGCCGGGCGGCGGTGGCGCCGTCCACCGGGCCGGCCGGGCAGCGCTCGAGCGCCTGCTCGAGCAGGGCCTGGTAGCGGGGCTCGGGGAGCGCCTGCTCGGCCACCGTGAGGTAGAGGACCCGGGCCTCGTCGCGCTGCCCGTCGTCGCGCCGGCGGTCCGCCGCCGCGAGATCGCGCCGCAGGGTGGCGAGCAGCGCCTCGTCCCGCCGCTGCCGGGCCGCCGCGTAGCCGGCGAGGTCGCCGCGGCGGGCGTAGGCTTTGCCGACCCGTTCCCAGGCGTCCGGGTCGTCCGGCAGCACGGCGAACGCCTCCCGGCGGTCGGCGGCGGTGTCGAGCCAGGGCTCGAGCAGGCGGGCGAGATCGTCGGGCTGGCGGAAGATGGCGGTCAGCAGGCCGCGGGCGATCTCGCGCTTGCGCGGCGAGAGCGCCGGCCAGATCTCCAGGTAGGCGGCGGCGAGGAAGCGCGCCGGCTCCCGTTTGGCGGGGGCCAGGCGGAGCGCGGTCTCGAGCGGCGCCTCCCACTGGCGGTAGGCGGTGAACAGCCGCGGGTCGCGCGCCTGCGACCAGCCGAGGTAGGTGGCGGCCCCGGCCACCAGCGCCGCCTCCCAGGAGGCCGGCCGGCGGGCCAGCACCTCGCGGCCGGCGCGGGCGGCCTCGGCCATCCGCGCCGCCGTCTCGCGGGCCGCCTGCTCGGGGGAAATTCCCTGGCGCCGCGCCGGATCGAGCTCGGCGGCCAGCACCGCCCGGGCGGCGCGCAGGCGCACTCCGTCCGGGTCGGGCTCGCGGCCGAGCCCCGAGCTGTCGAGGGTGACGCCGGCGCGCTCCAGCCAGCTCCGCGCCGCCCCCCGCGCCGCCTCCAGGGCCCGGCGCTCCGCCAGCGTCGCCAGGGCCAGGGCGATCGCCGCCAGCGCGAGCGCCAGCCGCAGGGCGGGGCCGGCCCAAGGGGTGCCGGCCCTGGGGTTGCCGGGAAAATCCGGGGCGGACATGTAGAAATGGTAGCAGTATCCTTTCGGCATGCCCCGCCCCCTCCGCTTCCGGCCGCCGGCGCTCGCGCTCTCGCCCGAGGTCCGCTGGATGCTGCTGCGCGCCTTCGGCCCCGCCGGCGCGCCGTTTTCCAATGGCGACGGCGCTTGCGACGGCGCCTTCGATGGGGTAACGGCGCTCGCCCTCGCCCGCCGTTTCGAGGTGTCGGCGCGGATCGCCGTCCGCCAGGGGCGGGAGGGGCTCGCCCGCGAGCTCGGCGGGGAGGTGGCCGCCGCCTTCGCCCACGACCGGGCCCGCGCCGCCGCCGCCGGCCTGCGGCTGATGGAGGAGGTGCGGCGGGTGGCCGGCGTCGCCGCCGCGCTCGGCGTGCCCCTCGCCTGCCTCAAGTTCGCCGCCCTGGAGGGGATGGGCGTCCTGGCGGCGGGGAGCCGGGGGGCGTGCGACGTCGATCTGCTCGCTCCCGCGGAGCGCGCCGGCGAGCTCTGGCGGGCCCTGGTCGCCGCCGGCTTCCGCGGCTCGGGCCTCCCCGAGGCGGAGCATCAATTGCCGGCCCTGGCCGGGCCGCAGGGGGGCGTGGTCGAGATCCACCGCCATCTGCCGGGCGTCCGCCTGGACGGCGGGGCGGCCGCCACCTTCGCGGCGCTCGACGAGGCGGGGCTGCTCCGGCCGCTGCCGGACCTCCCCGGCTGCGTGGCGCCGGCGCCGGAGGTGCTGGCGGCGCATGTGCTGGTCCACGGCCTGGGGCAGCACGGCTACTGGCCGGGGTCGTATTCGCTGTTGAAGATGGTGGGGGACCTGATCGATCTGGAGGAAAAAGGACCCAAAGGACTGCAAGGACTGCAAGGACAAGAACAACAGGGACAGAAGAAGCCTGGAGTCCCTGCTGTCCCTGCTGTCCCTGAGGTCCCTGGTTGGTCTGCCTGGATCTACCGCGACGTCACCCCGGCCGAGACCGCGGCCGCCTGCGGCCTCACCCGCCGGCTGGCAGCCGGCGAGGACCTCGCGGACTGGCCGCCGGGGCCGGAGGAGGAGCTGCTGCGGCACATCCTGGCCGGCCGGCTCGATCCGGCTTACGCGGACGCCCTGCGGCTGGGGCTCTTCCGGCCGCAGCCGAGCGAGCGCTCGCGGCCGGTCCAGCTCGCCCGCGCCCTGCTCGGCGCCCTCTTTCTCACCGACGCCCAGATCGCGGCGGTCTATGGTGCTCCCCGGAGCCGGCTGGGGCTGCTCGGCCGGCGGCTCGCCCGCCCGTTCGACCTGCTCCTGCGGCTGGGGAGCTACGGCGCGCGCTGGCTCCGGCTCCGGCGTTGAGCGCGGGTATACTCCTCGGCCGTGAGCACCGCCCGCCGTCCACCGCTGGATCTCCGCCTCGGCGCCTTCTTCCTCTGGGTCCTGGTGCTGCTGCCGCCGGTGATCTGGGCGCCGGTGGCCAAGGAGTCCTTCCGCCAGCCGAAGCTGCTCGCCGCCGAATGGCTGGCTCTGGCCGCGCTCGCCTGTCTCGCCTGGGGGTTGCAGCGGGTCGAGCGGGTCTCCCCGGCGGACGTCTGGCGGCTGCCGGCCGCGCGCATCGTCCTCCCGATGCTGGCGGTGGCGGCCCTGGGGCTCGCCTTCACCGCCCACCCGCTGCACGTCCGCGAGGCGCTGATCGACCTCGGGATCGGCGCCGCCGCGCTGGTGGGGTGGAGCGCCGCCCTTCCCGCCGCCCGCCTCGGGCGCCTGCTGCGCGGCCTCCTCTGGCCCGCGGCCCTGCTGGCGCTGCTGGGCATCGCCCAGTTCCACGGCATCTGGCAGCCGCTCCGCTTCGCCACCCTGGCGGCCGGCTCGCGGCTCGCCATCACCTCCCTGGCCGGCAACCCCGGCGACCTCGCGGCGTTTCTCGTCCTCCCCTGCCTGCTGGCGCAGGACCTCCTGCGCCGCCGCCGGCAGGCCGGCGAAGGGTGGGGAAGCCCCGCCGTCCTGGCGACGGCGCTGACGCTGGCCCTCTCGGCCTACGCCCTGCTGCTGACCCAGACCCTGGCGGCGGTGGTGGCGCTGCTGGCCGGCAGCCTGCTGCTCTGGGGAGCGGGCATCCCGCGCCGCCGCGCCGCCGCGCTGCTCGCCGGCGCCGTCCTGGCGATGGCGCTGCTGGGCGCCGGCATCCCCCCCCTGCGCGCGCGGCTGGCGGAGAAGTGGAACGACGTGAAAGGAGGGGACTGGAACTCGGTGTTCACCGGCCGCTTCGACGGCTGGCGGGCGGCCCTCTGGATGTTCGAGCAGCATCCGTTCGCCGGCGTCGGCCAGGGCGCCTATCAGCCGGAGTTCGTGCCGGCCAAGCTGGCGCTGCTCGACCGCGGCGTCGTCTTCTTCCCGGGCCAGACCCAGGCCGGTGGCTTCAGCAACGCCCACAACGAATTCCTGGAGGCGGCGGCCGACTGGGGGATTCCCGGCGTTCTCGCCGTCGCCTGGGGCCTGTGGGTGCTCCTGAGCGCCCTGCGCCGGATCGCGGAGCCGCGGGACCGCGCCCTGGCCTTCGCGGGCATGGCGGCCTTCGCCGTGCTCTCCCTGGTCGACTTCCCGTTCCGGGTGGCCCTGGTGGCCTTCCCGGCCCTCCTCTTCCTGAGCTGGGCGCTGCGGCGCTCCGAGGAAGAAGAGGAGGAGGCATGAAGGGACGGACCCTGGCGGCGCTCCTCACCCTCCTGCTCGCCCTGGCGCTGGTCGGACAGACCTTCCGCTGGCGGGACCGGATGACGGCGAGCCGGATCCTCAGCAACGTCGAAGCGCTGACCCTGGGCGTCGCCTCCGGGCAGATCCCGCCGCAGGCCCTGGGGACCAACCTGGAAGCCCTGCGGCGGGCGGCGCGGCTCGATCCGGTCGAGGTGGGGATCCCGATCGCCCGCGGCAGCCAGTATTTCCTGCTCGACCGGCCGGAGCCGGCCGAGCAGGCCTACCTGGAAGCGTTGCGGCTGGAGCCCCGGCCGGAGGCGTACCTCGATCTCGGGCGGGCGCAGTGGCTGGCCGGCCGCCAGGAGGACGCGACGCGCAACTTCGGAGTGGCGATCCGCCTCGAGCCCCCGCTCGCCCGGGAGCTCCCCTCCGGGGCCGGAGCGCGATGACCTCCCCGGGCACCGCCGCGGGTGGAGCGGGGGATTCCGGCGTCTTCGCAGCCCTGCGCGATCTGGCGCGCGAGGGGGCGGTCGAGGTCGTCGTGCGCGGCGGGTGCATGGCGCCCCTGCTGGCGGACGGCGGCCGCGCGCGGGTCGCCGCCGCCCGCCTCTACCTCCCCGGCGACGTAGTGGTCTTCCGCGCCGCCGACGGCCGCCTGCTGGCCCACCGCCTCCTCGGGCTTCGCCTTCACGCCGGCGCCCTCGCCCTGGTCACCCGCGGCGACGCCTGCGCGGTGCACGACGCGCCGGTCCCCCGCGCCGCCCTCCTCGGCCGCGTCGAGGGGGTCCGCCCGACGGCCGCCCAGCGCCTGCGCGCGCTGCTGCGCTTCCTCGGCCTCGCCGGCCGCGCGCTGCGCCGGCGATGAGCTTCGGCGCCGGCTTCCTCCGCTTCCCCGACCTGTTCCCCGGCCGCCCCGCCGGCGAGCCCTGGGGGGAGCGCGCCGTGACCCTCGACGTCGCCGGCGGCCCCTATCTCGTCTCCGGCCTGGCGGCGACGCAGGAGGAAGCCCTCCGCCAGCGTTTCGCCGGGCTCTGCCTGGACGGCAGCGGTGGCGGAGGGATAGCCGCGCGGGTGTTCCGCGCGCCGGCCGCCGACTTCCTCGACCGCGACCTGCGCGGCTGGGAGTACGCGCTCGACCGCGAGCCCTCCGCGGGCGGCCTGCGACTGGCCGGGCTGCGGCTGATGGCGCGGCTCGACGGCTGGCCCGATCTCGCCGGCGCCCTCTGGACCTGCGAGACGGCCGGCGAGGAGTGGGCGGCGGCGGTGTGCGAGAACTTCCTGCGGGTGCTCGTCGCCTATCGCCTGCTGGCGACGGGGGGAGCGCTGATTCACAGCGCCGGGGTGGCCGACGGCGAGTCGGGCTTCCTCCTCCTCGGCCCCTCGGGCGCGGGGAAGACGACGGCCGCCCGGCTCTGCCTCGCCCGCGGGGCCGGCGTCCTGTCGGACGACCTCAACGCCGTTCGTCCGGAGGCCGGGGGGGCCCGGCTGATGAGAGTTCCCTTCACCGGCGATCTGGGGGAACGCGGTGAGGCCGCTCCGGCCGCCGTCCGGCTGCGCGCCCTGGTGCGGCTCGCCAAGGGGGAGCGGGAGAGCCTGCGGCCGCTGTCGCCGGCGGCGGCCCTCGCCGGCCTGCTTGCCGCCGCGCCCCACGTCAACGTCGATCCCTGGCGGGAGGAGGCGCTGCTCGCCGTCCTCGAACGGCTGGCGCGCGGGGTGCCCGCCTACGAGCTGACCTTCCCCCTGGGGGGAGACCCCTGGGCTATACTCGAATCCATACCATCATGAGCCTCATCACCTCAGCGACCGTCCTGCGGCGGCGGAGCGACGTCCGCTACCGCCGGATCGAGGGGGAGGCGGTGGTGCTGCGCCAGTCCGCGGCCGAGGTCCTGGTGCTCAACGAGGTCGGCGCCGCGGTGCTCGACCTCGCCGACGGCGAGCGCTCGGTGGGCGACTGGATCGCCGCCCTCGCCCGGGAGTACGAGGGCGATCCCGCGACGCTGGCGAGCGACGTCCTCGCCTTCGCCGCCGAAGCCGCCGAAGCCGGCCTGCTGGAGACCCGGCCGGCGGAGGGGGCCCGTTGAGCCTCGCCCGGGTGGTCGCCACCGCCTGGCGGCGGAACCTGCTCTTCTCCGTCCTGGTCGAGCTGACCTACCGCTGCAACCTCGACTGCTTCTTCTGCTACAACGACCTGGCGGCCCAGGGCGCGCCGCTCTCTCGCGACGACTATTTCCGGCTGTTCGCGGAGCTGCGCGACCTGGAGGTGCTGAACCTCACCCTGTCGGGGGGCGAGCCGCTCGCCCACCCCGACTTCCTGGCGCTCGGCGCCCGGGCCCGCGAGCTCGGCTTCGCCATCCGGATCAAGTCCAACGGCCACGCCCTGCGCGGCGAGCTCGCCCGCCGCGTGCGCGACGAGGTCGATCCCTTCCTGATCGAGGTCAGCCTGCACGGCGCCACCGCCGCCACCCACGACCGCCAGACCCGCGTGCCCGGCAGCTTCGAGCGCCTCCTCGCCAACCTCGGCGAGCTGCGGGGGCTCGGGCTGCGGGTGAAGCTCAACTCGACTTTGACGCGCTGGAACGAAGGGGAGATCGAAGGGATGTTCGCCCTCGCCGACGCCCTCGGCCTCCCCCTCCAGGTCGATCCGGAGGTGACGCCGCGCGACGACGGCGACCGCGGGCCGCTGGACGTGTCTGCCAGCCGCGAGGGAGTGCTCCGGCTCTTCCGCCTGCAGTTCGCCCGCGGCCGGGCGGCCGACGGCGTGCCGGCGGAAGTGGCGAGAGGGGGCGACGACGGCACGGTGCCCACGCCGGTCGACAAGCACTGCGGCGCCGGCTCCTCGGGGCTGGCGATCGACCCCTACGGCAACGTCTTCCCCTGCGTGCAGTGGCGGCGGCCGGTGGGGAACCTCCACGATCAGCCGCTCCGCGAGATCTGGCAGGGCTCCGCCGGCCTCGCGGAGGTGCGCGACCTGACGGTGCGGGTCAAGGAGGGGCTCGCCGGGGAGGGTCCGGGAGCTCATCTGCTCAATTTTTGTCCCGGCTCGGCCGCCGCCCACTCCGGCAGCCCATTGCGGATCTATCCGGCGGCCGCACAACGGCGGGAGATCCTCGAGCAGGTGATGGCGGAAGGGGAGGGAGAGCGAGGCCAGGACTGCGCCGCAGCGGAGCAACTACGGGACAAATCTGCGTAACTACGCGGCATAACTGCGTAGATGCGGAGCATAACCGCGTAGCGATGCCGCGTAGTTGGCCAGTTATGCGGCATAATTGCGTGAGGGAGGTCCGCAGTCGAGCCGTTGTGCGGCATCGTGGCCCCATTGAGGCCCGCAGTGGACCCATTGCGCGGCTCAGCTGTGCAGCGATGCCCCGCGGTCGAGCAACGAAGCGACATAACTGCGCGACGATGCCCCGCGATGGAGCAACCGAAAGGGCCGCTGGCTCCTGGACGGTGGCCGCGGCCGCGCCCAGCACCCTCTACGACGAGATGGGTCCGGAGGGGCAGGTGCCCGGGTTCCCCTTCGAGGGGGGAGAGGGGGCGCAGACCGCCGCCACCGCCTCCAGCGGCTCGCGGGAGAGGATGCGGGGGCGCACCCAGGGGCGCCGCGGACGCGGGTCCGCCGTGGCATCCGCGATCGAGGGTTTCGAGGGTTCTCTCCGCATGGCCGGAACGCTCGCTCCAGGAGCGATCTCTCGTTCTAGATCCAGCCGAGCGTAAGCCCGCTGAACCGTTGTGTCAAGGCGGTGTCAGAGCCGCATCTTCAGCTGCCATAGCTATTTAGAACCTTTCCAGGTGCAGCGGGTACACGCCTGCGGCGCCATGGCGCCGAGAGTCGATTTTCAAACCTTTTTTCTTTAAATTACTGATGGATCGCTGATTCTCCGGCCCTCTTCCGCAACCCTGCGGCCCGCGGCGCCGTAGAATGGGGCGATGGCACGCCACGACGCCCTGCTCGCCGAGAAGCGGCGCATCCTCCAGCTCGAGACGCTCTACGACCTGGCGATCGCCCTCCACGCCCAGCGTCCGGAGCAGGAGCTGGTCGACGAGCTGCTGCAGCGGGTCTGCGCGGTGCTCGATCCGGGGGCGGCCGTGGCGGTCACCCGCGACGCCTATGGCGGCGCGCGCGGCGTCGCCAGCGTCGGCTGGCTCGACGAGCTGCCGGCGGGGGACGCGCTGCTCGCCGCCCCGATCTGGCGCGAGCTGCTGACCGAGGGGCACACCCTGGTCCGCGCCGGCGGCGTGCTGGCCGGCCGTCCCTATGAGCAGCTGCTCGCCGTGCCGCTCTCCTACCGCGGCACCTTCCTGGGCTACGTCGCCGTGCTCGACAAGGAAGTGCGGGGAGACGCCGATCCTTCCTTCACCCCCGACGACCGCCGCTTCCTCGACTCGGTGGCGGCGCTGGCCGGCGCCGCGCTCGACGCCGCCCGCCAGGTCGAGCGCCTGGAGACCCAGCGCGAGCGGCTGGAGGAGGAGAACAAGGCGCTCAAGGGGCGGCTCGCCCAGGAGGTCGGCGGCCGCCGGATCGTCGCCCTGGCGCCGCCGATGCGCCGCGTGCTCGACGTCGTCGAGCGGGTGGCGCCGCGCGGCGTCAGCGTGCTGGTGCGGGGGGAGAGCGGCACCGGCAAGGAGCTGATCGCCAAGCTCCTCCATCATCTCTCGCGGCGCGAGGGGGCGCTGATCGCCGTCAACTGCGCCGCCCTCCCCGAGGGGCTGCTGGAGAGCGAGCTGTTCGGCATCGAGGGGGGAGTGGCGACCGGGGTCCATGCCCGGCCGGGCAAGTTCGAGCTGGCCGACCACGGCACCCTCTTCCTCGACGAGATCGGCGACATGCAGACCGCCCTCCAGGTGCGCCTCCTGCGCGCCCTCCAGGAGCGCGAGATCACGCGGGTGGGAGGGCGGCGGCCGATCCCGGTGGACGTGCGGCTGGTCGCCGCCACCCATCAGGACCTCGAGGCGCTGATCGCCGCCGGCCGCTTCCGCGAGGACCTCTACTACCGGCTGAAAGGGGTGGAGGTCGATCTGCCCCCCCTGCGCGAGCGCAAGGCCGACATCCCCCACCTGGTGCGCGCCTTCCTGGAGGAGTTCTGCCGGCGGGAGGAGATCCCCCTCCCCGCCCTGCGCTCGGAGGCGCTGGCCCTGCTGCTCGCCTACGACTTCCCGGGCAACGTCCGCGAGCTCCAGAACGTCGTCGAAGGGGCGGTCTCGCTGGCCGACGGCGAGATCGACGCCGAGCTGATCCGCTCCCTGCTGGTCGCCACCCCGCAGCCCACCTCTCCCGAGGCGCTCGACCTCGCCACCCTGGAGCGCCGCCACATCGGCCGCGTCCTCAAGCTGACCGGCGGCAACAAGAGCGAGGCGGCGAAGATCCTCGGGCTCGACCGTAAAACCTTGCAGCGCAAGGGTTTCTGAGGAGTCGCGACAAATTGCCCTGCGCGCGACTTTTTGCCCTAAACCGCTTTTCGCCGCGACAAGATGGGCATTCCGAAGATCCGGCCGTTGACGGGCCGTCCCTTCGCGGGGCAAAATGTCGCGGCAGCCGTTGAGGCATTTTTGGTCACAGTCTGGCGTGCTTCGTGTTAAGTTGTTGTAAACAAGGCCCTTGAATTGTTAAGCCGCGGTTTCCGCGGGGTCTGGCAGCACCCTTGCGATAAGGAGGGAGCGATGAGGAGGAACGTCATGCTAGACTCCGTTCGGAAGCACGTCGCGGTTCCTGAGATACCGGTCAAGGTGATGCTGTCGGTGGGCTCCCTGGCCAGTTTCGGCTGGTTGCTGTCGCACGACCTGGTCCATCCCATCGTGATCTACGCCCTGCAGCTCTACCTTTCCCTCTGATCGCGCCCTTAACCGGTCCACGGACATGGCTGAAGGCGTTCTGAGGGAGGTCACGCTGGCGCTGCCGATGGTCCCCGAGATGGAGATCGAGGCGAGCAAGACCGCGGCTGCCGTCGCCGAATCGATGCGGATGAGTCCGGATAGAATCGACGAGGTCCGCCACGCGGTGATCGAGGCGTGCATCAACGCCCTGGAGCACAGCCGCGCCGTCGACCGCGAGGTCTACGTGACCTTCCAGATCGTCGGCGAGCCGGGGGACCCGGAGAAGCTGCGGATCATGGTCCGCGACAACGGCGTCGGCTTCTCTCCGGAGCCCGAGGAGCCGGTCGTGCTGGGGGGCCAGCCGAGGATGCCCCGGAAGCGCCATCACGGGCTCAAGCTCATTCGTGGGATGATGGACGAGGTCGAGATCCAGTCCAGCGCCGAGGGAACGACCGTCGTGATGAGCAAGATGCGATGAAAGCGGGGGCGAGCCGATGACCGAGAGCCTCAACATCACCGTGGATCGCCGCGAGAAGCTGGCGGTGATCTATACGGAGGGGTATATCAACAACCAGGGGGGCGAGGAGATCGCCAAGACTGCCTACAAGCTCCTCGACGAGGGCTTCAAGGTGCTCCTCCTCAACCTGGCGGGGACGAAGATCGTCAACTCGATCGGCATCTCCATCCTCATCGAGATCATCGAGAAGATGATCGAGATCGACGGCAAGCTGGGCTTCTGCTGCCTGACGCCGACGATCGAGAAGACCTTCCATATCATGGGCCTCGCGCAGTACGCTCCGATCTTCGCGGACGAAGCGGCCGCGGTGGCACAGATGCAATCCTGACCTCGTAGGAGACCAACATGGAGGGCACGCCGCGCGCCGTCCCGGCGACGCAGGCCTGGGACGAGCTTCTCACTCTCGCCCGTGACGAGGCCGGCGAGCGCCCGATGCTGGAGCGCCTGCTCGACCTCTGGCGCCGCGAGCACGGCGCCGACGCGGCCGGCCTTTACCTGGAGCGCGGCGGCGCCCTGCAACAGGAGACCGCGGTGGGCTCCCACCTGCCGGCCACCATCTCTTCCGAGTCTGACCCGGGCGACGGCCTCGGCAGCCTCACCTTCCCCGGCGGCCGCCTCCTGTTCATCCCCGCCGGGGCCGTCGACGGGGCGGCGAGCGATCCGCTGACCCTGCTTCTCGCCGCGGCCCTCCGCAGCTCGCGGCTGAAGCAGGACCTCAAGGAGCAGCAGTTCCAGGTCAACTACCGGGTGGTCGAGCTCGAGGCCCTCTACGACGTGGGGCTGGCCGTCGCCTCCACCCTCGACCTCGACCGCCTCTCGGAAGAGATCCTGATGCGCGCCGTGTCGCTGCTCGACGCCCGGCGCGGCGCCCTCTACATCCTCGAGGACGGGCGCTACCGGCTCGACCGCATCTTCGGCGGCGAGGCGGCGCCCTGGTTCGCGGCCGCGGACCCGGAACTCCGCCTCTTCCTGACCGGCGGCGGGGAGGCCCCGGCGAACCTGCTGCCGGGCGCCCGCCATCTGCTCGGCGTGCCGATCGAGGTCGAGAACGGCCCCCGCGGGCTGATCGCGGCCGGCGACAAGGAGAGCCGCCGGGGGGTCGGCCCCTTCCTCGCCTCCGACCGCCGCACGCTCTCGCTGTTCGCCAACCAGGCGGCGCTGGCCCTGGAGAACGCCCGCCTCCATCTCCAGGCGCTGGAGAAGGAGCGGCTGGAGCGCGAGATGCACCTGGCGGCCGAGATCCAGCGCCAGATCCTCCCCAAGGGGGTGCCGTTGGTGCCGGGCTACGAGCTGATCGGCTGGTACCGCCCGGCGCGGCAGGTGGGAGGGGACTACTACGACCTCTTCCGCAGCGCCGACGGGAAGGTCGGGCTGGTGGTGGGCGACGTTACCGGCAAGGGGATGCCGGCGGCCCTGATGGTCTCCACCCTCCACTCCGCCCTCCGCCTGCTGCTCGACCAGACCGGCTTCGTCCCCGCGATGCTCGAGCGCCTCAGCCGCCACATCGGCGAGTCGAGCGCCGCCAACAAGTTCATCACCATGCTGGTGGCCGAGCTGAGCCCGGAGACCGGCGTGCTCCACTACATGAACGCCGGGCACAACCCGGGGATCCTGCTGCACGCCGGCGGCGCCGTCGAGCCCCTCAGCCCGGGCGGCACGCCCCTCGGGCTGATCGCCGGCGCGCGCTACAAGTCGAGCGCCGTGACCCTGGGCGCGGGCGATCTCGTCTGCATCTACAGCGACGGCATCACCGAGGCGGCCGCGCCCGACGACGAGGAGTTCGGGATGGAGCGGCTGATCGACCTCCTGCGCGTCGGGCGGGAGCTCCCCCTGCCGGAGCTGATCGCCGCCATCACCCACGCCGTCGGCGAGTTCTCCCAGGGGCTCCCGCAGGGGGACGACCAGACGTTGATCCTGCTGCGGCGGCAGTAGGGGCTGATAAGACCCCTCATCACCCCGGCCCTCTTCTCCCGTCCCCCGCCCGCCCTCCCTCACCGGGAGAGGGGCCGGGGGGTGAGGGCCCCAGCGGCCGGCTCCCACGGAGCCGTCCGCTCAGTCCAGCGCGAAACGCAGGCCTGCACCGGCCTGCACCGCAAGCATCGGCGCGGTGGTCGCCCGGAACAGGCCGGCGCCGGTGGCGATCGTCACCAGCTCGGAGCCCACCGCCAGCACCCGGGAGAGCAGGCCGGGGAGAGCGTCCTCCCAGATCAGGTCGGGCAGCGAGCGGCCGAGGGCTCCGCCAGTGACGGCGCGGGCGCCTCGCGCCACGCCCCGGAAGCGCAGGCCGCGCGGATCGAAGACCTCCAGCGGGTCGAGCGCCGCGATCCAGATGCCCCCTTCGGCCGCCTGGAGCAGCTCGCTCTCGCCGGCGCCTCCCGGCAGCAGGAAGAGATGGCCGGAGACGGCTTCGTCCGGCGCCACCCGCTGCGGAGTGGGGGAGCGGTCGAGCCGGCGGGCGAGCCGGTCGTCGATGGCAGGAGTGAGCGCGATTCCGCCGGCGACCAGGTCGAGCGGCCGGGCGGCGGCGCCCAGCAGGTCGAAGGGGAAGGGGAGGCCGCGCGGGTCGGTGGGATCGTCGCGCAGGTGGATCGCGGGGTGGAAGACGGCCTGGCCCAGCCGGCCGTCGAGGAAGGAGAGGCCGCCGTGGAAGGCCTCGGAGGCGAGCGCGTGACGGTTGAGCAGCTCGACGAGCGCGGCGGCGGCCTCCTGGGCGAGCAGGATCGGCACGGGCCCCTCGGGGGGCGGCACGACGTCGGCCGGTCCCTGGCGCCGCCGCGCCCGGTCGCGCACCGCCTGGGGATCGAGCCCGGCGAGCGAGCGCGACGCCGCGGCGGCACGCCCCGCGCCAGGCTGGCGCCCGCCGGTCACCTCGATCCACCCCGAGGTGACCTCGGCGGCCCGCCGCAGGCCGCGGCTGCTGGCGACGGCGATCCGTCCCTCGGACCAGCCGAGACGGAAGGTCTCCGCCGCCCGCCCCTTCCCAGGCTCGCCCAGGCGCTGCAGCAGATCGCGGGCGCGCTGCGGGGTCAGCCGCGCCAGCTCGGCGTCGAACAGGCCGGCAGTATTGACGGCAGTATTCACGGCAGTATTCACGGCAGTATTGACGGAGGTATTGACGGAGGTATCCGCGGCGGCGCCGGCGTCGGGGGGCTCCAGCGGCGGCGGCGAGGGGGGGGAGAGGCGCGCCTGGGCCTGCGCCTCGCGGACGGCGTTCTCCAGGCCGGAGCGGTTGGCGGCGCTGGTGCGGTGCAGGCCGGTGCGGCCGCACTCGCGCACCCGCACCAGGACGTTGCGCTCGTTCAGCTCGTAGCTGTCGCGCCGCCGTTTGCCGGTGCTCTCCTGGCCGCGGCGGACCTCCAGCCAGCAGATCTCGGTCGCCTCGGCGGTCGAGGTGGCCAGAACGTGCTCCAGGCGTGAGACGATCTCGGGGAGAGCGACCGGACCCTCGGGAAACATTCGCGGGAGTGTACATCGGCCCCCGCAAAAACATAGCATCCAGGCAGGTTTCCGAATGGCTTGCTCTTTGCACTCCCAGGGTGGGACCCTGAGTGGAAGAGCAGGGGGAGAAAACTGAAATGTCGCCGAGATTCGTGCCTTTCCTGGCGTTGACGCTCCTCGGGGTGGCGGTCGTCGCCGCCCCGAAGCTTTCCCGTGCAGAGGACACCGCCGACCTCATCCTGAGTCACGGGGTGTTCTACCGCGTCCAGCCGCCGGGCAAGGTCGAGGGGAGCCTCGCCGTCCGCGGTGGGCGGATCGCCTATCTCGGCACGGACGACGGCGCGGCGGCGCTGCGGGGGCCCGCGACGAAGGTGATCGATCTCGCCGGCCGCGCGGTGACGCCGGGGCTGATCGACGCCCACTCGCACCTCGCCGGGCTGGGCGAGGCGCTGGAGCAGGTCGATCTCGTCGGCGCCGCCACCTATGAGGAGGTGGTGCGCCGGGTCCGCGAGGCGGCCCGCGCCCTGCCGCGGGGCGCCTGGGTGCGGGGGCACGGCTGGGACCAGAACCGCTGGCCCGAGAAGCGGTTCCCCACCCACGAGGCGCTCTCCGCGGCGGTGCCGGACCATCCGGTCTGGTTGAGCCGGGTCGACGGCCACGCTGCCCTGGTCAACGCCAGCGCCATGAAGGCCCTCGGCATCGACGCCCAGATCAAGGACCCCGTCGGCGGGCGCTTCCTGCGCGACGCGGCCGGCCGCCCCACCGGCGTCTTGGTCGACAACGCCAAGGGGTGGGCCGAGGGGCGGCTGCCGCCCCCCTCCGACGACGAGCGGCGGCGCACGCTGCGGCAGGCCGCCCGCCACTGCGTGGCGCTGGGGCTGACCACGGCGACCGACATGGGGATCGGCGAAGGCGAGATCCGTGCCTATCAGGCGCTCAAAGCGGCCGGCGAGCTCCCCCTGCGCGCCGCCGTCTTCCTCACCGACGACGCCTCCCTGCTCGACCGCTGGTTCGCCCGCGGCCCGCTGATCGACCCCGACGCCCGCCTCACCATCCGCGGCGTCAAGCTCTACGCCGACGGCGCCCTGGGGAGCCGCGGCGCCGCCCTGATCGAGCCCTACAGCGACGATTCCGGCAACCTCGGGCTGATGGTCTCCACCGGCGATCACCTGGCCGAGGTCGCCCGCCGGGCGGCCGACAAGGGGTTCCAGGTCGCCATCCACGCCATCGGCGACCGCGGCGGCCTGGTGGCGATCGACGCCATGGAGCGCGCCCTCCAGGGGCCGCGGCCGGAGGCGCGCTTCCGGCTGGAGCACGCGCAGGTGCTCCGCCTCCAGGACATCCAGCGCCTGGCGCGCCTGGGGATCATCGCCTCCATGCAACCCACCCATGCCACCTCCGACATGCCCTGGGCCGGCGACCGCCTGGGGCCGCGCCGGCTGGCCGGCGCCTACGCCTGGCGCAAGGTGCTCGACGCCGGCGGCCGGCTGGCGCTGGGGAGCGACTTCCCCGTCGAATCGCCCGATCCCCGCCTCGGCCTCTACGCCGCCATCACCCGCCAGGATCTCCAGGGGAACCCACCGGGGGGCTGGCTGCCGGGCGAGCGGCTGACCCGTGAGGAGGCCCTGCGCGGCTTCACCCTCGACGCCGCCTGGTCGCTCTTCCTCGACAAGGAGACCGGCTCGCTGGAGGTCGGCAAGCGGGCCGATCTGGTGGTCTTCGCCCAGGACCCGATGACGGTGCCGGAGCGGGAGATCCCCCGCGCCGCGATCGACTACACCGTCGTCGAAGGCCAGGTCGTCTACGAGAGGGGGAGCGGCCGGTGAGCTGGCCGGCCCTTCGGGGCCACCGTCGTCTCTTGGGCGTGCTCGCGGCGCTCGCCGGAGTCGTCCTGGTCTGCGGCACCGCCGCCGCCGGCGACGCCTACGAGGCGCTACGCCGCGCCATGGTCGAGCAGCAGGTGCGACAGCACGGCATCGTCGAATCCGAGGTGGTGGCGGCCATGGAGCAGGTGCCGCGCCACATGTTCGTGCCCGACGCGCTGAAGGCGCAGGCCTACAGCGACCAGCCGCTGGTGCTGGGGCCGGGGCGGACGATCTACCAGCCTTACGTGGTGGCCCTGATGGCCGAGCTGCTCAAGCTCAAACATGGCGACAAGGTGTTGGAGATCGGCACCGGCACCGGCTACCAGGCGGCGGTGCTGTCGCGGATCGCCCGCGAGGTCGACTCGATCGAGATCGTCGAGCCGATCGCCAGCCAGGCGAAGAAGCTCCTCGCGGCGCTGGGGTATCACAACGTGATCGTCCTCGCCGGAGACGGCTATCAGGGGTGGCCCGAAAAGGCACCGTTCGACGCCATCCTGCTCTCGGCGGCGCCGAAGACGATCCCCAAGCCCTTGCTCCAGCAGCTCCGGGTCGGCGGCAAGATGGTGGTGCCGGTGGGGGGGTTGAACTTCCAGGACCTCCTGGTGATCACCAAGACCGCCGACGGCTTCCAGAAGCGGACGGTGATCCCGGTCCGCCTGGCGCCGATGCGCGGGAAGGACTCGAATGGCCAGCGGTAGCCACGGGCTCCTGGCGCGCCTGCTGCTGGCGATCCTGGCGGTGGCCGGCGTGACGGGGAGCGCGGCGGCCGGCTCGCGGGAGGAGGAGTGCGCCGCCGCCCGCCACCGGATGGTGGAGCAGATCCGCGGCCGCGGCGTCGTCGATCCGGCCGTGCTGGCGGCCCTGGAGGCGGTGCCGCGCCACCTCTTCGTGGCCGCGGACCGGTGGATGGAGGCCTACGCCGACCATCCGCTGCCGATCGGCGACGGCCAGACGATCTCCCAGCCCTACATGGTGGCGCTGATGACCTCGCTGCTGGACCTCCACCCCGGCGCCCGGGTGCTGGAGATCGGCACCGGCTCCGGGTACCAGGCGGCGGTCCTCTCACGGATGGCGGCGGAGGTCTACACGATCGAGATCCTGGCGCCGCTGGCCGACCGCTCGCGGCACACCCTGGCGGACCTCGGCTTCCGCAACGTCCAGGTCCGCACCGGCGACGGCTTCCAGGGGTGGCCCGAGGCCGGCCCCTTCGACGGCATCCTGGTCACCGCCGCGCCGCCGAGCGTCCCCGAGCCCCTGCTCCAGCAGCTCAAGGTGGGGAGCCGGCTGGTGATCCCGATCGGCGTCCCCGGCGCCATTCAGAACCTCCTCGTCCTCACCCGGCGGGCGGATGGCGGCTTCGACCGCTCGAACGTGATGCCGGTACGCTTCGTGCCCATGACCGGCGAGGCGCAACGGCGGTAGGCGGCAAGGGAACACGGACGAACACCGACTGACACGGACGAACACGGACAGGAATCCGGGCTTCCGTCCGTGGTGGTCCGTGTTCGTCCGTGCTCGTCCCTGTTCCTTGTCTTTCCCCAGCCCCCGGCATACCCTTAGGCTCCGCAAGGACAGGAGTCGTGGGTGGCCGATATAGGGCATGAGAGCATCCTGGGGCTGGACAACATCCGTCTCGACCTGCCCGTCGCCGGTCTCGGCAGCCGCTCGCTCGCGGCGACCCTCGATTACCTCGCCCTCGCCGTGCTCGTCCTCCTGTGGGTGCTGGTCTGCGTCCTTCTCTTCTCCCTTCTGGCGCCGAGGGCGGTGCCGGTCTTCCTGCTCGGCGGCCTCTTCCTGCTCGACTGGGGGTATTTCGCGGCGTCCGAGATCGCGACGGGGGGAAAGACGCTGGGCAAGCGCGCCCTCCAGCTGCGGGTGGTGACGGCGGAAGGGGGGACTCCGAGCGCGGGCGCGCTGCTGATCCGCAATCTGGTACGCAGCATCGACCTCCTCGTCGGCGTCCTGCTGATGGCGTTCGATCCGCTCTCCCGCCGCCTGGGCGACCGTCTCGCCGGCACCCTGGTCATCCATGACCGGCCGCCGGAGGTGGGACCGCTGCTCGGCCGGGTACCGCCGGGGTGGGGAGCGCGCGAGCTCGCCGCCGTCGAGGCTCTGCTGGCGCGGGCGGGGACGATCGAGGACCCCGCCTTGGTCCGGCGGATGGCCGACCGTGTCCTCGACCGCATCCGGCGCGACGCTCCCGGGCTGCTGGCGGGCGTGGACACCGGCGCCGATCCGCTGGCGGCGATCCGGCAGGCTCTCCAGGTGGAGACCGGGGGAGAGGGCTGATGGACTACGCCCGCTTCGTCCGCCTGCGCCGGCCGGTCTGGGAAGGGTTCGAACGCCAGCTCGCCGCCGCCGGGACGCGCCGCCGCGGGCAGGGCTACGGCGACCTCGAGGGGATGGCGCTCCGTTACCGGCAGGTGCTGCACGACCACGCCCTCGCCGACTCCCGCTTTCCCGGCACCGCCGCGGCGCGGCGGCTCCAGGGGCTCGCCGTCGAGGGAACGCGCCGGCTGACCGGCGATCGCGGTGGGCGGACGGGGCTCGTCGGCTTCTTCGCCCGCACCTTCCCGCGTGCCTTTCAGCGCCAGCTCGGCCTTATCGGGATCGCCCTCGCGCTGTTCCTGCTCGCCATGGCGTGGGGGCTGGCGCTGGCGATCCTCCGCCCGGCCCTGGGCGTCAGCCTGCTGGGGGCCAAGGCGGTGCACGGCCTCGAAGAGGGGCACCTGTGGACCGAGTCGCTGGTGACCACCGTGCCGCCGGCCTTCGCCTCCTCCGGCATCGCCACCAACAACCTTTCGGTGGCGCTGACCGCCTGGAGCGGCGGCCTGCTCGCCGGCATCGGCTCGCTCTACGCCATCCTGCTCAACGGCCTGATGCTGGGCGCCACCTTCGGCGTCACCCTCCATTACTCGATGGCGGGCGAGCTGCTGGAGTTCGTGGCGGCGCATGGGCCGCTGGAGATCACCCTGATCCTGGTCGCGGCGGCGGCGGGGCTCGGCCTGGGACGGGCTCTGGTGGCGGCCGGGGACCGGCCGCGGTCGGCCGCCCTGCGCGATGCCGGCCGCGACGCCCTCGCCGTCCTCCTCGGCTGCCTCCCCTGGTTCCTGCTGCTGGCCGCGGTGGAGACCCTGATCTCGCCGTCGCCGGAGCTGCCGGTCGCCCTCAAGCTGATGCTGGGGCTCACCCTGGAGGGCGCTTTCCTCTGGCTGGCGCTCCGCCCCCTTCCCCCGGAGCCTGCCGATGACTGACGTCCCCTTCGCCCCGCCCGGTCCGCTCCCCTTCCGCGTCCTGCTCGACGAGGCGCTCCGGCGGGCGCGGCGCCACTTCCGCGCCATCTATCCCGGGGTGGCGATCCCGGTGACGATCCTCGCCACCGCCGTCGCCACCGCCCAGGCGGTCTGGTTCTCCCATCTCAAGATGGACCTCGGCTCCCTGGGGACGCCGTTCCTGAACCTCGGCTATCTGGCGCTGATCCTGGTCTACAGCTCCCTGCTGATGGTCGCCTACAACACCCTGCAGGTGGCGGCCATCGACGCCGTCGCCGGCCGCCCCGTCGACCTCCGCCGCGCCTGGCGGTTCACCGTGCAGGGGCGGGTGCTGGGGACCCTGACCCTCTGGTACGCGGCGACCCTCGCCTCGGTCTTCTGCTGCTGCCTGCCGGCCCTCATCGTGGCCCCTCTCCTCCTCCTCGTTCCCGCGGTGATGGCGGACGAGGAACGGTTCGGGATCCAGGCGATCTCCCGCAGCGCCCGGCTCACTTGGCACTTCCCGCGCGACCGCTGGTGGGCGAGCCCGCTGGTCAAGGCCTTCCTGCTGCTGCTGGTCGGCGTCATTCTCGCCTACCTGACGGCGCTCCTGGTGAGCCTGCCCTTCCAGGTGCCGATGTACATCGACATGTTCCGCAAGGCCGCCGCCGGGGAGGATTTCACGGGGGGGATGTCCGCCTGGGTCTGGCTGCAGGTGCCGGCGCAGTTCCTCAGCTCGCTGGCCAGCACGGCCGTCTATCTCTACGTCTGCTTCGGCGTCGCCCTGCTGTTCTACGACACCCGCGGGCGCCGCGAAGGGACCGATCTGCGGGCCGGGATCGACTCGGCGTTTCCAGACGAGCCGCTGCCTGGGGAGCTCCTCTCCTGAGCGTCGCGGCGCCGGCCGGCGTGGGGCCGGCCGTGCCCGCGGACCCTGGACTGATGGCCCGCGTGCTGGCGTCGAGCGGCGTCGAGCGGACCCCGCTGCCGCCGGAGAGCTCCTACCTGGGCGAGCTCGCCCGCACCCTTGAGCGGTTCCTGGCCGACGCTCTCCTGGCCGGCGCCCGGGCGCTGCACGTGCCGGCCGGGGCTCTCTGGGCGGTGGTGGCCCTCCTCGCCGCCCTCGTGGTCCTGCTGATCGGCCGCGCCCTCCTTCTCCGGCGCCGCCGTCGCCCGCCGGTGGACGAGCCGGACCGTGCCGCCAGAATGGCTGCGGCCGTGCCCCGGGATGCGGCCGGCTGGCGCGCCGAGCTGGAGCGCCGCTTGGCGGGAGGCGAGGTCGCCGCCGCCCTCGAAGCCCTCTGGTGGTGGCTCGCGCGCTCGCTGGCGGGAGCGGAGGCCGAGCCCGACTGGACCAGCCGGGACCTGGTGGCGCGCTCGGCGGGCCGGGAGCTGCGCGACCTGGTGCGCCGTCTCGACGCCTTCACCTACGGACCTCGCCCGCCGGCGGTCGAGGATCTCCGTGGCTTGGTGGGCCGGCTGGAGGAAGCCCTGGCATGACCTCTCGCAGGGCCGTCCTCCGCCGCCACCGCCTCGCCTTCGGGATCGCCCTGCTCCTCCTGGTCTGCAGCGGGCTGGTGCTCGGGCTGGGCGGCCGGACGGAGGCGCGGGGGAGCACCCTGACCCGCGGGCCGAACGGCTGGCTCGCCGCCCGCCGCTACCTGGAGGCGCGGGGCGCCCGCGCCGCCACCCTCGGCGCGCCGCTCGAGAGCTTCGAGGGGGGCGGCGTGCTGGTCACTGCCTTCCCCTGGCAGGAGGGGATCTCGGCCGAGGCGGCGGCGGCGCTCGAAGACCATCTGCGGCGTGGCGGCGATCTCGTGCTGGCCTATTCCGGCCTGTGGGGGAACCCCGGCGAGCTGGTGACCCTGGAGGGGCTCGGCCTGCCGCTCCAGGAGGTGCGGAAGGCGCCGCTCGATCCCGTCCGCTGGCGCGGTTTCGCGCGCCGGGAGTGGGATCTTCAGCCGGCATCCGGGGTCCGCGGCGCCGCGCCGGTCCGCGTCTGGGCGCCCCGCTGGCGGCCGGAGCTGCCGAAGGAGGCGAGCGTGCTCTTCCGCACGCCGCGCGGGGGGGCCGCGATCGCCGTCCTCCCGCGCTACCGGGGCCGGATCGTCCTGCTGCCGGCCGACGCCCTCGCCAACGCGCGGCTCGCCAACCCCGGTAACGCCGGCCTGCTGGAAACTCTGCGGCGCGACCTCGGCGACTCTTGGACCTTCGACGAGTATCATCACGGGCTGATCGCGGGGTCCGGACTGGAGACCGCGCCCTTCGGCCGGACGCTCGATCTGATCCTGATCCATCTCGCCCTGCTCTATCTGGCCGCGATCTGGACGCTGTCGCGCCGTTTCGGGCCGGCCTGGGACGAGGCCACCGTGGTGACCGGCTCGACGGGCGCCTTCCTGCTCGGCCTGGGCGCCCTGCATCACCGGTGGGGGCATCACCACGAGGCGGCGGGCCGCCTGCTCGAACGGGTGCGGGAGCTCGATCCCGGCCTCGACCTCCCCGCCGGTTTCGACGCTCGTGCCGCCCTCGCCGGACCGCGCGAGCTGGTGGCGCTGGCGGCGGAGGTGGCGGCGCTGCGGCGGGGACGTCCGCAGGAGCCCACAGCTGTCCGGCTTGACCTGGAAACCGCCGAACGGGAGACCGCCGCATGATTTCGACCTCCACCCTTCCCACCGAGCGCCTGATCGCCGCCGCCCGCGAGATGGCCGACCGGCTGGCCGGCGCCGTCCTCGGCCAGCGGGATGCGATCGACACGCTGCTCGTCGCCTACATGGCCGGTGGCCACGCACTGCTCGAAGGGGTGCCGGGGGTGGGCAAGACCCTGCTCGCCCGTGCCTTCTCGTCCTGCCTCGGCGCCGGCTTCAACCGGGTGCAGTTCACCCCCGACCTGATGCCGGCGGACGTCCTCGGCACCAACGTCTACGAGGCCGCCACCGGTACCTTCCGCCTGCTGCGCGGCCCGGTGTTCACCGACGTCCTGATGGCCGACGAGATCAACCGCACGCCCCCGAAGACCCAGTCGGCCCTGCTGGAGGCGATGCAGGAGCGGCAGGTGACGATCGACGGCGCGGCGCTCGCCCTGGCGCCCGGCTTCTTCGTCATCGCCACCCAGAACCCTATCGAGTTCGAGGGGGTCTACCCGCTCCCCGAGGCGCAGCTCGACCGCTTCCTGGTACGGATCGAGATCGGTCTCCCCACCCCCGAGGCCGAGCTCGACCTCTACCGCCAGGCGGTGGCGGGCGTGCTCGTCGACTGGGGGGGTGAATTGCCCGGAGCGCTGCTGGGGCCGGGGGAGGCGGCGGCGCTGCGGCAGGCGTCGCGCCGCGTCCACGTGGCCGACGAGCTGCTCGCCTATCTCGGCCAGCTCGCCGCCGGCGTGCGCCGCGCCCCCCAGGTCGACCTCCCCGTCTCGCCGCGCGCCGCCCTGGCCCTGCTCGAGGCCGGCCGCGCCAACGCCCTGCTCGAAGGGCGCGACTTCCTGGTGCCGGACGACCTCAAGCGGCTGCTCGTCCCCTGCTGGGCCCACCGCCTGATCCTCACCCCCGAGTCCGAGCTCGAAGGGTTCACCCCGCGGCAGGTGCTGGAGACCGCGGCGGCGGCCGTGCCCGTGCCGCACTGAGCCCCGAGGGACCGCGATGCCCGCCGCGCGCTGCTTTCAGCTCCTGGGGCTCACCACCCGCCTGCTCGTCGCCTCGGTCCTCGACGAGCGGCTGGCCTGGGCCGCTCTCGCCCTCGACTTGGCGGTCGCGGTGGCGGCCCTGGTCGACTTCCGGCGCGCCGCCCGCACGCCGCTGGCGGCGGCGCGGCGCTGGCCCACCCTGCTGGTGCAGGAGGCGCCGGCGGAGGTCGTGGTGAGCCTCGAATCCGCCGCCCGGCGGCCGGTGACCGCGATCCTGCGCGAGGGACTCCATCCGGGGCTGGCGGAGGGACCGCTGCGCCGGACCGCCGAGACGCGGGAGGGGGTGTTCCGCTGGGCCTATACCCTGGTGCCGCGGCGGCGGGGAGAGCACTTGGCGGGTCCCCTGACCGCTCGCATCCTCGGGCCCTGGAAGCTGGCCTGGGCGCAGCGCGACCTGCTGCCGGCCGAGCCGGTGCGGGTCTATCCGCAAGTGCGCTGGGACGGCCAGGTCGGGCAGCTCCTGGCGCTCGCCCAGCGCCGCCGGATGGGGCAGATCCCCCAGCGCCTGCACGGCGTGGGGACCGAGCCTTATGCCCTGCGCCTCTACCTGCCCGGCGATCCGATCGCCAAGATCCACTGGAAGGCGACCGCCCGCCACGGCCGCCCGGTGACCCGCGAGGACACCTGGGAGCGCAGCGCCCGCCTCGTCATCCTGCTCGACTGCGCCCGGGCGATGGCCTCCATGGACGGCCGCCGCAGCAAGCTCGACTACGCCGTGGCCGCCACCCTGGCGCTCACCCGGGTGGCGGCGGCGCGCGGCGACGAGGTGACCGTGATCGCCTTCGCCGACCGCGTGCTGCGCACCGTCCGCGTCCGCTCGGGGGGACGTGGGGCGGCCCTCGCCTACGAGGCGCTCTACGACGTCGCGGCCCGCCTCGCGGAGCCGGCCTACGATCTGGCGGTCGAGGCGGCTTTCGCCGTCGCGACGCGCAGCGCCACGGCGGTGCTCTTCACCTCGGTGGTCGACCTCGCGGCGGCCGAGCTGCTCCGCGAGTCCCTGCTGCGGCTGGGGCGCCGGCACCGGGCGCTGATGCTCAATCTGGAGGACCCCGAGCTGCGGGCGCTCGCCACCGGCCCGCCCGCCACCCCCGCCGGCGCCTTCGCGGCTGTGGCCAGCCTGGAGATCCAGCTCGCCAACCGGCGCCTCGCCCGCCACCTCCGCCGCGGCGGTATCCGGGTGATCAACACCCCCGCCGACCGCCTCGCCCTGGAGGCGCTGGAGGGGTACCTCGCGATCTTCCGCGGCGCCGTAGCGGCGCCGGCCCGCCTGTAACGTTTTTCCGGAACCCGCGCCCAACTCTCCTGACGATGACCCGGAGGCGGGATTTTTCGCCGTCGGGCGTAGAATCAAAGCTATAGATCGATTCAAATCAGATCACGATAAGGAGGAGCGACATGAAGTCACTCGTTCGGAGGGTGTCCGGGCAGTTCCTCGGGGTCCTGCTGCTGGCCCTGGCCTTCGGTTTCGGTTTGTCCGGCGCGGCGGTGGCCCAGCCGTTCGGCGGCTGGCTGGACTTCAACGGCACCAACGGCTACATCTCCATACCCCACAACCCGGCCCTCAATCCCACGACCGCCTTCACCTTCGAGGCATGGGTCAAGATGGTGCCTCCCACCGCCAGCATCTGCTCCAGCATTGCCGGCAAGGGGTGGACCCAAGCCTGGTGGATCGGGATCTGCCAAGGCTCGGTCCTGCGCTCCTACGTCCAGGGCAACGCCATTCCGGGGCAAGCCAATTTCGATGCCGGGGTCATCTCGTCCACCTTGTGGACTCACATCGCGGTGACCTACGACGGCGCCAATCGCCGCCACTACATCAACGGCCAGCTGGTCGGAACGCATCCGGAGACGGGCCCCCTTACGAGCAGCACGGCCGAGTTGCGGATCGGCAGCGATCCTTCCTATACCATTACGCCCAGCGGCTCGATCGACGAAGTCAACCTCTGGAACGTGGCCCGGACCCAGGCGCAGATCCAAATGGACATGTCCTCGCCGATCACCGGGCCGGTGCAGGGGCTGCTGGCGGTCTGGTCGTTCAATGGCAACGCCAACGACTCCGTGGCGGTCTATGAAGGCACCCCTACCGGATCAACCGTCTTTTCTGCCCCCGCTCCCCCTGCCGGCGCGTGGCTCACCACGGCCCAGATCCCGAACTTCCAGTTCAAGGTCCGGGTCACCGCGGGAACGGCGATCACGGGAGTTCAGGAATCCGACTGCACCCCCGAGACCCTCTGCGTGAGCGCCTCGATCCCTGGCCGCTCGGAGGTCCTGGTCCGCATCGTCGGCCCGAAGCCCAACGGTCTCCTCTGGCCCAACATCGTCAAGTTCAACACCTCGCAGGTCGAGGTGTGGGCCGAGCAGCTGAGCACCGGGAGCATCAAGTACTACGTGCTGCCGGGCGCCTGGCCGGGGCTCGATACGCTGCCGGGGCTGTACGACCGGACCGGTTTCGCGCCGTAGCGAAGGCCTGAAGCCTCTGACGATTTCCTCGGGGCGGCCTGTCCAGGGCCGCCCTGTTGCGTTTGCCCCTCAGGCCCCCGCCCCCCGCGTCGGATAATCGATGTACCCCTTCTCCCCTCCCTGATAGAACGTGCCCTGGTCGACAGGGTTGAGCGCGGCGCCCTCGGCGAAGCGCTCGGGCAAATCCGGGTTCGACAGGAAGAGGACGCCGAAGGAGATCAGGTCCGCCACGCTCGCGGCGAGGGCGGCGTTGCCGGTCTCCAGGCTGTAGCCGCCGTTGAGCATCAGCGGCCCATGGAACGCGGCGCGCACCACCGGCGCCACCAGGGGAGCCGGGCTGCCGACCGGCTCCACGATATGGAGATAGGCGAGGCCGAAGCGGTCGAGCGCCCCGGCGGCGT
>DATBAW010000190.1:0-3749 GCA_036271335.1 Thermoanaerobaculia bacterium
CCGGAAGGTGCCGATGTGGGGCTTGTTGACGTAGAGGATCTCCGCCGGCGCGCCGGCCGCGACGAATTCCGTCAGCACCTTGCGGCCGCGGTGCCCCGGGTCCTTGATCTGGCTGTAGAGCTTGCCGTCGGAAAAAGTGCCCGCGCCTCCCTCGCCGAACTGCACGTTGGATTCGGGATTCAGGATCCCCTTGCGCCAGAGACCGAACGTGTCGACCGTGCGCTCGCGGACCTGCTTGCCCCGTTCGAGCAGGATCGGACGGAATCCCATCTCGGCCAGCAGCAGGCCAGCGAAAAGGCCGCAGGGGCCGGTGCCGATCACGATCGGCCGCGTCGCGAGCTCCCGGGACGCGTGAGCGACGAAGCGATAGGAGGTGTCCGGCGTCGGCGCGACGAGGGCTCCGGAGGGGGTCCGGCCGCGCGAGCGCCGGAGGATCTCGCTCTCACGGGGCGTCTCGAGATCGATCTGATAGATCAGCGCGACCGCTCCGCGCTTGCGGGCGTCGAAGCTGCGGCGGAAGACCGAGAATTCGCTCAGATCGCGCGGCTCCAGCCCGAGCTCGCGCAGGATGGCGGCCCGCAGCTCGTCGGCGGTGTGATCGAGCGGCAGTCTCAGATCGGTCAGTCGCAGCATGAGCGTTTTATCTGGAGCGCCATTTGGAGCGTCTGAAGGCCGCCCAGGCCGCGGCATCGCCCGCGAAGACGTTGAGATCGACGAGCCCGTCGATCCCCCGAACCCGGCCGTTGTTCGCATACTGCCACAGGGTCCACGGCCGCCGGCCGAGCCAGCGGGGCGTGCGGTAGAGGTCGCGCACCCAGAGCGGCGACGAGCCGAAGTGGTCCGGGGCGTTCCGGAGGTAGCCGTCGTGGAACTCCCGGGTCATGTAGAGCACCGGCTCGCGGCCGTAGGCTCGGCGCAGGATCTCGAGAAAGGCGCCGAGCTGCTGCGAGAGGTCGCTCCAGTCGGGGACCCAGGCACAGTTGCCGCCGAACTCGAGATCGACCGCCGGCGGCAGGGAGTCCGCGGCGGGAGGCGCGGTGGCGAGGAAATTGTTGGCCTGCGAGACGCCGTCGCTGCAGAAGGTGAAGAAGTGGTAGGCGCCGACGGCCAGCCCCGCCGCGCGAGCGTCGGCCCAGTTCCGGCGGAAGCGGCCGTCGACGAAATCGGCCCCCTCGGTCGCCTTCACATAGGCGAAGGCGATCCCCTCGGAGCGCACGGCGGCCCAACGGATAGGACCGCGGTGATGCGACACGTCCACGCCGGCGAAGGGATAGCGGCTCGCCGACGGATAGTTGAAGCGCAGCCAGCCGTGCTTGAAGCCTTGGAAAACAGCAATTCCGGCTCCGGCGACCAGCAGAAGTGCGAGGACCAATCGTTTCATCGCGACGGCCGACTAAACTAGCATACCGGGCCGCCGATCCGCTGGAGCTGGAACGATCCGCGCCGCCCGGCTGTTCCGTAGAATAGATGCTCGGGCGGCCTCCCCGCCGCCCGCAGAGAGGAGAAAACCCCAATGGACCAGACCTGTGAGATCCCCCGCGGCCGCCACCTGGCGCCGCATGAGTTTCCCGACCCGGCGATCGACATCGCGGCCACTCCGGGCGCCGCGCCGCAGAAGGCCGTGCTCGCCGGCGGGTGCTTCTGGTGCGTTGAGGCGGTGTTCAAGGAGCTGGACGGCGTTCTCGACGTGGTCTCCGGCTATTCGGGCGGCAGCGCCAAAACGGCCGACTACGACGCGGTCTGCTCCGGACGGACCGGCCACGCCGAGGTCGTCGAGGTGCGCTTCGATCCCGCCCGCCTGAGCTACGGCCACCTGCTGAAGGTGTTCCTCTCGGTGGCCCACGATCCCACCCAGCTCAACCGCCAGGGCGCGGATCAGGGCACGCAGTACCGCTCGGCGATCTTCTATGCGGACGACGAACAGAAGCGGGTGGCGGAGGCCTATATCAAGCAGCTCAACGAGGCCGGAGCCTACGACTCGCCGATCGTCACCGAGGTCTCGCCCCTGGAAGCCTTCTACGCTGCCGAGGCCTATCACCAGGATTACGCTGCCAAGCACCCCATGCAGCCGTATATCCAGGGAGTCGCGGCGCCCAAGGTCGGCAAGCTGCGTAAGCACTTCGCGGAGCGGCTGAAGGCGTAGACGGCAGAATAGCGGAAGAAGAACAGCGGAGTTAGAGCCGGCGGGACGCCGGCGGTCCCAGGAGGGTTCGGCTTCGGGTCAGTTTGGAGGGAGGCCGGGAGGCAGCCTGACTCCAAAGCATGCTTGAATATGCGGGATGGCGCGTCCTCCCTTCCCTATACCGAGAAACTCGAAGCGCGAGGCCAACTCCCTGGGACCGCCGGCGTCCCCGCCGGCCTCTAACTCCGCTTCTTCTTCCAGACCCTGGTACTCCAGCGGCTATCTCCCCCACTTCGATCAGCCCAACCTGGTTCAGTCCATCACCTTCCGCCTTCACGACGCCGTCCCTGACGAGGTGATCCAGTCCTGGAGGAGGACTTTGGCCTGGCTCGAGGATCTTCCTGCCGTGGATCCCCGGGAGGTCGAGCTGCGCAAGCGCATCTCCCGCTACGAAGACGCCGGCCACGGCGCCTCCTGGCTTCGCGACGCGCGGATCGCGGCCTTGGTGGAGGAGGCCCTGCTGCATTTCGACGGCCGGCGCTACCGTCTGATCGCCTGGTGCATCATGCCCAACCATGTCCATGGGGTGATCGAGACGCAGCCGGGCTGGCCTCTCTCCACGGTCGCGCAACCCTGGAAATCCTATACGGCTCATACCGCCAATCAGGTTCTGGGACGAAGCGGCGCCTTCTGGTTTCGCGAGTACCACGACCGCTTCATCCGGGATGAGCGGCATCTCGCGCATGCGGTCGAGTATGTCGAACAGAATCCTGTGAAGGCAGGGCTGGTGGGCTCGCGGGAGCTATGGCGATGGAGCAGTGCTTGGGGTGGGCGGGGTTAGGTGGAAGGAGGAACAGCGGAAGAAGAAGAAACAGCGGAGTTAGAGCCGGCGGGACGCCGGCGGTCCCAGGAGGGTTCCGCTTCGGGTCGGGTTTGTGTGAAACCGAGAGTCCGTTGCCGGTACGCAAGGACAGCCCGAGCCATCGCTGAACCAGAGCCGAAGCGGAACCCTCCTGGGACCGCCGGCGTCCCGCCGGCGCTAACTCCGCTTCTTTTTCCGCTTCACAGGCGCCGAAGTCTTCATCCCCTGGCCACGATCTCCCTCGCCAGCTCCACCGCCGACAGCGGCGCGGAGCCCTCCGCGTTGTTGTTGATCGTGCACAGAAAGGGGCGCTCTCCGGCAAGGGCGGCGCGGGCGAGGTCGGCCACCGCCTCGCGGTTTCCGGGGTCGGGCGCGGCCATGCGGTTGAACGGGGCGTACATCCGCCCCGCCTCCTCGTAGGTCAGGCCGGCTCCCAGAAGCCAGCGGACGATCGTCATCGGGCCTCGATCTGTTGCCGCGAGGCGCGCCTGTGCGCGGACGTCCGGCATGCGGGGATGGACGTTGTGGCAGTGGCAGGCGCCCACCGCGGCGAGGGCCTCGCCGTAGTCGGAGGTGATCAGCTCGCGGTTGCGCAGCTCGACGGCATAGACCGGCCCGCGAGGAAGCGCCGCGAGGAAGGCGTAGAGGCGCTCGGCGAAGGCGGCGGGACTTCCCATGGCTTGCGGGGCGAACTGGAAGAGCAGCGCGCCGCCGCCGGCGCCGATCCCTTCCACGAACGGCGCCACCACCTGATCCGCGGCATAG
>DATBAW010000191.1:0-12765 GCA_036271335.1 Thermoanaerobaculia bacterium
GCCAAGTTCCTGAAGGAGCAGAACCCCGACGTCCGCGTGATCGGCGTCGACACGGTCGGCAGCGTCTATGCCTACTACCACCAGCACCGCGAGCTGCCGCCGGCCGAGCAGATCCACCAATACCTGATCGACGGCATCGGCGAGGACTTCATGCCGACGGCGGTCTGGTGGGACTACATCGACGAGATCGTCACCATCGACGACAAGACGGCCTACCGGGCCACCATGGAGCTGGCGAAACGCGAGTCGATCTTCACCGGCTCCTCCGGCGGCGCCGCCGCGGCCGGCGCCCGCCAGGTCGCCCAGCGGCTCGGCGCGGACGCCCTGGTGGTCACGCTCTTCCCCGATTCCGGCGAGCGCTACCTCTCGAAGCTCAACAAGGAGTGGATGGCGGCGAAGGGCCTGCTGGAGGATTGAGCGGGGGGCTCGTCGGGAACGGAAGACCTGCCGCCAAAGCCGTGCTGAAAGGCGGGACCCAACAGAAACCCCAACCCCGATGCCGCCTGAGTGTGCGGCGGGTCCGGCCGGGGGCGGACGATCAGCTCGCCGTCGAGAATCTCGCCCGTCACGTCCTCGGGAAGGTCATCGAGGTCCCGTTCCGTCGCTGGAAAGGGATGGCGCTCATAGAGCGGGACGGAGCGTGCCATGGAAACAATCTACCGTGGTCCCGCCCGGAAAGAGCCGGTCGAGAGAGCGGCGCCGCGGAGGCGCCGCCGTTCCGTTGAAGCGGACCGTGCCGCCGCACTGACCGTGAGAAGAGCGGCGAAGATGAAAACCTTGCGAAGCGCCGTCATGAAGCCTCACCTTCGGTTGACGTGCAAACGATCAATGAATCCGCTTGATCTCGCCGCACGCGAGCGGCAGCGTCACGCGCGCCGGAATCGTGCCGAGCGAGGCGACGGAAGCCGGCAGCGCGGGTGCTTCGAGCACGCCGTGGACCTGGACGACGCGGTGGTCGAGATCGATCGTGTGGCCGTCGAATTTGCCGCCGAAGGCGGCCTGGAGAGCGGACAGCGAAACGGTCTTCTCGTAGTCGAATGAGCCCTTCGGCCCCGCGTGCGGATACGTGTCGGCAGGAATGTTCAGACTGACCGGGTCCGCGTTGAAGGGTACCATGGTCGTGCCCGAGGTGGGCTCCGTCTCGCGGATGTCGATATAGCCGTCGCCGTTGACGTCGGCCGCCGCGCCCGGGCAGGTCGCCTGCTTGCCGTCGGGAAAGCCGTGAAAATGCTGCCAATGCTCGATGTTGGCGGGAACGCCGTCGACGTGGACCTTGATGGTCAGCTGGTCGCCGTGGACCGTGAAGCGCATCTGTCCTACCGCTTTCATGCCGGACGCCTTGACGTTGACGGGGTGCAGCGTGGCGGTGAAGACGGCGTCCGGCGCCGCGGCGGCCTTCGAGGCCGTGGCGGCCGAGATGGAAAAGGTCGCGGCGATGGCCGCGCCGGCGCACAGCGTTCCGATCACAAGGGTTTTCATGGCTCATTCTCCCGGTGGCGACGAGCCCGGAAGATCCGGGCTGTCGGCAGGAGAAAGGTAAGCCGCCGGGCGGTCCTCCCACATCACGGGATCGTGGGGTTTTGCCCTACTCCGATCGCCGCAGGTCCGGATAACCCGATCGAGGTAGGGCCGCCGCGAACCCCTGCGGCTATACTCGCCTTTCCATGCGGATCCTGCGCCTTTCGATCGCCGCTCTGCTGCTGCTGGCGGGCGCCGCCTTCGGTCTCGATCCGCGCAACGCGATCACTCAGTATGCTCACACCGCCTGGCGCGTTCGCGATGGTCATTTCGCGGGGGCGCCCTCCGTGCTCGCTCAGACCTCGGACGGCTTCCTCTGGATCGGCACCCAGACCGGCCTGGTCCGCTTCGACGGCGTGCGGTTCACCCCTTGGGAGCCGCCGCCGGGATCGCGCCTGCCGGATGACCGGATCATCGATCTTCTGGCCACCCGCGATGGCAGCCTGTGGATCGGAACCGCCAACGGTCTCGCCCGATGGCATGGCTCGAAGCTCACCGTCTACGCCCGGCTTGGGCGTTTCGACGCCCTGCTCGAGGACCACCGAGGCGTGGTCTGGGTTGGGCACACGAGAGCCCTGGAGGAGGTGCCCCCCCTCTGCCGCTTCGAGCGCGAGCGGTTCCAATGTTTCCGGTTTCCGGACCGGGACCGGCTTCACTATGTCGGCTCTCTGAGCGAGGACCGCCAGGGCGACCTCTGGATCGGTGGCGAGATGGGTGTCTGCCGCTGGCGGGCCGAGGGGCTGGATTGTCATGAGATCGAATCCCTGGCGCCTCTGGCGGGCAAGGCTGGAGTCTTCGGCATGGCCATCGGCTCCGACGGCACGCTGTGGGCCGGCACCGGATCGACTGGGGTCTGGCAGCTCAGGGCGGGTCACTGGACGAGCTATCCCGCGCCGACCGAGAGGGCCCTCAACGCCTCGACCTTGCTCGCCGACCGCGAGGGGAGCCTCTGGATCGGGCTGGAGGAAGGGGGCCTCATCCGACAGACGCAGGGGCGGACGGATCGCTTTCTGCGGGAGGACGGCCTTTCAGGGGAAGCCATCAACTCTCTCTTCGAGGACCGGGAAGGGAGCCTCTGGGTGGCGACGGCCGCCGGCCTCGACCGGTTCCGCGACGTGAAGGTAGTGACCCTGACGCCGAGGGAAGGCTTGCCGGGAGGCTATTTCTCGGCGATCGCCGCCGCCCGGGATGGCGGTGTCTGGATCTCCGAGCGGCGCACTCTCCTCCGTCTGAAGCCGAGCGGAATCTCCTCGGAAGGCGTGTCTCAGGGCCTGCCGGGGATCAGCCCGAACAGCATCTTCGAGGATTCGCGGGGCAGGCTCTGGCTCGGCGTCGACAACGGCCTGGCATGGCGGGATCAGGGGCGCTTCTTTCCGGTCCGGATGCCGGATGGCGGTGCGGTCGGCATCGTGTGCTCGATGGCGGAAGACCGCGAGGGGAACCTCTGGGTTACCACCACCTCTCCGGACCACAACCTGGTCCGCGTCCGGGACGGACGAGTTGTCCAGGCGTTTTCCACGGCGCAGCTCGGCCGGCAGCAGGCCACCTACGTGGCCGCCGATCCCAAGGGAGGTCTATGGATCAGCCTCAGCGGCGGCAAGCTGATGCGCTGGCGCGACGGAAGCTTCGAAGCGCACGGCGAGATCGGCGATGCGAGCGGGAGATGGGTCCGCAGTCTGCACCCGGACCCGCGTGGGTTGTGGGCGGTAACCAACCACGGGCTCAGTCTGGTCGGGACCGGCAAACCGGAGACCCTCGATGTCCGCAACGGCCTGCCCTGTGACGATCTCGAGGACATGCTCCCAGGAGAGGCGGGCTCCCTGTGGATCAAGGCTTCGTGCGGTCTGTTCCAGATCGCGGCGGCCGAGCTCGACGCCTGGGAGCAGCACCCCGAAAGGCGCGTCCGGATCCGAGTCCTCGACACGGCGGACGGCGTACAGGCCGGCCTGTCGCCGTTCACTCCGCGCGCCGCGAAATCTCTGGACGGCCGCCTCTGGTTCACCCTCGAAGGAACGGGCGTCCAGGTGTTGGACCCCAAAGACCTGCGGGACAACCCCCTCCCGCCGCCGGTGCAGATTTTGCGGATCGTCGCGGATCGAAAGGTTTATCCGCCGGCGCCCCGCTTGCGTCTGCCGCCGCTGACGCGGGAGCTCGAGATCGACTACACGGCCCTCAGCCTCGCCGTGCCGGAAAAGGTTCTCTTTCGCTACCGTCTGGTCGGGGCGGAAAGTGACTGGCAGGACGCTGGAACGCGCCGCGAGGCTTTCTATACCAATCTGAGCCCGGGAAACTATGAGTTCCGCGTCATCGCCTGCAACAACGACGGCGTCTGGAGCTCGGGAGGCGCGACACTCGCCTTCACCCTTCGCCCGGCGTTCTACCAGACGCGCTGGTTCCTCGCGCTGTGCGCCCTGACGCTCGCGGCTCTCGTCGGGTCGGTCTTCGGCTGGCGCGTGCGGCAGGTGCGCATCCGGCTCGCCCACCGTTTCGAGGAGCGGCTGGCCGAGCGCACGCGGATCGCCCAGGATCTTCACGACACTCTGTTGCAAGGATTCCTGAGCGCCTCCATGCAGCTCTACGCCGCCGTCGAGGAACTGCCGCCCGAGGAGCGTGCGAAGGGCCGGTTCGAACGCGTGCAGCAATTGATGCGGCAGGTGATCGACGAGGGGCGGGCCGCCCTGCGGGGGCTCCGGGCGCCGGATGCGGTCGCGAACGACCTGGAGCCGTCGCTGGCGCGGGTTCCCGCCGAGCTCGGGAGCCAGGGCGAGGTGAAATTCCGCGTCGTCGTCGAGGGCCGGGCCCGGCCGCTGGCGCCGGTCGTCCGCGACGAGATCTATCGCATTTCCCGCGAGGCGCTGGTGAACGCTTTCCAGCACGCGGGAGCGGCGGCGGTCGAGGTCGAGATCGAGTATGCCGCGCGCCAGCTCCGCGTGGTGGTCCGCGACGACGGCAAGGGCATCGACCCGGAGATTTTGCGCGCCGGGCGCGAGGACCATTGGGGACTGTCCGGCATGCGCGAGCGGGCGGAGAGGATCGGCGCCCGCCTTCAAGTCTGGAGCCGCGACGGCGCCGGCACGGAGGTCGAGCTGGCGGTGCCGGGCAAGGTCGCCTACGCGCCGTCGTCCGGCGGCTGGGAAACCTGAGGAATCACGATCTCGCGGCGCCCGAAGAGGCGCGCGTCGAGCGAGAACGCGCCCGGGCCGAGCAGGGCGACCGCGAGGGCCATCAACGTGGCGAAGACCGTGGCGGGAACGCCGCCCAGCACGTTCCCAAGGGACGGCGGAAGAAAAGAGAACGCGAAGCTGAGACTGATCAATGCCGCCAGGCTCGCGGTGACAGGGCTCAGAAACCCGATCAACAGCGAGGCGCCGGCGCTGATGGCCAGCCCACCGAGAATCAAAATCCAGGCCCCGCGAGGTTCCGCGCCGAAGCAGGCGAGCCCCTGAACGATCAGCGAGGCGCCGACGGCCGCCCGCAACAGCAGCAGGCCGACGCCCGGCCACCCGCCGGGAAACGCGGGGAACAGTCTCTGCAACGGTTAGTCTCCTGCCTCGAAACGTCCTGCCTCGAAACGCATACAGGAAGCAGCGTAGAGGGTTTCTTGCGGTGGCGAATCCCCAGATCGTGGTATGCCGGCGGTCTTCCTACAGCTGAATGATCCCGCGCCGCACCGCGATCGCCACCGCGTCCGTGCGGTCTTTCGCGCCCAGCTTTTCCATGATGTGCTTGACGTGGACCTTGACCGTCTCCTCGGTGATGAACAGGCGCTCGGCCACGTCTTTGTTCCGGTTGCCGCCGGCCAGCTGCTGGAGCACTTCCAGCTCGCGCGGCGTCAACGGCTCTTCGCCCATGTGCTGCGCGAGATGGGCCGCCACCTCGGGAGGGATCCGCTTCCTTCCCGCGTGCACGTCGCGGATCCCCGTCAGCAGCTCGCCGGGAGGCATGCTCTTGAGGAGATAGCCGCGGGCTCCCGCCTGGAGGGCGCGCTGGATCTCGACGTCGCCCTCGAACGTCGTCAGCATCAGGACGCGCGCCTCCGGAGCTTCCGAGCGGATGGCGATCAGCGTATCGATGCCGCTCATGTCGGGGAGCCGGAGATCCATCAGGGTGACGTCCGGCCGATGCTCGCGGAACCGCTGAAGGGCCTCGCGGCCGTTGGCCGCCTCCGCCACCAGCAGCATGTCCGGCTGATTCCGGAGCATCGCGGCGATCCCCTCACGCATCAGGGGGTGGTCGTCGACGCTCAGGATACGGATGGGAGCCTGTGCGCTCATGGCGGCGAAGTCTAGTCCATCAGGAAGGGCGTTGGTCTACACTCCAGAGACGTCATGGACGAAGGGGCGGAGCCGGAAGCCTCCGCCCCTTCGCTGTTCATCGCAGGGTTAACGGCAAGACGCTACTCGATCTGGCACTTCCCCCAGACCTGATGCGGAAGGATCACGCACCTCGAACCCTCTCCGCAAAGCTCACGGCAGCCGACGGCGACGCTGCAGGCATCAGAGCACGAAGCGACATGCCGCACGTGTTGAAGCGGCAGCACGAGGTCCGGATTGGCCGCCGGGGAAGCCGCGACTCCGCTGGTCAGCGCCGGCGGTAGCACGGGCGTGAGGCCCGATTCCGCCGGGACCGGCGCCTTGGCGGGAACGTCCTGGGTATGGCTCACCGCAGGAGCGAGAAAGCACAGAACCATCAATCCACAGACAACCTGAAAGCCTACTTTCCGCAGCATCGTAATAGTCCTCCTGTGAGCGAGGCGCCTCAATGGCCCCCAGCCTTCAAGGTGCTTCGGAATCGCCGAGCGAGACAAGCGGTGGCGGCGGCCGTCGCCTCAGCTACGCGGCTTCCAACGCCTGATCGCCGGAGTCTCGCTTCCTCCAGGTCCGCTCCTGTAGACTCGCGGCCTCAACGTCGCATCACAGCTTCCGCAGAAGCAGGAGGCGGACCATCCGTCATGGGCCACCCGTCGCTGGACCTCAGCCGGTATCGGATCGAGCATGGCGGAGAGGTCCGCACGGCCAGCATGTTCGGCCTCGAATTCCTTCCCGAGCTGGCGCGCGTCGTCGACGTCCACGCTGGAACGGCCGCCGCGTTTCTCGAATGGGGATCGGGCCTGTCGACGCTCCTGCTCGCCGAGATCGCCGGACGGCGCGGCGCCCCCTTCGTCTCGGTCGACCACAATGAGGACTACGCCCGGTCCGTGGCCTCGCGGATCCACCCGCCGGCCACGGCGCGCTTTCTCACCTGCGACCTCGTGGGGCCGAAGCTCGGACAGGCCGATCCAGGGCTCAACTACAGCAACGTTCCCGCGTCGCTGGGCCTCGACTTCGGGTTCATCCACGTCGATGGCCGCCGCCGTCTCGAATGTCTTTTCATGGCGTTCGCGCTCTCCGGAAAAGACACCGTCGTGGCGCTCCACGACTACCGGAGGGCCCGGTATCAGGCCGCCCTGGTTCTTTTCGACGTGATCGAAGATGGACCGCAGTTCCGCATGCTGCGCGCGAAGCCGGGCCTGCTCGCGCTGACGGCCGGCGAACGCGGCAACCTGCTTTCGATCCTTCGTGGTGACGGCTGAGCAGGGAGGCGACATGGCCCTCTCCCTGGTGATCACCGGCATGCATCGTTCGGGCACGTCGCTGCTGGCCAGCGCCGCGCAGCGGGCGGGCGTCGATATCGGCTCCGAGCTGAACCCGGCGACCCGCGGCAACCTGCGCGGCCATTTCGAGGACCTCGGGTTTCTTCGCTTCCATGAACGGTTCATGGAGCGCCGCGGCCTGCCGGTCTTCAGCCCGCCCCTGGACTGGGTGCCGCGAGCTACGCCTGAGGAGGAGACCGAGGCGCGCGAGCTGTTGGCCCGGCAGGCCGGCAAGCCGCTCTGGGGCTTCAAGGATCCGCGGACCTCGCTCTTCCTGGACTTCTGGGACCCGCTGCTCCCAGATCCGTTCTACCTGTTCGTCTTCCGCCACCCCGTCGAGGTCGTCCTGTCGCTGCTGCGGCGCGGGCTCGATCCGGACGTCGTCCTCGATCCCTGGAACGCTATCCAGGCGTGGACGACCTACAACTCCCGCCTGCTCGACTTTCGGCTCGCGCATCCCGACCGCTGTCTGCTCTGGCCGTTGTCCGGCGTGGCAGGGGACCTGGAGGCCGCGTTCTCCGCTCTCGGCGAGCGGATCGGCGTCCCTTTGTCCCCGATCGGGCTGACGGATCTCTTCCAGGCCGAGGAGTTGCGGCTGGGGCTGTGCGCGAATCTCGACTGGCAGGTGGTCATTCCGGAAGCTCTGGACTTGCACCGACGCCTCCTCGCCGCGGCCGATCTCCCCTCCGCTTCATCCTCAACGCCAGGAGAACCGGCCGAGGAGACTCAGGAGCGTCTCGTCTGGCAGAACCTGCGCGCCCATGCCGAGGTCCGGCGCCTGGCGGAGGAGTGGCAGCGGGTGGGGGAGACCCGTGGCTGGCGGCTCCTGCAGAGATATTGGTCGCTCAGCCGCCAGGTTCGGCGCTGGCCTCGCCGGGCGGCGTTCAAACTGCGCCATCTCGGCGGTCCCAAGGGGGTTCCGCGGCCGGAAGAGGTGCTGGTCGGTTGCGTCGTCGAGAACAATTCGACATCCCTGGCGCAAGCCCGCCGGCTGGCGCTCTCGCTGCGCTGGTTCGGCGGCGCCCTGGCCGACGCGAGCCTGATGGTCTGCGCGGTCGAGGGGATCGATGCCCAGGCGCGACGGGAGCTGGAGGAGTGTGGCGCCGAGGTGCGGATCGTCCCTCGCTTCGATCCGCGCAATCCGTTCGCCAACAAGCTCCAGTTCTTTCCCGAGGCGGAAACCACGGGCGCGAGCCTGTTCCTGCTGCTCGACGCCGACACCGTCATCGTCCGCGATCCGTTGTCCTTGCTCGACCGCGGCACGTTCCAGGCGAAGATCGCGGACGTGCCGAGCGTCCCGCACGAAGGATTCGAGCGCGTCTTCCAGCACTTTGGCCTTCCGCTGCCGGCCCGACGCCACGTCACGACCTTCACCGGCGCGCGCACGATCCTTTATTGCAACTCCGGAGTTCTGGCTCTGCCGGCGCGGCTGGCGAGGGAATTGGTCCCGGTCTGGCGCGACTACAACTCCCGGATTCTCGCCGTCCGCCACCTGCTCGGCCCAGGGAGCAAACACAGCAATCAGGCAAGCCTGAGCCTGGCCCTGGCAGCCTGTCCGGTGCCGTTCCGCAAGGCGCCCCTGGAGCTGAACTTTCCCCTCAACCAGACGGTCTACGAGCCCTCGCCCGAGGTCCTCGCGGCCGATCCGGCGATCCTGCACTACCACCAGCAAGTCGACGCCGCCGGCCGCATCCTGCCGGTCCCCTATCCCAGAGCTCAGGCGCGGATCGAGGCGTTCAACCGGCGGCTGGAGGCCATCGCGAAAAGGGTCTGAGCTTCGGCGGCAGTGAGACGTTCGAGGGGTAGACGGACGGACGCCCGTGCAATCGGCGCGGCAGCGGCTTTCCAGGGTGCTCTTCCGCGGCCGCGCCGCTCTGCAATGAAGCCGGGCGCGAACGGCCCCTTCGCCTCGTCCCCCGCACGATTCGCCTCGCGTTTTGCCCCATTCGCCTGGCGAGGCGCCCGCTTCCCGCGGCATCTTTGTGTATTCGCCTGGCGGGGGGAATCATTCCCCCCGCGAATTCGCGCATTCGCCTGACGAGGCGGCACATTCCCTCGCTCCAACGAACGTCTCGCCTCGCCGCCGGCCCCTTCCGCCTGAGCGGGCGAATGGAGGAGAGAGCGAGGCGAAAGGAGCGCCTCGCGAGGCGAATGGGGCAAAATACGCGCTGACTATGGTGCGAATCCTCGCCATCTCCGGAAGCCTGCGGGCCGCCTCGTCGAACACCGCGCTCCTTCATGCCGCCGCCGCCCTGGCGCCCGCGGGGGTGGAGATCGAGGTCTATGGCGGACTCGGGCGTCTGCCGCATTTCAATCCCGATCTCGAGGCGGACGAGCCGGCGGCGGTGAGCGACCTGCGCGCGCGGGTGCGGTGGGCGGACGGCCTGCTGATCTCGTCGCCGGAGTACGCGCATGGCGTGCCCGGCGCGATGAAGAACGCGCTCGACTGGCTGGTCGGCGGCGACGAGTTCATCTACAAGCCGGTGGCCCTGCTCAACGCCTCGCCGCGGGCGACCCACGCGCAGGCGTCGCTCGCCGAGACGATCACTACGATGTCGGGGCGGCTGATCGCCGAGGCCTCGATCGCCGTGCCGCTGCTCGGCGCGAAGCTCGACGCCGCCGGCATCGCGGCGCATCCGGAGATCGCGGGCGCGCTCCGCGAGGCGATCGCGGCGTTCGCGCGGGCGATCGCCGCATGATGACCCACAGGATCACCGAATAGCGATCAGGCCGTGCCCGGCTTCTTCTTCGGAGTCTTCGGGGCCGGAGTCTTGGGGGCCGGAGTCTTGGGGGCCGGGGTCTTGGGCTTGTCCGGGATGCCGAGGCTGTTCAGGACGTCCTTCTGCGCCTGGTCGAGCGCGGCCTTCGGGGTGGCCGTCTTCTTGACCACGGCGCTCATCGCCGTGGCGGCCGGCGCCCAGACCTTCGCCATCTCGGGGACGTTGGGCATCGGCACCGCCACGTCCATCTGCTGGCGGAAGGCCTTGAGGATCGGATCGGCCGCCACCCCCGGATCGGCATAGATCCCCTTGCTGGCCGGCATCTGGCGCCCTTCGAGAGCCAGCACCCTGGCCGCCGGCAGATCGGTCAGGTATCTGGCGAAGGCAAAGGCGGCATCCTTATTCTTCCCCGGAGCGGCCAGATAGACGCCGTCGACGATGACCCAGGGGCGCATCGGCTTGTTCTGGAGCTCGGCGATCGCCGGCAGCGGCGCCACGCCGAAGTCGACGCCCTTGGCGATGACCGGCAGGAACCAGGGGCCGGAGATGACCATCGCCGCCTTGCCGGAGTTGAACAGCGCCGTGATCGCCGCCGGCGACGGGTCGGGAGGGAGGAATCCCAGGTCGATCCACTTCCGCAGCAGGTTGAACGCGGCGACGTTCTGCGCCGAATTGAGGATCGGCCGGTGGGCGCCGAAGACGCCGCCGCCGAAGCCGTTCATCAGGGAGGCCTGGTAGTAGAAATCCGCGTAACTGTAGGCGAGGCCGAACTTGCCGGCCTTGGCGTCGGTGAGCCGCTTGGCCATCGGCGCCATTTCGGCGGTGGTCTTCGGCGGCACCGGCATCAGCTTCCGGTTGTAGAACAGGAGCGTGGTCTTGAAGTCGAGCGGCAGGCCGTAGACCTTGCCCTGCCAGGTCATGGCGTCCAGGGCGTTCGGGAGATAGCGCTCGCGGAGCGTCGCGTCGAGGCGGGCGTCGAGCGGCTCGACCAGATGGCCGGCCGCCGCCCAGGTCCCCAGGTGGTCCTGGCCGAAGATGAAAACGTCCGGCCCCTTGCCGCCGGGGACCGTGGAGGCGACCTTCTCGGCCAGGGTGTTCTCGGCGACGGCGAGCGTCGAGACCTTGACCTTGCCGGCGTTGGCCTGGTTGAAGGCGGCCACCACCTTCTCGAAAGCGGCCTTCTCGCTGCCGGTGAAGCCGTACCAGACCATGATCTCCTTCGCCGGCTGGGCGGCGAGGGGGAGGGCGAGCAGCAGCGCGAGGGCGCCGAGAAGGCTACGAAGGACGTTGAGCTTCATACCGTTTTCTCCCGGATGGGTCCCGAAGCGGACCCGCAGATTCTACGCCCCCAGCCGCTTCCCCGTCGCGGCGTCGAAGAGGTGGGCGGCCGCCGCCTCGATCACCAGGTCGACCGCGGCGCCGGTCTGCGGCGCGCGGTGCGGCCCGACCTTGGCGACCAGCAGGTCGTCGCCGATGCGGCCGTGCACGATCACCTCGTGGCCGAGCGGCTCGACGAACTCGGCCTGGACGGTGACCGGCACCAGATCGCCGGCCGCATCACGCCGATCGTCACGGACATTTTCAGGCCGCAGCCCGAGCACCAGCTTCAGGCCGTCGCGCCCGGCCGCCGCGGCGCGGAAGGGCGGGGGCACCGGCAGGCGGAAGCCGGAAGCGGCCACCATCCGGCCGCCGTCGGTCAGGGTCGCGGGGAGGAAGCTCATCGGCGGCGTGCCGATAAAGCTGGCCACGAACAGCGTGGCCGGCTGCTCGTAGACCTCCAGGGGCGAGCCCACCTGCTGGAGCTCGCCCCGGTCCATCACGGCGATGCGGTCGCCCATCGTCATCGCCTCGATCTGGTCGTGGGTGACGTAGACGGTGGTGGTCCGCAGCCGCTTCTGGAGGGTCGAGATCTCGGCCCGCATCTGCACGCGCAGCTTGGCGTCGAGGTTGGAGAGCGGCTCGTCGAAGAGGAAGACGGCGGGCTGGCGCACGATGGCGCGGCCGAGGGCGACGCGCTGGCGCTGGCCGCCCGAGAGCTCCCGGGGCTTGCGCTCGAGGAGGTCGGCGAGGCCGAGGGTCTGGGCCGCCTCGTCGACCAGCCGCTTCATCTCGGCCTTCGGCGTCTTGCGGATGCGGAGGCCGAACTCGAGGTTCTGGCGCACCGTCATGTGCGGATAGAGCGCGTAGCTCTGGAAGACCATCGCGATGTCGCGGTCCTTGGGCGCCATGTCGTTGACCACCCGCTCGCCGATCCGCAGCGTGCCCGACGACGCGTCCTCGAGCCCCGCGACCATCCGCAGCGCGGTCGACTTGCCCGACCCGGACGGGCCGACCAGGATCGTGAACTCGCCATCGGCGATCTCCAGATCGAGCCCGTCCACCGCCTTGGTCCCGTCGGGGAAGACCTTCGAGACCTCCTCGAAGCAGATGCCGGCCATCACGCTCTCCTCGTGGCTGCGATGTGATCGCGGTACCAGAGCGCGCTGCGCTTCAGGGTCCGCTCTTGGGTCGAGTAGTCCACGCGCACGATCCCGAAGCGCTTGTCGTAGCCGTGCTCCCACTCGAAGTTGTCCAGCAGCGACCACGCGTGGTAGCGGCGCACGTCCACGCCGTCAGCCACCGCGCGCCGCAGCGCGTCGAGGTGATCGCTCAGATACGTCACCCGCGAGGGATCCTCCACGACGCCGTCGACCAGGCGCTCGTCGTCGAACGCCGCACCGTTCTCGGTGATGTAGATCGTCAGGTCGCCGTAGTCGCGCCGCAGCCGCAGCAGCAGGTCGTGCAGACCTTGCGCGTCGACCGCCCAGCCCATCGCCGTCCGCTCGCCGGAGGGAGCGACGGACTCGGCCGAGAGCGGCGAGGACGCCGGCGCCTCGCGCACCGTGGTCGGGAAGT
>DATBAW010000192.1:0-10115 GCA_036271335.1 Thermoanaerobaculia bacterium
CTCCTGCAGTCCAACGGCCTCAGCTCCAACCTCTCGGCCCCCAAGACCGACGAGCTGCTGCTGGGTGTCGAGCACGCGCTGCTGCCGGAGTTCGTGGTCGCTCTCGACCTGACCTACCGCAAGCTCACCAACCTCCTCGAGACGGACCGTCTGGTCTTCGACAGCCCCGACGCGTACTCGGCGACGAACGTGAACTCGATCGGCCGCCGCAGCGTGCGGTCCGATTACATCCAGTGCGGCACCGCCGGCGCGCCCAAGTGCCCGATCGTGAACGTGCCGGGTCAAGGGACGAGAACCCTGACGGACTACTACGTGCTTCGTCCGGGCGTCAGCAGCCGCAACGGTTTCTACACCTACAACGGCGGCCGGGAGCAGGAGTACAAGGGCGCTTCGATCGTCTTCACCAAGCGCCTCGCCAACCGCTGGATGCTGCGCGGCAACGTGACCTACGCCGACTGGACGTGGAGCAAGGTCCCCGATGCCGACCGTCAGGATCCCACCTTCACCCTGAACGGTGGCAACAAGGAGGGCGACCCCGTCCTCCAGGGCTCGGGCACCGCGTCCGGCGCCTTCGGTAACGTCTACATCAACAGCAAGTGGGCGTACAGCCTGAACGCCCTCTACCAGATCGCGCCCGACCACAAGTGGGGCTTCAACGCGGCGATCAACGTCACGGGCCGTCAGGGCTACCCTGACCCGTACTTCCTGGCCGTCCGCAACCCCTCCAACGAGGCTGGCACGACCTTCATCCAGGCCACCGACAGCCCGGACTCCTTCCGTCTCCAGAACATCAACATCGTTGATGCCCGCCTGGAGAAGGAGTTCGCCTTCAGTGACTTCGGTCTGACCATTGGCGTCGACTGCTTCAACGTCTTCAACGAGGCGTACGTTCAGCAGCGCCAGCTCAGCCTGTCCGGTCAGGCGGACTACGTTCGCGAGGTCACCAGCCCGCGAATCTTCCGTCTCGGCGCTCGCATCAGCTTCCGGTAAGCCGGATTCCCAATTCGAGCTGAATTCCGCCGGGGGGCAACCCCCGGCGGTTTTTTTTGCCCGCCGTTCGGACTACACTTCCCCGCGCACGCGGCTTGCATTCCGGAGTGCGAAACCTAAAAAGGAGACAGAACATGCTCCCGCGCAGCGCCAAACCGATCGTCTTCTTCCTGCTGGTCCTGCTGGCGACCAGCCTTTCCGCATGGGGTCAATCCTGGGCCGGCCGTGCCCGGCTGCAGGGCTCGGTCAAGGACGAGAGCGGCAAGCCCATCGCGGGCGCCACCGTCACTTTCCGGCCAGGCACCGGCCAGGTCGATCCCAAGGCCGACGGCCCCAAGACGCTCACCACCGACAAGAACGGCAAATGGTCGATCCTCGGCCTCGCCGGCGGTCCCTGGGGCGTGCTCATCCAGAAAGACGGCTACACCGACTCCCAGGGGCAGATCAACGCCCAGGAGTACAGCGTCGGCGTGCCCCAGCCGATCAACATCGTCCTCAAGGCCCCCTCCAAGGAAGCCGTCCAGCAGGCCCAGGCCCAGCAGCAGCCGAGCACCGGCAGCCTGGCCAAACAGGCGATCGAGAAGGGGAACGCCCTGCTCGCCGACGGCAAGTACGCCGACGCCCGGGCTTCCTATGAGGAGGGGATGAGCAAGCTGGACGACAAGAGCCTGCACCCCGCCATCTACCGCGCCATCGCCGACTCCTACTACAAGGAAGGCAAGCCCGACCCGGCGATCGACACCCTCAAGAAGGCGCTGGAGATCGCGCCCGACGATCCGGATACCCTGAAGCTGATCGTCACCCTGCTGGCGGCGTCGAACCGCGAGGCCGAGGCCAAGACCTACATGGCGAAGCTCCCCCAGGGCACCCAGATGGATCCTGCCATCGGCCTCAACCTCGGCATCAAGCGCTTCAACGAGGGGAAGATGGACGAGGCCCTGAAGGAGTTCAACGACGTGGTCGCCGCCAATCCGAACCTGCCGGACGTCTACTACTACCGCGCCATGGTCTACCTGAACAAGCAGCAGAACGCGCCGGCCAAGGCGGACCTCCAGAAGCTCCTCGAGCTCGACCCCAACAACAAGTTCGCCAAGGACGCCAAGGATTTCCTCAAGGAGCTGAAGTAGTGTCGAAGGCGGGGGTTTGCGGGCGCAGCATGCTGCGCCCCTACGGGTTCATCCGCGGCGACCGATCTGTTGGGGCGCAGCATGCTGCGCCCTGACCCCCGCCTTCGCCTCTTCAGCCTCTTCCTCCTCCTGCTCCTGCCGCTCGCGGCCTGCCGCCACGGCGCCCAGAACGGCGGTGACGCGGGCCCCTTCGCCAAGGCGCCGGTCGTCCTGATCTCGATCGACACCCTGCGCTCGGATCACCTGCCGGCCTACGGCTACAAGGGGGTGGAGACGCCGGCGATCGACGCCTTCCGCCGCGACGCCATCCTCTTCGAGCGGGCCTACAGCCACACGCCGCTGACGCTCCCCTCGCACATCACGATGCTCACCGGCCGCCTGCCCGGCGAGCACGGGGTGCGCGACAACGTCGGCTATCACTATGACGGCGACCGCTTTCCGAACCTGGCGACCGTGCTCCACGGCGCCGGCTACGCCACCGGCGCCGCCGTCTCGGCCTACGTGCTGCGCCCCGAGACCGGCATGAGCCACGGCTTCGACCTCTACGACGCCGGCATCCCGATCCATTTCACCGACTCGCTCGGCCTCTCGCAGCGCCCCGGCGGGCAGGCGGCGGACGCGGTCCTCGCCTGGGAGAGGACGGTGAAGGAGCGGCCGTTCTTCCTCTTCCTCCATCTCTACGAGCCGCACAGCCCCTACACGCCACCCGAGCCGTTCGCCACCCGCTACGCCGGCCACCCCTACGACGGCGAGATCGCGACCGCCGACTCGATCGTCGGCCACGTGCTGGACGAGCTCCGGAGCCAGGGGATCTACGACAAGGCCGTGATCCTCCTCCTCTCGGACCACGGCGAGGGGCTGGGCGACCACGGCGAGCAGGAGCACGGGATCTTCCTCTATCGCGAGGCGCTCCAGGTGCCGATGATGCTGAAGCTGCCGGGAGGCCGGCTGGGCGGCTCCCGGGTGGCGCAGCCGGCGCAGATCGTCGACGTCTTCCCGACGCTCCTCTCGCTGGTGGGAGTGGCCCTGCCGGTATCCCCTCCTGGGAAACAACCGGCGGGCGCGTTCCCCGGCCGCTCGCTGCTCGAGCTGCGCGCCGCCGGGACGGCGCCGCGCGACATCTATTCCGAGACCTTCTACCCGCGCCTGCACTTCGGCTGGAGCGAGCTGACGTCGCTGATCCGCGACCGCTTCCACTACATCCACGCGCCGGCGCCCGAGCTCTACGACCTGGCGGCCGATCCGGGGGAGAAGACCAACGCCCTCGACCGCGAGCGCCGCGCCTACGCCGCCCTGCGCCAGTCGCTCCAGGGGATGGAGCGCGAGCTGCAGACGCCGGCGGCGGTCGATCCCGAGACCGCCCGCAAGCTGGCCGCGCTCGGCTACGCCGCGGGGGGAGCGCAGACCGCCAAGGGCGAGGTGCTGCCGGACCCCAAGAGCCGCATCGGCTCCCTCGAAGACTTCTCCACCGCCCTCCGCTTCTTCAGCGGCGGCAAGTACGCCGAGGCCGTGCCGGCCTTTCGCCGGCTGGTGGCGGCCAGCCCGAAGATGACCGATGCCTGGGAGCATCTCGGCGAGTCGCTGGAGAAGCTGGGACGGAAGAGCGAGGCGCTCGACGCCTACGAGCACGCCATGGACACCTCGGGAGGCGTGTCGTTCATGGCCGTCGCCACCGGCTCGCTGCTGCTCGACATGGGGCGGATCGACGAGGCCCAGAAGTATGCCGAGCTCGGGCTCAAGGGGAGCCCGGCGACGGCCAACAGCCTGCTCGCGCAGATCGCCCTCGCCCGCAACCGTCCCCAGGACGCCGAGCGGGCGGCGCGGGCGGCCCTCGCCTCCCCCGGCTCGCGGATCGCGCCGCTGATGACCCTGGCGGAGGTGCTCCAGAAGCAGGGGAAGACCGCCGAGGCCCTGGGCTACGCCGACCAGGCCACGCAGGAGCTCGCCCGCATCGGCGCGGCCGGACAGCAGTACGCCGGCCTGCACTGGCTGCGCGGCGACCTGCTCGGCCGGCTCGGCCGCAACGCCGAGGCCGAGCGCGAGTTTCTCCAGGAGATCCACGACTTCCCTCACGACACCCGCTCCTATGCCAGCCTGTCGCTGCTCTACGCCGTGGAGGGGCGCTCCCAGGAGGCGGTCAACACCCTGCGGCAGATGGTGGAGACGGACGGCTCGCCGGGCGCCTACGTCGAAGCGGTGAAGACCCTGCGCGTCCTCGGCGATCCGCAGAGCGCCGCCGCCCTGCTGCGCCACGCTCTCGCCGTGCATCCTGATAGCAAAGAGTTGAAGGCGTTGATGGGATAGAAGGCCGGGAAGAGAAAACTCTCTCCACGTGTTCCAGGATTAAGCGCATTTTTTGAGCCTTGGGCTCGGAGTCCAACGATCGATGAGAAAGATCCCCGCTCTGCTGTCCTTCGTCCTGCTGGCGGCGCCGCTCGCCGCGCTCCAGACCCCGACGCCGGCGCCTTCGCCCACTCAGGGGCAAGCCTCTCCGACGCTGCAAAAGGAGATCGAGGAGGCGATCCAGCTAGTGCAGTCGGGGAAGAAAGACGCCGCCTTCGCGAAGCTCCAGGCGATCCAGAAGGACCCCGCCGTGAGCCGTCCCGTGCTCTCGCTGGTGGGCGCGCTCTACGTGGAGATCGACCGGCCCAAGGACGCGCTGGCGGTGCTGAAGCCCCTCGCCGACGCCGAGGACGCCCAGCCGGCGGTGCTCTACAACGCCGGCCGCGCGGCGCTGCGGGCCGGCCAGGTGGACGACGCGCGGGTCTACTGGGCGCGCTCGCTGTTCAAGCAGCCCGATTCGCCCGCCGCCCGCGACCTCGGCCTGCTCACCGCGCGCAGCGGGCATCTGGTGGAAGCCTATTCGATGCTTCGCCCCTGGGCGCTGCGCAACCCCTCCGACACCGAGGCACGGCTGATGGCGGCCGACCTCGCCGTACAGCTGGAGCGAGGCGATGACGCTCTCCAGCTCATCTCGAGCCTGCCGGACACCGAGCCGGCGATCCGGCTGCTGCACGGCAAGGCGCTGGTGCTGAAGAAGGACGGTCCCGGCGCGGTGGCCCTGCTCAAGCCGCTGCTCACCCAGCATCCCCAGGGCATGGATCTCGAGATCCGGCGCTCGCTCGCCGAGGCGGAGCTCCTCGCCGGCCAGCCGGCCGAGGCGGTCAAGCTGCTCGAGGGCAAGGCCGCCGGGCGCCCCCCGCTCGTGCTGGTCCTCGCCCGCGCCCAGCATCAGGCCGGCAACGCCGCCGCGGCGACCGCGACCCTCAAGCCGCTGGCCGACAAGCTTCCCCCGGACGCCAACGCGGTCGGCGATCCCCGTCCCCTGGTCGGCATCGCCATGGAGTACGGCTCGCTGCTGGTCGACGGCGGGCACGCCGCCGAGGCGGTGCCGTTCTATGAGAAGGCCACCGTCTACCACCCGCGCAACCCCGACGCCTGGAAGGGGCTCGCCCGGGCGCTCGACGCCGCCGGCCGCAAGGCGGACGCCCAGCGGGCGCTCGCCCAGGCCACCGAGATGGCCAAGCCGGCCAAACCGGGCGCCGCCGGCGCTCCCGGCGCCGCACCCGCCCCGGCGCCGCCGGCTCCCGCTCCGGCGGCTCCCGGGCCCGCCGCCGAGATGCCGCTGAGCCCCGGCCTCCAGCAGGCCGCCCAGCAGATGAGCCAGGGCGATCTCCAGGCGGCGCTCACCACCATCCGCCAGGAGATCGCGGTCTCCAAGGACCCCCGGGCCCGGCTGATCGAGGTGCGCGTCCTCCTCCTGCTCAAGAAGCCGGACGAGGCCCTCAAGGCGGCGGACGCGGCGCTCGCCACGGACGCGAAGAACCCCGACTACATCTACCTTCGCGGCGCGTCGGAGATGGCCTTGAAACGCTACGGCGCGGCCGAGAAGGATCTCCGCAAGACCCTGCAGCTCCAGCCCCGGCACCTGGCGGCGATGGACGATCTCGCCGTGCTGCTGATGCAGTCGAACAAGAACGACGAGGCGCGCAAGCTCCTCCAGCAGGTGTTGCAGATCAATCCCCAGGACAAGGTGGCGGCCTCCAACCTCGCGCAGTTGACCACGGAGGGGAAGCAGTAGGGTGAAGCCCCGGATCGGCCTCCTTCTCCTGGCTCTCCTGACAGGAGGTCTGGCCGGGGCTGCTGCTCCTTCCCAGGATCCCGCCGTCGCCCTCATGGCTGCGGCCACCCCGGCCGGGCTCGCCGAGCAACTGGCGCGAGAGCCGGAACGCCAGCCGGCCCTCCTCGCCCCTTTCGCGCAGGCGCTGGGATCGGCCGACGCCACCCTGGAGAAACGGACTGGAGACTTCCTCGCCGCGGTCGCCCGCGAGCGCGGCCTCGCCCTCGGCCGCCGCGGCGCCTGGAGCCACGAGGAGGTGCTCGGGCTGCTGGCCCTGCAACTCGTCGAGCCGGAGCGGTTCGTCGGCGACGAGGGGTTCCGCCGGCGGGTCCTCGGCCTCCTCCCCCGCGATCTGGACGCCACGGTTCCCGCCGCCCTCCGCGCCGCCCTCCTCCAGGAGCTGAACCAGGTGCGGGGGTTCGACTTCGCCGCCTCCGAGGAGGTCGAGCAGGCCTGGGGCGCGATCCCCCGCCGCAGCGCCGGCCGGCGGGTGGAGTTCTCTCCCGGCGGCCAGCGCTTCGACGCCGACGTGGAAGGGCGCCTCGACGCCTCGGTCTACTCGCTCCCCTCGTTCTTCTTCGACCTGCCGGCGGCGGCCGCCTTCCTCTCCGCGGTCCACGCCGCCGCCCCGGCCCGGACCCTGGTGGTGCTGACCGATTCGCCGCTGCGGGAAGGGCTGGCGCCGCTCGCGTCCGGCCTCCACCTTCGTCTGCTCGATACCTTCGGCCGCCCCTACTCCCCCTGGCCGCGGGACCCCTTCACGCTCGTCCATGCCCGCGATGGCGGCGTGCGGGTGCTCGTCCGCCCCAACCTGCAGCCGGGCCGGGAGGAGGACGCTCACCTCGGTCCCGAGCTGGTGCAGAACCTGCCGGAGGATCTCGATCGCGCCTGGGGAAAGGTGACCTGGACGACCGCGCCGGTGCCGTTCCACAACGGGCAGATCCTGCTCACCCGCGACGCCGCCTGGATCTCCCTGCACACGCTCGAGCCGCGCATTCTCGACCTCCTCCACGTCGACCGCGTGCCCGTCGCCAGCTTCACCACGGCGGCGGGGATCGACGGCTACCTCGCCGCGGCCGACCGGGCGGCGGCGGAGCTGTCGCGGCTCTATGACCGGCCGGTCCGTTTCGTCCACCCTCTCCCCCGCCAGGGCTCGGAGGCGCTCGCCACGCGGACGGAGCTGATGCGCGCTCTCGGCGGCGGCGCCGGCTACGACCTCGACTCGATCGTCACCCTGCTGCCCGCCGTCGGAGGGCGGCCGCGGGCCCTGGTCGCCGACGTCGCCGCGGGCCGCGGGCTGGTGTCGCGCCTCGCCGCCGCCGACTGGAGCTCCCTCCGGCGCGGCTACGGTCTCGAGCCGAAGGGCGAGGCGCTCGCCACCGCTCTCGCCGGCGCGCAGCGGACCCCGCCGATGGACGCCCTCGGCGGCTTCCTCGACCTCGTCGCCCGCCAGCTCGCGGAGTCCGGGATGGAGGTGCGGCGCCTCCCTGTGCTCACCGTTCCCGTCCCGCTGCTCCGGAACCGGCAGGATCTCACCCACGACGCCTTCCTGATCACCTGGAACAACGTCGTGGTGGAGAGGCGCGAGGGAGCCGTCCGCGCCGAGGGGTTCTCGTCCCTGATCCCGCGCGGCGACCAGGAGGCCCGCGACGCCTTCACCGCCCTCGGCGTGCATCTCGATCTCTTCCCGCCGCTGGTGCGCAGCATCGTCCTCAATGGCGGGTATCGGTGCGCGTCGAACCACCTGCGGGCGGCGAGCTAGAGTCGATTCATATTTTTGAACTGCTCTCAAGAGTCCGCGAGCACGTACGGGGCGCGCGACCGCAGGCCGATCCGGATCTTGGCTCCCGGCTCGGGGGCCGCGCCGGGCGCGAAGTGGGCCGTCACCTCGACGCCGTTCTCCAGGGCCAGCAGCACGCGGTCGTGGGGCCCGAGCCCGCGCGCGTCGACCACCGTGGCGCAGGCGCCCAGCGGGTCTTCGGCCAGATCCTCGGGCCGCACCAGCATCCATCCTTTCGTCACCCCTGCCGGCAGGGGGAGCCGGCCGAGCGGAGTGCGCACCGGTTTCCCCTCCTCACAGGCCTCGACGCTCACCGGCACCAGGTTGGCCTCGCCCAGGAAACCGGCCACGAACGGCGTCGCCGGCCGGCGGTACAGGTCGAGGGGCGGCCCGGCCTGCACCACCCGCCCCTGATCGAGCACCACCAGATGATCGGCGAGGAGCATCGCTTCCTCCTGATCGTGGGTGACGTAGAAGACGGTGATCCCCAGCTTGCGCAGGAGCGTCGCGAGCTCGACGCGGACGGTGCGGCGCAGGCGGGCGTCGAGGGCCGAGAGCGGCTCGTCGAGGAGCAGCAACGCCGGACGCGGCGCCACCGCCCGGGCGAGTGCCACCCGCTGCTGCTCGCCCCCCGAGAGCTGCGACGGCTTGCGGTCGAGCAGCCGTTCGAGGCCGAGCAGGGCGGCAGAATCCCAGACCCGCGCCTCCACCGAATGGCGCGACGGCCGGCGGCGCGAGGTCCACAGCGAGCCGCGGCGACGGCTGGCCTTGAGGCCGAAGGCGATGTTGTCCCGCACGGTGAGGTGGGGAAAGAGGGCATAGGACTGGAAGACCACCCCGACGTCCCGCCGCTCGGTGGGCAGGCGGGTCACGTCCTCGCCGTCGAAGAGGATGCGGCCGGCGGCGGGTCGCAGCAGGCCCGCGAGGAGCTGCAGGAGGGTCGACTTCCCCGAGCCCGAAGGGCCGATCAGGACCGTCACCCCGCCCCCCGGCAGCGCCAAGGAGACGCCGGAGACCACCGGCTGCCGTCCGTAGGCGAACCCGAGGGCCTCGGTCTCGACCTTCAGGGGCTCGCTCCGGAGGGTCATGCCGCCGCACCGTCGTTGAGGAGTCTTGTCATTTCCGGCTCGGTCCGTCGCTTCGTCTGCTCAGTTCGACACGTGAGTATGCAACGAAGTGTCCCCTCCGTGTAGAGGGCAACTGTTTGGGCAAGTACGAGACGCCTGCCCTGGAAGTTCTTCCCCCGCGCCCACCCTCTCCGGGAGAGGGGGTTCCGAACCTGAGACGATCCCAAGCGAAAGGAGCGCCTCAGCGTGTTCGTTGTTCCGGAGTGTCCCAATTTTCCTAATTCAGGCACCCTTTTAGATAGGTTTCCGAATAATTTCCGGACGGAGGCCGGCGGTCCGCCTCGGGGCCCCTGCTCTCTCCGGGCTATGGCGATGCGCACGCAGATCCTTGCTGTGGAGCCGAGGTGTGCCGGGCGGTCGCGAGGAGGGAAGCGATGGAGATGTTGAAATCGATGCGTCTGATCTCGAACGTGCTCTTCTACCGGCTGAAATGGGGGCACCCCGGCAAGGTCGACCGGCACTGGGAGAACTACTGGCGCTCGATCGAGAAGACCGGCCGCGGCGGCCAGGTGCTGTGGGACAACGAGCCGGCGCGTGCCTCCGCCGAGGACCTGCAGCGCTTCAAGCCGCTGATCCTCGATCCCAGCCTGCCGCTGCTCGACTTCGGCTGCGGCAACGGCCGGCAGACCCGGTTCCTGGCCACCCAGTTCGACCGCGTGATCGGCACCGACGTTTCGCCGTCGGCGGTCGCCAAGGCGCGGCAGGAGACGCCGGCGGACCTGAAGATCGAGTACCGGGTGGTCGACGGCCTCAAGCCGGAGGATGCCCAGGCGTTCCACGACGAGTTCGGCGACGTCAACGTCTACATGCGGACGGTGCTGCACGTCCTTCAGGACGAGGACAAGCCGCGCTTCGCCGAGAACCTCGCCATCCTGCTGGGCGAGCGGGGCACGCTCTACCAGATCGAGCTCTCGCTCTGCGCCCTCGACTACTTCCGCACCCTGCCGGCCGACAGTCCCTCGGGCCTGCCG
>DATBAW010000193.1:0-23828 GCA_036271335.1 Thermoanaerobaculia bacterium
TCCACACACGGATCGCCGCGCCATTGCGGCACCCGAGCCTGCCTCAAAGCTTTGAAAAATCGAGAGAACCAGGCCTTCGAAAATGTAGGTGAGGAAGGGGCGCCAAAACGCGCCGCTGGAATGTAAAAGATTTGTAGCGGCGGGCGGGTGCTAAGGGAACAGGTCCGCGACGGAGATCGCGATGTCCGGACGGGCCAAAGCGGTGAAGGTCTCCCCGGCCCGAAGGGCTCTCCGGCTTTGATAGACCCCATCCTTCGGCTGCCTCTGCACCTCCAGGCAGGCGTCAGCGCGATTCAGGATCCAATAGTCGAGGATACCGGCCCGGGCATAGATCGCGCTCTTGCGCTCGCGATCATGGAAGACCGTGGAATCCGCGATCTCGACGACGAGGACCGCCGTCGAAGGATGGGACTCCCGATAGTCGCGCCAGTGGCCGCGGACGACCGCGACGTCGGGCTCAGGCTCGGATTCGAGTCCGAGGGCGAGAGGCATCTGGACCCGGAGGCTGTAACCTCTCCGGAAGACGGAGCCGAGGGTTTCTTGCATGGCCTGGATCGCCGACGCATGCCAACTGTTCTGGGGCGTCATCTCGTAAATGACTCCGTCCACCAGCTCGACCCGCTCGTCGGGCCGGAAGTAGCCCTGCTCGGCCATCCGTTCATAATCCTCCCGCGTCCAGCGGTGAAGGTCAGCCATCGGGATTGCCATCGAAGCTCCTCGCTGCGGCGTCCTGCTGTCTCGCCGCGATCCTCGAAATCCTACCGCAGATCGCCGTCTAGGGTCCCGACCCCGGGTCCCAGAAGGGGATTGTCCCCAGCGCCTGTAATCCGAGGAGCGCGCCCGCCGCGACGAAGGTCAGGAGGAAGCGCCAGGCGGTCCAGTCGCGGCTCTGTTCGGCCTCCGGATCGCGGCGCTCGATGGCGGCGTTGGCGAGGGTGACGAGGGCGGTGGTCGCGAGGATCGCGAGCAGTGGTTTCCAGGGCGCCCGCCACTGCGCGAGGCAGGGTCCCGCGACGGCGAGGAGCATGCCGAACATGGCGACGCCGAGCGCGGCGAGCGGTCCGCGGCGGCGATGGGCCAGGCGGAAGACGCCGGTGTCCAGGCTGAAGGCGAGCACGGCGGCGCTGGCGGCGAGGTAGGGGCCGAAGAAGGTCGCGTCTTTCGTCAGGCTGTTGGCGAGCAGCAGCAGGATGAAAGGGGGGAGCAGGGCGCGCACGACCGTCCGCACCTTGAGTCCCGAGCCACCGCCGGGAGGCGCGAAGCGGGACTGGACGGCGAGATATCCGGCGAGACCCAGGAGCACCGGCAGCGTCCAGACCCAGGAGCCGAGCGACCAGGTGCCGTAGGCGAAGAGGATGAAGGTGATCGCGCCGCCGACGTTGAACGAGCGGAAGCGCCAGGCGGCGAGCCCCACGCCCAGGCAGATCGCCAGCAGCGAGAGATTCTGATAGATCACCTCGGCGAGCGGCTTGGTGGTGATCTTGCCGAGGATCACCACCACGGCGAGCGGAATGAAAAGGTTATCCGCCCCTTCGAGCGAGATCGCCTCGAAGCCGGTGACCAGCGCCGCCACCAGCAGGGCCGCCAGCACGCAGACCGGGCGGGAGAGATCGGTCAGCAGCAGGGTCGGCAGGTGGATGGCGAGGAAGGCGATGACCAGAAAGACGAGCGATCCTTCGAGGCTCTTCGTCTCGTCCTCCACCTCGTAGCGGATCACTCCGTAGCGGCTGCCGATCAGGGCGGCGAAGGCGTCGCCCACCGCGAGCACCAGCACGGCGGCGAGGTAGAGCCAGGGGCGCCCCGGAGTCATCAGGAAGACGAGGAAGACCGAGAGCGGGTAATACTCCGCCCCCCGGCTCCGGCGGCCGACGCCGTGCAGGCTCTTCAGGAACCCGAACCGGCTGCCGGCCACGAACAGGGCGGTGAGCGGCAGGGAGAGCGCCAGCACCACCCAGGGCGACTTCACCAAAAACGGGAAGAACAGGCAGGCCATGCCGCCGCCGAGGTGGACCAGCTTGCGCGTGTGCTCGGGATTGGGCTTGCCGAACCGGCGCCAGAGCTCGGCCAGCGCGATGAGCGAGAGAAAGGCGCTCGCCAGAATCGCCGCGCCCCGCAGGTCGTCCGGCGAGATCAGAGGACCTCCTCGAGGACGAAGGCGCTATAGAAGAACGCGAGGTCGCGCGCGAAGAGATCGCTGGCTTCGGCGTCGAGCGAGCGGACCCGTCCGGGGAAGGCGGCGGCGAGGCGGCGCGGCACCAGCATGTTCCAGTAGGCGAAGCGGGCGCCCGGACGGGCGGTCTCCAGCAGCCGGCCGTAGAGCGCGGTGCCGGTGGGCTCGTCGAGATATTCGAAGAGATCGGAGAGATTGAAGCCGTCGAACCCCGCGCCCCGATGGGCGGCTGCCGCCGCTTCGATCGGCCCCTCGAAAAGGGTGAGCCGGTCGAGGTTTCGCTTCAGCTCGGGGAACCGCTCGGGCCGCAGGTAGAGCGGCAGGGTGCGCCGGAAATTGCCGGTGAGGATCGCTTCCAGGTAGGGATTGGCGTGGGTGGGAAGCACGGTGAGGGCGTACTCGGCGCGGCCCAGGATGCGCTCGGCGACCGAGCCTTCCACGTAGCGGAAGAACTCGGGATCGCGGCCCAGCCGTCCCATGGCAAAGCGGCTGAAGAAGATCCGGAAGAGCAGGCGCCAGCGCAGGTTGTCCCAGGTGTGACGATAGAAATCGCGGCGGCCGGCCTCGTCGCGCGCCTCCAGCAGGGCGAGCACGGTCCGCCGCCGGTGGATCAGCGGCAGCGCCCGCTCGCGGAAGAGCCGGAAGTAGCTCTCGAATTTGCCGTGATGGATGACGCCGCCGGCCACCTCGTTCAGCCGGCCGCGGAAGAACTCGCGCGCGTCGGCCGGGAGGTCGCGCTCCAGCCGTTCGTAGACGGAGCGGCGATCTTCCGCGCTCGCTCGAAGCCCCAGAAAGGCCAGCACCTCCTCGTAGCCAAGCCGGCGGATGGCGGCGCGCTTGAGCTCGACGAGCGCGAGCTGAGCGGCGGAGAGGTCGGCCGCCACCACCTCGGCGCCCGCGGCGAGCAGGGCGAAGGCATTGTCTCCCGCCGAGGCGATCGACAGCAGGCGCTTCCCCGCGGCCGGCGCCAGGGCCGCGCACAGCACGTCCGCGTCCTCCCACACGTTGGCGTAGCGGACGAGATCGAACCGGGCGCGGTCTTCGATGCGGTCGGGCATGGGGTGGTGAGGAGTGTACTTCGTTCGCTGGGCGGAGAGTTTCGTATTGGGAGGGGGACCGCCCTGGAGGGGCGGGCTTTGATCAGCCTGGGGTTTCAACCCCAGGCGTGTTTCCGGCGTCGCGGCGTGGTGGCGTGGCGGCGCTGCGGTTTCAACCTCCGGCGTCGCGGCGTGGTGGCGCCGCGGTTTCAACCTCTGGCGTCGCGGCGTGGCGGCGCCGCGGTTTCAACCTCTGGCGTTCCGGCGTGGCGGCGCCACGGTTTCAACCTCTGGCCGCGGAGGTCTTCCGCTCGCCGCCTGGGGTTGAAACCCCAGGCTGATCAAAGCCCGCCCCTCCAGGGCGGTCCCCCTCCCGCGCGGGATCGGAGGACGTGGACGGTCTCCTCACACCAGCCCGGGCGCCGCCAGCACCGCGCCCAGCAGCCGACGCAGGTTGCCGGCGGCGGCCTGGCCGGCGGCGAGGACGTCCTCGTGGGTCACGGCGTCGTCGGAGAGGCCGGCCCCTGGATTGGCCACCATCGAGACGCAGAGGCAGCGCATCCCCAGGTGGCGGGCGGCGATCACCTCCAGCACGGTGGACATGCCGGTGACGTCGCCGCCGAGCAGGCGGAGCATCCGTACCTCGGCGGGCGTCTCGTAGCTGGGGCCGGCGAGACCGGCGTAGATTCCCTCCGTCAGGGGGATGTCGAGCTCCGCGGCCAGCTGACGCGTCAGCTCGCGCAGGTGTGGATCGTAGGCGGCGGTCATGTCGGGAAAGCGGGGACCCCATTCCGGCGGGAGCTGGCCGCGCAGAGGGTTCAGGCCGGTCAGGTTGATGTGGTCGCGGATCAGCACCAGGTCGCCGGCGCGGTACTGCGGCTGGAGGCCGCCCGTGGCATTGGTCATCACCAGCACCTTGGCGCCCAGCAGGGCGGCCAGGCGGACCGGGAAGACGGTCTGGTTCCCGTCATGCCCCTGATAGGAATGGATCCTCCCCTTGAAGTAGAGGACCGGCCGTCCGGGCAGCGGCTCGAACATCTCGACGGCGTGCGGGTGCCCGGCGATGGCGTCGGTCTCGAACGGGAGAAGGAAATCGAGCTGGATCGGCCCGTGCGTGCGTTCACCCAACTCCACCGCCAGCCCGGAGCCCGAGACGACGGCCACCTCCGGCCGCGGCCAGCCGAGCAGGTCGTACCGCTCGACGGCGGACTTGTGCTGCTCGATCAGCGTCTCCAGGGCCGCGGAGGCCTCTTCCAGCGGCGCGTGGACCAGCCCTTCCAGGTCTTCAGGCTCGTTCATGGCGGCAGATCCTAGCAGGAGGGGCTGGGCGGTCCCTCTGCAACCCCTCCCGGGACTCCATCCTGAAGATAATCCTTTGAAAGATAGTGCTACCTTTAGCAGCGCGTTACAGCCTTCTGCAAAGAGAGGTTCGAGAAAGGAGATCGTCATGAAGAAAATGGTTCTCGGGTTCCTGTTGGCCTTCGCGGCTCTTGGCTTGATGGTGACTCCCGCCATGGCGGCGCCAGCGCTGAGCGCCGCGGAGCAGACGTTCCTTGCCAGCCTCGCCGCGCCGCCGACGCCGCTCGCGGCGAAGAACCCGGTCGCCGGGAAGTCCTCCTGCACTGCCTCCGCTAGCTGTGGAGCGAGCGGCATCATCAGCTGCACTGGCACCACGAGTTGCTCGGACGCGGACCAGGACTGTTCGGTGAGTCAGAGCGGGTTCGTCACTTGCAATGGTGCCACGACCCAGTGCCCCATTCTCTGCCCGGATTGCGGCGCTCTCTCCGCCCAGTGCGATGCTCACTGTGGTTTCTGTTCGGTCAAGCGCTTCTCGTGTTCTCCCTATATCTGTCGCTGCGATTACATCGACTGTTAGGAATCGAAGGGCACGAAGGAAGAAGCAAGCCGCCTCGCCCGCGGCCGGTCGCGTAGACCGGCCGCGCGCCTTCCGCCTTCGCCCCCCTCGCCGTTCTCGGATAGGCTATCCGCCCTTACGGCGGAGGAGAGGAAAGCCCATGTCCGAGCTCGACGATCAGATCCAGAACCGGCGCGACAAGCGCCAGCGGCTCGCGGCGGCGGGGATCGCCCCCTATCCGCACCGTTTCGAGTGGGACCTGGAGCCCACCGGGGTCAAGCAGCAATATGGCGAGAAGACGGCTGAGGAGCTGGAAGCCCTCGGCCTGAAATTGCGCGTGCCCGGCCGCATCCGCTCCATCCGCCGCCAGGGCAAGCTCGTCTTCTCCGACATCCACGACGGCAAGGAGAAGCTACAGCTCTTCATCCGCCAGAACGATCTGCCCGCGCCGGCGCAGACGGTGCTGGAGAATCTCGACCTGGGCGACATCGTGGGCGCCTCCGGCATGCTGATCCGGACGCGCACCGGAGAGCTGTCGCTGAAGGTGGACGACCTGACGATGCTCTCCAAAGCGGTGCGGCCGATGCCGGAGAAGTGGCATGGCCTGGCCGACGTCGAGACGCGCTACCGCCAGCGCTACCTCGACCTCGCCACCAACGAGGAGTCGCGCCAGGTCTTCGAGGCGCGGGCGGCGATCGTCAAGGGGATCCGCGAGTTCCTCGACGCCCGCGGCTTCCTCGAGGTCGAGACGCCGATGATGCAGGTGATCCCCGGCGGCGCCACGGCGCGGCCGTTCAAGACCCACCACAACGCGCTCGACATCGATCTCTACCTGCGCATCGCGCCCGAGCTCTATCTGAAGCGGCTGCTGGTCGGCGGCATTCCGCGGGTCTACGAGATCAACCGCAACTTCCGCAACGAAGGGATCTCCACCCGCCACAACCCCGAGTTCACCATGCTGGAGTTCTACTGGGCCTACGCCGACTACCGGCAGATGATGGACCTCACCGAGGAGCTCCTTTCGGGGTTGGCGGAGCGCGTGCGGGTCCTCCTGAGGCGCGAGCAGCTCACCTGGGAGGGGAAGCCGATCGACCTCGCCCGCCCCTGGCAGCGGCTGACGATGCGCGAGGCGATCACCCGGTACGCGGGGGTCTCCCCCGAGCGGCTGGAGACCAAGGAGTTGGTGCGCGCGGTGCTGGAGGAGAAGGGGCTGGAGATCCCCCCCGGCGGCACCTACGGCCATCTGCTGATGGGGCTGTTCGAGCACACGGTGGAGGAGCACCTGTTCGCGCCGGTGTTCATCACCGAGCATCCGACGGACGTCTCTCCCCTCTCCAAGCAGCGGCCGGACGATCCCCGCTTCACCGAGCGCTTCGAGCTCTACCTGGGCGGCATGGAGATCGCGAACGCGTTCAGCGAGCTCAACGATCCGGACGTCCAGGCCGAGCGCTTCCGTGGCCAGGTGGCGGCGCGGGAGGCCGGGGACGCCGAAGGGCACCTCTACGACGCCGACTACGTGCGTGCCCTGGAGCACGCGATGCCCCCGGCGGCCGGCATCGGCATCGGCATCGACCGCCTGACGATGCTGCTGACCGACCGGCAGTCGATCCGCGACGTGATCCTGTTCCCCCTGATGCGTCCGGAAGCGGCGGAGTAGCGCGCGCTCTTCCGCCCGGCCTGAAGGGCCGTCGGCCCGGGTCGCCGGTTCATCGGCCCAGGTCGCCGGTTCATCAGCCCGGCGCGGCGGCCGGTCCGCCCAGCGGGACCGGCCTTCGGCCCACCCCGGCGGCCGGCCGGTCCAGGCTGGCCGGTCTCGCGTCCACCGCGGCGGAAGGTCCGCCCCGGTGGGCCGGCCTCGGGCTCACTGCGGCGGACGGCCGGCCCAGGTGGGCCAGCCTCCAGCCTGGCGCGGCGGAAGGCCGGCCCAGGCGGGCGAGCCTGCCGTGGACCGCGGCCGTCTTCTCTACGGGCAGACCTACGGGCAGATGTCGCCGCCCGGATAGCCGCACTCGGCGCAGGCGTGCGTCCCGTAGGCCGTCTCCTGGCAGAGGCCGCCGGAGCACGAGCAGGCGGACGTGTCGGTGATGGTGGTGACGGCGCAGGCGTGATCGGCGTAGGGCACGGAGTCGCAGTCGGACTCGGCGGCGTTCCGGAGATCCGTCACCAGGTCGGAGTGAGCGGACGTGCAGGTCGATCCGTACCCCGTCACCGCGGGCGTGTTGAACGAGCCCCGGCAGGTGTAGCCGGCGACGAACGCCTGGGCGGGACGCCAGGAGGTCAGGGCGGCGGTGAGGAGCAGCAGCGCGAAGATCAGGCGTAGTCTCATGGATTCTCCCTCGTCAGGCGCCCGGGGGAGATCCCGGACGCCAACCGGCTCCGCAAGCTATCGGCAGTTGTCGCATCCTGTCAAACAAAGATTCGGCGAAGATTCTGGGCCGCCCCCTGCGCCGGACCTTCCTGATATCGTTCGGTCCGCCCATGGCCGCCCGACCTTCGAAGCTCCTGCTGCGCAATCTCCCGTTCCCGGCGCTGATCGCCCTGCGCTATCTGCGCAGCACGCGCCGGGACGCCTTCGCGAGCTTCCTCTCGGTGGTGGCGGCGGGGGGGTTGGCGCTGGGGGTGATGGCGATGGTGCTGTCGCTGGCGGTGATCTCCGGCTTCCAGAGCGCGCTGCGCGCCGAGCTGCTCGGCCGCACGCCGCAGATCGAGGTGGAGCTGCCGCCCGGATCGGACGCGGCGGCGGCCCAGGCGAGTACGCTGCGGGTCCCCGGGGTGGTCTCGGCGCAGATCCAGGTGCGCGGGGGCGGCTGGGTGGTGGACCGCGGCAAGGTGCAGGCGGTGGAGCTGGTGGGGTTCGACGGCCGCGTGCCGCGCACCTTCCCCGGCGCCGAGGGAGAGGCGGAGGGGCTCTACATCCCGACCACGCTCGCCGCCCGCTGGGGACTGAAGGCCGGCGACGTCCTGGAGGTCGTCTCGCCGCGGCCGACCCTGACGCCGCTCGGGCCGCAGCCGCGCCTGCGCAGCGTCCCGCTCGCCGGCCTCTACACCGGCGCCCGCACCCAGGAGGAGAAGGAGCCGGTCGCGCTGCCGCGCCCGCTGGCCGAGTCGCTGCTCGGCACGGCGGACCGCCGGCTCGACGTCGAGGCGGGGGGGCTCGACGCCGCCCTGGTCACCGCGGCCCGCCTGCCGGCCGCGCTGCCGCCGGGGAGCAAGGTGCGCACCTGGAAGGACCTCAACCGGCCGCTCCTCTTCGCGCTGCGGCTGGAGAAGCTGGTGATGTTCGTCGCCGTGTCGCTGATCGTGCTGGTGGCGTCGCTGGCGCTGGTGGCGGACCTGGCGCTGATCATCTCCAGCAAGCGGCCGGAGATCGGCATGCTCGGCACCCTCGGGGCGACCCCGGCGGCGCTGCGCCAGGCCTTCGTGCTGCTGGGAGCGCTGGTCGCCGGCTCCGGCGTGCTGGTGGGCACGGCGCTCGGCGTGGGGGGCGCCTGGGTGTTGGACCATTACCGTCTGCTGAAGGTGCCGGGGCGGGTCTACTTCCTCGACTACGTGCCCTTCCTGGTGCAGCCGGGGGACCTGGTGGTGGTGCTGGCGATGACCTTCGCGCTGGCGCTCGCCTCGTCGCTCTACGCGGCGCAGCGGGCGGCGGCGCTCGACCCGGTGGAGGCGCTGCGGCGATGAGGTCGTTTTCAGCCCCGGAGGGGCGACGGCATGTAGCCTGGGGCGTGAGCCCCAGGACAGGTCCGCCTCGTTTGACCCGAGAGCCCCGAAGGGGCGACGGCTCACGGTGGAGCGCTGCCGTCGCCCCTTCGGGGCTCTCGGAATTGAATCCCTCGCCTGACCTGGGGCTTACGCCCCAGGCTACATGCCGTCGCCCCTCCGGGGCTGGCCTTGGAGGCCTCCGATGAGCGTCGCCGTCCGCGCCAGCTCCCTCACCAAGACCTACCAGGACGGCGTCCGGCGGGTGGAGGTGCTGCGGGGGGTCGACTTGGCGGTCGAGCCGGGGGAGATCGTGGCGATCGTCGGCCCCTCGGGGTCGGGGAAGTCGACGCTGCTGCATCTGCTCGGGGCGCTCGACCGGCCGGACGTGGGGGCGGTCGAGATCGGCGGCCAGTCGCTCGCCGGCCTGTCGGGGGCGCAGCTGGCGGCGTTCCGCAACCGCACGATCGGGTTCGTCTTCCAGTTCCACCAGCTGCTGCCCGACTTCACGGCGCTGGAGAACGTCATGCTGCCGGGGCGGATCGCCGGCCTGGAGCCGCGGCAGGTGCTGGAGCGCGCCCGCCAGCTCCTCCTGGAGGTGGGCCTCGCCGAGCGGCTCGACCATTTCCCCAGCGAGCTCTCCGGCGGCGAGCGGCAGCGGGTGGCCCTCTGCCGGGCGCTGGCGCTCGAGCCGCCCCTCCTCCTCGCCGACGAGCCGACGGGGAACCTCGATCCGGCGAGCGGCGAGACCGTCTTCGAGCTCCTCCTGTCGCTGCAGGGTCGCCACGGCACCACGGGAGTCCTGGTCACCCACAATCCGGAGATCGCCCGGCGGTGCACGCGCACGCTGCGGCTGGATGGCGGAGTGTTACACCCGTATTGAAAAGCGGACACCAACGCGGGCCAAGCGCGGGCCAAGCGCGGGCCAAAGGTGCCACCCGCCCGCCCGACGAACACGGACGAGCAGGGACGGACAGGGACGAAAACAGAGGACCGGGATCGGCCGTTTTTTTGCCTTCGTCCGTGTTCGTCCGTGAAAGTCCGTGTTCGTCGGGCGGGTGGGCGGCACCCTGCCGGCACCCCCTGCCAGACGGGAATTTTGCCGCCGACGCGGGCGCTTCCTCCCGGTAGCATCCGGATCAGCGCGGGGCGGCAGGTCGGGAGGGGACGGCGTGCTAGAATCCGGCAGCTTGAACACGACGCACCGTCGCTCTTGACCCGCCTCGCCGTCGAGGCCCGATCCAGCGCGCCGGGCGTCAGGAGAGGTTGAACAAAATGTTTGAGAAGTACAACGAGAAGGCCCGCAGGGCTCTCTTCTTCGCCCGCTACGAAGCCAGCAAGCTGGGTAGCCGGGTCATCGAATCCGAGCACATCCTGCTCGGCATTCTGCGCGAGGGGGAGGAGACGGTCAGCGAGATCTTCCGGCGGTTCCAGGTCAAGCCGGAGGACATCCGCAGAGAGATCGAAGGCGAGCGCGTCTTCGTCGAGCGGATCTCCTCCACGGCCGAATTACCTCTTTCAGAAGAATCAAAAAAGATCCTGGCCTACGCTTCGCATGAGGCGGAGAGCATGCTGCACGCGACGGTCGGTTCGGAGCACCTGTTGATCGGCATTCTGCGGGTCGAGGGTTGCACCGCGATGCGGATCCTGGCGCAGCACGGCTTCGACGTCTACGCGGTGCGCGAGGAGGTGCTCGCGATCGCCAAGGAGCGCGAGGCCTCGCAGCAGAAGAAGGAGCTGCCGTTCCTCTCCGAGTACGGACGGGACCTCACGGCGCTCGCCGCCGAGCAGTCCTTCGATCCGCTGATCGGCCGGGAGGAGGAGGTCGACCGGATCATCCAGATCCTCTCGCGCCGCACCAAGAACAACCCCATCCTGCTCGGCGAGCCGGGCGTCGGCAAGACCGCCATCGTCGAGGGGCTGGCGCAGCGGATCATCGAGGGGCGGGTGCCGATCTTCCTGGCCAACAAGCGGATCATGGCGCTCGACCTGTCGCTGATCGTGGCCGGCACCAAGTACCGCGGCCAGTTCGAGGAGCGGCTGAAGGGGATCCTCAAGGAGCTCAAGGAGAGCAAGGAGCTGATCGTCTTCATCGACGAGATCCATTCGCTGATCGGCGCCGGCTCGGCCGAGGGCTCGCTCGACGCGGCCAACATCCTGAAGCCGGCGCTGTCGCGGGGCGAGATCTCCTGCATCGGCGCGACGACGCTGAAGGAATATCGCAAATATATCGAGAAGGACCGCTCGCTGCTGCGCCGCTTCCAGGCGATCCAGGTGAACCCGCCGACGCCGGAGCAGACGCAGGAGATCCTCGAGGGGGTCAAGGACCGCTACGAGTCGTTCCACAAGGTGCGCTATCGCGCCGAGGCGCTGCGCACGGCGATCTACCAGTCGAGCCGGTACATCCCCGACCGCCACCTGCCGGACAAGGCGATCGACGTCATCGACGAGGCGGGCGCGCGGGTCAAGCTGCGGCGGGTGCGCGACACCCAGAACCTGCGCCGGCTGGAGCAGGAGATCCGCCAGGTGGTCAAGGAGATGAAGGTGGCGATCTCCGACAAGGACTTCGAGCGGGCCGTCTACCTGCGCGAGCGGGAGATCGAGCTGCGCGAGGACCTCGAACGGATGAGCGTGGCGACCGACGAGACCGGCATCCTGGAGGTGACGCGGCACGACATCGAGGAGGTCATCTCCTCCTGGACGGGGATTCCGGTGGCGGCCTTGCAGAGCGAGGAGGCCGAGCGGCTGCTGAAGATGGAGGACATCCTCAAGCTGCGCGTGGTCGGCCAGGACCGCTCGATCAACGCCATCAGCCGGGCGATCCGCCGTTCGCGGCTGGGGGTCTCGAACCCGCAGCGGCCGGTGGGCTCGTTCATCTTCCTCGGCCCCTCGGGGGTCGGCAAGACCGAGGTCGCCCGCCAGCTGGCGGAGTTCCTGTTCGGCGGCCAGCGGATGATGATCCGCTTCGACATGAGCGAGTACATGGAGAAGCATGCGGTCTCCAAGCTGATCGGCTCGCCGCCGGGCTACGTCGGCCACGAGGAGGGGGGGCAGCTCACCGAGCGGGTGCGCCGCGCGCCCTACTCGCTGATCCTGTTCGACGAGATCGAGAAGGCGCACCCGGACGTCGCCAACCTGCTGCTGCAGATCCTGGAGGACGGCCAGCTGACCGACGCCTACGGCAACATGGTCGACTTCCGCAACACGCTGGTGCTGATGACCTCGAACATCGGCAGCAAGCTGGTGTTGCGCGGCGGCCGGATGGGCTTCGGCGAGGGGAGCGAGGAGGCGAGCTTCCAGCGGATCGAGGAGGAGATCCTCGCCGAGCTGCGGCGCACCTTCAGCCCCGAGTTCATCAATCGCATCGACGAGGTGATCGTCTTCAACCCGCTGGGGGAGAAGGAGCTGCGGTCGATCGTGGACATTCTCATCGCCGATGTGAACAATACGCTCGCGGAGCGGACGTTGCATCTGGAGATCTCGGACCCGGCGAAGGAGTTTCTGCTCGCCAAGGCGGGCATCGAGCCGTCGACCGGAGCCCGTCCGCTGCGCCGCGCCATCCAGCGCCACATCCAGGATGCGGTGTCGGAGATCCTCATCAACCAGCACGGCGAGACGATCGAACGGATCGAGGTGGATCTGGAGGGCGGCGAGCTGACGTTCCATGTCGGCGCGCAGGAGTTCGTCATTCCCCGGCGCTGATCCCGCCGTCCGGCGTCTCCCCGGCGGTTCCCAGTCCGTAAGAGAGAGGGCAGTACCACCCCGGCGGCCTTTGAGCCGCCGAGGTCATGAAAGGATGAGATTGATGCCTGATGTCATCGTGGGCCGGCGCAGGCCGCGCCGGTGGAGGGCTGTGCGCCGTCTGATGGCGGCGTCGCTGCTGCCTCTGCTGATCTCCGGCGGCATCCGCGCCGCTCGCGCCCAGGCGCTCCCGCCGCCGGCGGCGAACGGCCGCACCATCGAGGCGATCGAGTTCAAGGGTCTGAAGGCGCTCTCCGAGGAGACGCTGCGCTACTACCTCGGGCTCGCGCCGGGCCAGCCGCTCAACGAGGAGGCCCTCAACAAGAACCTCAAGCAGCTCTGGGACCGCAACCTGGTCGACGACGTCCAGGTGGAGAGCGTGCCGACGGCGAACGGCGTCCGCCTGGTGATCACCGTGGTGGAGCGCCCCACGCTGCGCTCGATCGACTACCAGGGGTTGAAGCAGATCTCCAAGACCGACCTCCAGGACAAGCTGACCACCCAGCACATCCGCGTCCACGAGGGGGAGCCGCTGTCGCTCGGCGAGCTGCAGCGGGTCAAGGCGCTGATCGAGGAGATGTACGGCGAGAAGGGATTCCGCTTCGCGACGGCGTCCTACGCCATCTCGGAGGTCGCTCCCAACGAGAAGAAGGTGATCTTCACCGTCGACGAGGGGGACCGCGTCCGCATTTCGCAGATCGAGTTCGAGGGCAACACGGTGTTCACCGACTCCCGCCTGCGGCTGTCGATGACCAACACCAAGGAGAGCGCGTTCATCTCCCGCATCGCCAAGAAGGACCTCTACGATCCCGCCAAGCTCCAGGAGGACCTCGAGAAGGTCCGCGACCTCTACCGCGGCATCGGCTACAAGAACGTCGTGATGGGCGATCCCAAGATCGACGTGCGGGCGGTCGAGCTCAAGGAGACCGCCCACGCCACCAAGGAGCAGAAGCGGCGGATGTTCATCACCATCCCCGTCGAGGAGGGGGAGCGCTGGAAGTTCGGCCAGGTGTCGGTGGAGGGGAACAAGGTCTATCCGGAGAAGAACCTGCTGCGCGTCTTCGAGCGCAAGGCGACCGGCTGGCTCAAGTCCAAGGTGGTCGACGACGGCGTCAAGGCGATCACCGACGCCTACCACAACACCGGCTACATCTTCGCCCGCATCGAGCCGGAGCTGGTCGAGCGCCCGGACCGGGTCGCCGATCTGGTCATCCACATCACCGAGGGGGATCAGTTCAAGGTCGGCCGCATCGAGGTCCAGGGCAACGAGCGCACCAAGGACAAGGTGCTGCGCCGCGAGCTCCGGGTCTACGAAGGGGGCCTGGTCAACGTGACGGCGATCCGCAACAGCGTCACCAAGGTCAACCAGCTCGGCTACTTCAAGCTCAACGAGGAAAACCCGGTCGACATCGACACCGACTCGGAGAAGAAGAAGGTCAACCTGCTCTTCAAGGGCGAGGAGTCGGACCGCACCCAGCTGCAGTTCGGCGGCGGCTGGAGCCAGCTCGACGGCTTCTTCGGCCAGTTCGGCATCAGCACCAAGAACTTCCTCGGCCGCGGCGAGGAGATCGGCATCTCGGTGCAGACCGGCGACCTGCGCAAGTACTACGACCTCTCCTATTCGATCCCCTGGTTCCTCGACAAGCCGCAGAGCGTCGGCATCCGGGCCTACGACGAGACCTACGACTACAGCCTGTTCGGCGACCAGGACCGCTACATCCGCGACAGCAAGGGCGTGGTGCTCACCTACGGCCGGAACTTCAAGCTCTTCCAGTCGGCGAGCATCAGCTACAACTTCTCGCACTACAACGACGAGACCCAGATCGTGGTGCCGCCGCTGACGCCGGGCGAGGTGCCGCCGCCGGCCGACGAGCCGCAGCCGGGGAGCACCGTCACGACGCCGTACCGCATCCACAACTCGTCGATCCGGCCGTCCTACCTGTACGACAGCCGGGACAACCCGTTCGAGCCGAGCCACGGCCAGAAGATCTCGCTCGCCGTCGAGTACGCCGGCGGCCCCCTGGGTGGCGACAACTACTTCCTCCGTCCGGAGGTCGGCTACAGCCTGTTCACGCCGGTCACCAACTACCCGGTCAAGACGGTGTTCGCCTTCAATGCCGAGGGCGGGGTGATCCATGCGCTGGGCAACCAGCCGATCAACGTGCTCGAGCGCTTCTTCCTGGGCGGCGAGAACAGCATCCGCGGCCACAACTACCGCTCGATCTTCCTGCGCGACAAGGACGGCAACCCCCTGCGCGACGAGAACGAGGTCATTCTCGGCGGCGACAGCTACGCCCAGTTCAATTTCGAGTACCATTTCGTTCTGGGGGGCCCCTTCCGGGTGCTGCTGTTCACCGACATGGGCAACGTCTTCGGCGAGGGACAGACCTTCAGCTTCTCCAACCTGCGGCGCACCGCGGGCGTCGAGCTGCGGGTCTTCCTGCCGGTGTTCGGCGCGCCGCTGCGGTTCATCTACGCCAAGAACCTCACGCCTTTGCCCCAGGACAGTTTCCAGACCTTCCAATTCAGCATCGGTACCAGCTTCTAGCGGCACCAGCTCTCAGCAAACGAAGGAGAAGACCATGTTTTCCAATCACGCTCTGTCCCGGGTCGCCGCCGCCGGACTCCTCGGGCTCGCACTCGTCTCGGCTTCCGCGGTCGCGCAGGCGGCGGCCCCCGCGCCGGCCGCCGGCGGCACGCTCCGGATCGCGGTCATCGACACCGAGAAGATCCTGCTCTCGTCGGCCGCCGGCAAGAAGGCGGTGGGGGACCTCAAGAAGCTGCAGGACCAGCGGGAGAAGGAGCTCGTCGCCAAGGCGGCCGAGCTCAAGGAGCTGCAGACCAAGATCAACGACGGCCGCCTCTCGCTCGCCCAGGACAAGCTCGCCGACCTCGCCAAGCAGGCCGAGGAGAAGGAGATCGCCCTCAAGCGCGCGCAGGACGACGCCACCCGTGAGCTCAACAAGAAGCGCGACGACATGCTGGCCGAGATCGACGGCCGCGTGATGCCGGTGATCAACCAGGTCGGCAAGGAGCTCGGCTACACGATGATCTTCCGCAAGTTCGAGAGCGGGCTGATCTACGCCGACGACACGGTCGACATCACCAGCACGGTCATCCAGCGGATGGACACCGCCGCCGCCCAGGGCAAGTAGCGGCGTGGCCTATCGCCTCGCCGAGCTCGCCGAGCTGATCGGCGGCCGGGTCGAGGGGGACCCGGAGCGCGCCGTCGAGGCGATCCGCTCCCTGGACACCGCCGGTCCCCGCGACCTTTCGTTCCTGAAGGACCCCCGCTATCGTGGCCAGGCGGCGGCGAGCGCCGCCGGCGCCCTGCTGGTCGGGGCGTCGCTGGCGGACGCGGCGCTCGGGCGCGACCTGCTGATCGCCGACGATCCCTCCTGGGCGCTGGCGCGGCTGCTCGCCCACGTCCACCCGCCGGAGAGCCGGCCGCCGGGCGTCCACCCGACGGCCATCGTCGACGCGGGTGCCACGGTCCATCCGGCGGCGCACGTCGGGCCCTACGCGGTGATCGGCGCCGGCAGCCGGATCGCCGCCGGCGCGGCCGTCCTCGCCTTCGTGGCCGTGGGGCGCGACTGCGCGGTGGGGGAGGGGGCGGTGCTCCACCCCCACGCCGTGCTCTACGACGGTACCGAGGTGGGGGCGGGGAGCATCATCCACGCCGGCGTCGTGCTGGGGGCCGACGGTTTCGGCTACGCCACCCACGGCGGCGCGCACCACAAGGTGCCGCAGGTCGGCCGGGTGATCCTCGAGGCGGACGTCGAGGTGGGGGCCAACAGCACGATCGACCGCGCCACCCTGGGGGAGACCCGGATCGGGGCGGGCACCAAGGTCGACAACCTCGTCCAGGTCGGGCACAACGTGGTGACCGGTAAGCACTGTATCCTTTGCGGCCAGGCGGGGATCGCCGGCAGCGCCCGGCTGGGGAGCTACGTCGTGCTCGCCGGGCAGAGCGGCGTCGCCGGGCACATCGAGCTCGGGGACGGCGCGCAGGTGGCGGCGAAGTCGGCGGCCCTGTCTTCGGTCGAGCCGCGGACGGCGGTCGCCGGCATCCCCGCGGTCGAGATGCGGAAGTGGCGCCGGCAGGCCGTCCTGCTGTCGCGGCTGGACGAGATCGTCCGGCGCCTGCGGGCCGTCGAAAAGAGGATGGGAGAGCCCCCGAGCGATCTGTAGGGGCGGCCCTGTGGCCGCCCTCGGGGGAGCAGGGCGGCCACATAGGGCCGCCCCTACGAGGAGAGATGAGTTGAGCGAGCCGAGCGAGCAAAACCCCGCACCGGCGGGACAAAAATGGGGCATCGAGTGGATCCTCTCGGTGCTCCCCCATCGCTATCCGATCCTGCTGGTCGACCGGGTGCTGGAGATGGAGCCCGGCAAGCGGATCGTGGCGATCAAGAACGTCACCATCACCGAGCCGGTGTTCCTCGGCCACTTTCCCGGCCGGCCGGTGCTCCCCGGCGTCTTCATGATCGAGGGGATGGCGCAGGCCGGCGGCCTGCTGCTGCTGCACGACATGCCCGACCGCGAGAACAAGCTCCTTTTCTTCGCCTCGATCGACAAGGCGAAGTTCCGCCGGCCGGTCGTCCCCGGCGACCAGATTCGTTACGAGATTGAGGTCCTCCGCCTGCGCAGCACGTTCTGCAAGCTGGCGGGGAAGGTCCTGGTCGACGGTCAGCTGGCCGCTGAGGCGGAGCTCTCCTCGGCGATGGTGGACCGCTGATGGGCGCCACGATCCACCCCCTCGCGGCCGTCGATCCGTCCGCCCGGCTGGGCGACGGAGTGACCGTCGGCCCGTTCGCCGTGATCGGCGCCGGCGTCGAGATCGGCGACGGCACCGAGGTCGGCGCCGGCGCGCAGATCCAGGGTCCGACCCGGATCGGCCAGGAGAACCGCATCTATCCCAGCGCCGCCATCGGTTTCGACCCCCAGGACCTCAAGTTCGGCCGCGAGGAGGTCCGGCTGGAGATCGGCGACCGTAACCAGTTCCGCGAGTTCTGCACCGTGCATCGCGGCACGTCCAAGGGGGGCGGCGTCACCCGGGTGGGGAGCGACAGCCTGTTCATGGCCTACACCCACATCGGCCACGACTGCCAGGTGGGGAGCCGGGTCGTGTTCGCCAACAGCGCCACCCTGGCCGGGCACGTCGAGGTCCACGACGACGCCAACATCAGCGCCTTTTCCTCCGTGCACCAGTTCTGCCGGGTGGGCCGCCACGCCTACGTGGGGGGCTACACCGTGGCAACCCTCGACGCCCTGCCGTTCGTCAAGACGGTGGGACAGAAGCCGGCCTGCTACGGCCTCAACTCGATCGGCCTCAAGCGCAAGGGGGTTTCGCTGGAGACGATCCGCCGGCTGGAAGCGGCCTACCGCATCCTGGTTCGTTCGCGGATCCCCACTCCCAAGGCGCTGGAGCAGATCCGTGCCGAGCTGGCCGGCGATCCTGACGTCGACTACCTGATCGCGTTCGTCGAGGGGTCTCAGCGAGGGATCATCAAGTCGCCCCCGCGCGGCGGCTCCCGAGGAGGAGGCGAGCCTGATTAATCAACCGGCAGGGCTCAGAATCGGCGTTTTCGGCACCGGCTCGATGGGCCGGAACCACGTGCGCCTGCTGTCGTCGCTCCCCGGCGCCGAGCTGGTCGGGATCTACGATTCGCGTCCGGAGGCGGCGGAGGCGGTGGCGCGCGAGCACGGCGCGCGGGTCTTCGCCCGGCTCGAGGATCTCGCCGGGGAGATCGAGGCGGCGGTAGTGGCCGCCCCCACGGTGGCGCACGCCGAGATGGGATGCGCGCTGCTCGACCGCGGCCTCCACCTGCTGATCGAGAAGCCGCTGGCCGCGAGCCTGGAGGAGGCCGACCGGCTGCTCGCCGCCGCCGGGGACCAAGTGCTCGCCGTCGGCCATATCGAGTTCTTCAATCCGGCGGTGCAGGCGCTGCTGGCGGTCGCCACGGCGCCGCGCTTCGTCGAGGTGCAGCGGCTGGGGGTCTTCTCGCCGCGCAGCCTCGACGTCGACGTCGTGCTCGACCTGATGATCCACGACCTCCAGATCCTGCACGCCCTCGATCCCAGCCCGGTGGCGGAGATCCGCGCCACCGGCATCGCCGTGCTGTCGTCCCGGATCGACATCGCCAACGTCCGCGTCGAGCTGGAGTCGGGAGCCGTCGCCAACCTGACGGCGTCGCGGGTCTCCTCCGAGCGGGCGCGCAGGCTCCGTCTCTTCCTCCCCAACCGCTACTACTCCCTCGACTACCAGGCGCAGGAGATCAAGGGGTACCGGCTGGAAGGGGAGGGGGCGGACCGCCGCATCCTGCCCGACGACCTGGCCGTCGAGCGGGCCGAGCCGCTCAAGCGCGAGCTGGAGGCCTTCCTCGCCGCCTGCCGGGGCGAGGCCGCACCGCGGGTGACCGGCGAGCAGGGGCGCCGGGCGCTGGAGACGGCGCTGGCGGTGGTGGAGGCGATCCGGTAAGGGAGCGAGTATGATGACGGGCAGGTAAAAGAGGCTGACCATGACGAAGCTGAGTGTTGCAGAGGCCAAGAAGCAGTTTTCCGATCTCGTTGGGCGGGTCCTTCAGGACGGGGAGACTATCCTGATCATGCGCCGGGGCGAGGCCGTGGCAAAGCTGGTGCCTGTCGCGGAGCCTACGGCCGAGAGCCTCTCGGAGATGAAGGGCTGGCTTGACGATGACGATCCGTTCTTCTCAGTTGTCGACGAGATCGTTGAATCCCGATTTCAGCATCAACCGCGCTCGATTCAGGCGCTCCGGGCGGTCCACCGAGGCCAAGAGTCTTCTTGAAGGGCTATCTTCTCGATACCAATGTGCTGTCCGAGCTGGTGAGGAAACGACCTTCCGCTGCAGTCCTGGAGCGGATCCAAGGCTTTCCTCGCAAGCAGCTCTCGACTTCGTCCATCTGCGTGACGGAGCTGCGCTATGGCGCCGCCAGACACCCACAAGGCGGCCCTCTTTGGGCCCGTATCACCAGCGAGGTCTTGGGCGGCCTGCGGATTCTGCCTGTTGCCCAGGCAGAAGCTGAGCGTGCTGGCGATCTGCTCGCTGAGTTGGACTTGCGTGGAACGCCGATCGGTATTGAGGATGTCTTGATCGGTGCTACAGCCCTCGTGCATGGGCTCGTGGTAGCTACCCGTAACGTGCGGCACTTCGACAGGATTGAAGGGCTTACCGTCGAGAGCTGGTGGGAGACGTAGAGCCGGTCCAGAAAGCTCGCCCCGGACGCTACGGGCTGGTAGACTCACCCGCCGGTTTCAACCTTAGCCCGAGTTCCCGTAAAGAAGAGAAGGAGAATTCCTGATGAGCGACATCCGAATCGGTGTGATCGGCGGCAGCGGCCTGTATGGGATGGAGGGGATGGTCGTCCGCGAGGAGCGCCGGATCCAGACGCCGTTCGGCGATCCCTCGGAGGCCTATGTGATCGGCGAGCTCGACGGCCGGCTGGTGGCCTTCCTGCCGCGCCACGGCAAGGGTCACCGCCTGCTCCCCACCGAGCTCAACTACCGCGCCAACCTCTACGGCTTCAAGGTGCTGGGGGTGGAGGAGATCGTCTCGGTCTCCGCCGTGGGCTCGCTGAAGATCGAGTACAAGCCGACCGACATCGTGGTCCCCGACCAGTTCTTCGACCGTACCCGGCACCGCCCGGACACCTTCTTCGGCAACGGCCTGGTGGCCCACGTCTCGATGGCCAAGCCGGTCTGTCCGCGGCTGATCGACATCGCGGCCGACGCCGCGCGGAGCGCCGGGGCGACCGTGCATCGCGGCGGCACCTACGTCTGCATGGAGGGGCCGCAGTTCTCGACCCGGGCCGAGTCCGAGGTCTACCGGAGCTGGGGCGCGGACATCATCGGCATGACCAACCTCCAGGAGGCCAAGCTCGCCCGCGAGGCCGAGATGTGCTACGTCTCGCTCTCGATGGTCACCGACTACGACTGCTGGCACGAGGAGGAGGAGGCGGTCTCGGGCGTCTCGGTGATGGAGGTCATCGGCCAGAACGTCAAGATGTCGCAGGAGGTCGTGCGCCAGATGCTGAAGCGGATCGGCGAGCCGCACGCCCGCGGCTGCATCTGCGAGGAGGCGCTCAAGTTCTCGCTGATCACCGAGCGCTCGCTGATCCCGGCCGAGACGGTGAAGGCCCTCGAGCCGATCATCGGCAAATACATGTCTGAAAATAAATAAGGGCCTGAATGACCCGCATCCTGATCACCAACGACGACGGCATCTTCTCGCAGGGGATCCGGCTCCTCGCCAACTCCCTGGCCGCGATCGCGGAGGTGTTCGTCGTCGCCCCCGATCGCGAGCAGAGCGCGACCGGCCATGCCCTCACGCTGTCGCGGCCGCTGCGCATGCAGAAGACGGAGGAGAACTGGTACGCGGTCGACGGCACGCCGACCGACTGCGTCAACCTCGGGGTGCTGTCCCTGCTCAAGGACCATCCGCCGGACCTGGTCTGCTCGGGGATCAATTTCGGCCTCAACCTGGGGGACGACGTGACCTACTCGGGGACGGTGAGCGCGACCTTCGAGGGGACGCTGCTCGGCATCCCCTCGGTCGCCTTCAGCCAGCAGGTGGGGGAGGGGTTCTCGTTCGAGCCCGCGGCCTCGTTCGCGCGGCGGCTGGTCGAGGTGCTCCTCGCCGGCGAGCTGCCGCGCGACCTGCTGCTCAACGTCAACGTGCCGGCCGGGGCGATCCAGGGAGTGAGCTTCACCCGGCTCGGCCGGCGGGTCTACAAGCAGTCGGTGGTGGAGAACCGCGACCCGCGGGGGCGCAAGTACTACTGGATTGCCGGCACGCCGCAGTGGGACCGGGCGAGCGGCACCGACTACGAGGCGGTCTCGACGGGACGGATCTCGGTGACCCCGCTGCATCTCGACCTCACCTACTACCCCGGGCTCGAGACCTTCACCCCGCTCTGGGACAAGCTCGCGGCGCTTTCCTTCCCCGCCGCTCCAGCGGCCGTTCCACCGGATCGATGAGCGACTTCGCCGTCCAGCGCGAGCGGATGGTCCGCGACCACATCGCCGCCCGTGGCGTGCGTGACGAGCGGGTGCTGGCGGCGCTGCGCAAGATCCCCCGCCATCTGTTCATCAAGGATCATCTGCGCAGCCAGGCTTATGGCGATCATGCGCTGCCGATCGGCTCGGCGCAGACGATCTCCCAGCCCTACATCGTGGCGCGGATGACTGAGCTGCTGGAGGTGGGGCCCGAGCATTCGGTGCTGGAGATCGGCACCGGCTCGGGGTACCAGACCGCCGTCCTCGCGCTGCTGGCGCGCCGGGTCTACAGCCTCGAGCGGGTGCCGGAGCTGGCGCAGGCGGCCATCCCGCGGATGCGCCAGCTCGGCTTCGACAACGTCAAGATCCAGGTCTTCGACGGCACGGTGGGATGGAGCGAGTGGGCGCCGTTCGACCGCATCCTGGTCACCGCCGGCGCGCCGAAGGTGCCCGAGCCCCTGCTCGGCCAGCTGGCGCTGGGCGGAACCCTGTTGATCCCTGAGGGGCAGCTCAACCTCCAGAAGCTGGTGCTCTACCGCAAGTCGGCGCGCGGCGAGATCCGGCGCAAGGAGGGGGAGGACGTCGCCTTCGTGCCGCTGCTCGGCCGGCACGGCTGGGCGGCGCCGAAGAAGTGAAATGAGCGGCGGCCAGGCGTTCCGGATCCGGGTGAGCGGCCGGGTGCAGGGGGTGGGCTTCCGCTGGTTCGTCCGCCAGGCGGCGGGCGAGGTGGGCGGTCTCACCGGGCGGGTGCGCAACCTGGCGGACGGCCGCGTCGAGGTCGAGGTGGCGGGCGATGGCTCCCGCCTCGAAGCGTTCCGGGAGCGGCTGCGCCAGGGACCGCCGGGGGCGCGGGTGACCGGCCTCGAAGAGCACGAGATCTCCCCCGTCCCCGCGTGGGACGGGTTCGACATCGACCGTTAGGAGGAGAGAATGGACGACCTGAAAAAATACATCCGCGAGGTTCCCGACTTCCCGAAGCCGGGGATCCTGTTCTACGACATCACGAGCCTGTTGCAGCATCCGCTGGCGCTGCGCATGACCGTCGACCGCTTCGTCTGGCTGTTCGCCCAGCAGAAGATCCAGAAGGTGGTGGGGATCGAGTCGCGCGGCTTCATGTTCGCGCCGATCGTGGCCTACGACCTCAACGCCGGCTTCGTCCCCGTGCGCAAGCCCGGGAAGCTGCCGGCCGAGAAGGTCCGCGAGACCTACGAGCTGGAGTACGGCAGCGACACCCTGGAGATGCACCGGGACGCCATCCTGCCGGGCGAGCACGTGCTGATCGTCGACGACATCGTGGCCACCGGCGGCACCGCCGCCGCCACCGCCCGCATGGTCGAGTCGGTCGGCGGCGTCGTCGCCGGCTTCGGCTTCATCATCGAGCTCACCTTCCTCCCCGGGCGCAAGAAGCTCGAGGGTTACGAGGTGGCCTCGCTGATCCAGTATTGAACCGAGGTTATACTAGGCCTCCCTGCGGCTATAGCTCAGGTGGAAAGAGCAGGAGTTTCCTAAACTCTTGGTCGGGGGTTCGAGTCCTCCTAGCCGCACCATTAAGAATCAATCGCTTACGATAAAATATCCGGGCAAAAAGGGGGCTGAAGGGCCCTTTAGTTGCAATCGAGTTGCACTTGGCCGAGAATCTCCATCTCGGAAGGGGGATCTCCATGGCCACGATCATGAAGAGGACAAGCAAGGCGGGGTCCGGTACGTCGCGCTGGTACGTCTGAAGGGGCACCCTCCGCAGTCCCGTTCCTTCGAGCGAAAGACGGACGCCAGGGACTGGGTGCAAGAGACCGAGGCCAACATCCGGTCCGGGCGAACCTCAGGTCTGGCGGGTCGCCAGAGGCATACCGTGGCGGAGCTCATTGAGAAGTATGTGGCTGAGGTTCTACCCGGTAAGCCGGCCGTAGCGACCGGCTACGGGCGGCACCTTGAGTGGTGGAAGGGAGAGCTTGGAGCCTTCTACGCTTCAGACCTCACGTCCGACCTGATCGAGGAGGCCTATCGAAGGCTCCTTCGGGAGCCTGGACAGACGGGGAGGAAGAGGAGTGCGACGACGGCCAACCGGTATCTGATCTCCCTCTCGTCCTGCCTCTCCTTCGGGCGGAAGAGGCTCAAGTGGCTCAGCAGCAATCCCGTGTCGGGGGTGGAGAAGGAGGCGGAGCCTCGCGGAAGAGTGCGCTTCCTTTCACGGCCCGTCGACGGCGACGACTCCGAGCTCGATCGTCTGCTGGCCGCTTGCCGGGAGAGCTCAAGCCCGGACCTCTATGACTTGGTCGTTCTGGCGATCTGGACGGGTTGTCGAGAGGGGGAACT
>DATBAW010000194.1:0-28783 GCA_036271335.1 Thermoanaerobaculia bacterium
GGCCAGGCGCTGATGTTTGGATATTCAGCCCCGTCGGCATCACGATAGACGACAAAGCTCATTGCGCTCCGATCGGCAGAGTTCGCGGCCAAGCCTGCCGTAACATGGCCGAGCGCACTGAGCAGCTGGTCCGCTTGATAGCTCTTGTTCAGCACGGCCACGAATTTCTTGGACATCGGCCTACTCTCCCTTAAGCAAGATAAGCATCCCAGAGCGCGCCTTCTCGGAAGGCGCCTCGATCAGGGTGTCAGGAGGTTCCATAGATCATCAGGCATCTCCCACTGCCTGGTTACCGGATTCTCAAAGCCGAACCGCCGGCTGAAATCCCGGCACGCCGAATGATAGGCCTCAGCACCTTGTCCGATTTCATGTTCAACGTGCAAGATATCGGAGAGCATCTGGTCGAGGACCTCAGGCATCCGCTCGATATCGAAAAAGAACTCTCCACGACTACTCTTGAGGCGACGAATCAAGCCGGCCTTACGCCAGTATCCGAACATCATCCATGAGCATCGTGCATCGTGATCACTGACGTCCTTCATGGCGTAATAGGTGAGCCTCTTCATTGCAATGACGAGAGGGATGGCGTCAAGCTCTGTTTCGCTCAAGTTTGCAGTGAAAAAAGGCCGCGTTGATGCAGCGTTGCTGTAAATCCACATCGCTTGGGTATCCGCGTAGTATTCTTCCAACGGCGTTCGCAGAAAGGATTCGACTTTAAGGCGGGTCGGGTCATTGAGATGGTAGGGCACGCTATGGCCGCAGAGGTCGTGAGCCTGAACGTGAGCGGTCGTGAGGAGACGGATGCTATCCCTGTTGAGCAAAGAGCTGCTCGTGAGCCATTCCGCTACGTTCGGGAATGCCCTTTCAACCAGCGGCATCTCTTCGAGGAACATGTCGCCGAACGTGCTGAAGAGCAATCCGCCACCGGTAGCCGGATCAATTCCGCTGTCCGGCCCCATGGCCACGAAATCCGCAAAGAGAACAGGAGGGCGCCTTCCCGCGCTTAGAATGATCTCGACGCCCTGCAGGCGCGAGTCCAGGATTGCTTCCGGATAGGACGTCTCTCCCAGGCGCTTCACCAGGCACTCGACAAAGGCTCGGCTGCGCGATATCTGGAGCAACCCCAGGCCTCGAATGTCGACTCGGCAGAGCAGGACGCAGGGCTCCGGATCTTCCCCCGACATACGATTCCAGATCGTGAAAAAGATCCGCTCCTGCTGAGTGACAGTCAGCTCAGTATGGACCAGCCGTTCATATTGTGCCGCGACCCCGGAAAGATCGCCGCGCGTTGCCTTCTCCATGGCATCAACGGCGAGGTCGAAGTCTTCGCGTAGCGCAGCGGGAAGCTCGGAGCGGTCGACTTTCTTGAAGGCCTGAAAGGCCTGCTCGAGTCCGCTTGACAGAGACTCCGCCGACAACAGGATCTCGTTGGCCTCCCCAAAGGCGGTAGCCAGGGTGGAAGGCTCCATGAGGGCTGGGCCATGGGATTGTGGTGAGTACAAGCCTTTCCCCTTCTGTGCTCAAGAAAAAGTAGACAGCGAATGGCCTCTAGGCTGCACGTACAGAGGGGGGGTTCTTCCGGCCATACCGATTCAGTTCAGCCCGATCGACCGTTGGTCGTAGGCAAGGTAGGTTTCTTTGACCAGATCTCCGAAAAGCTCCGACTCAAGCTCGGTAGACAATTCTCTGAGCTCCCAAAACTTGCCGCAAGGGAAATGCGCCTCGATGATCATCTGCTCAGCATCGCCCTGGCGGCTCGAGATGGCATAGGTCTCGACGGTCTTGTCAAAGCGGCCAATCCGGCTCGCGATACTGGTCTTGCGCGCCTCGTCAAAGCCTCGGTTAAAGTGAAGTTTTATAAACACCTTGATACTGCGGATGTCATCCGGGAGTGGCCCTTTCTGACGAACAGAGCCCACCGCAAAAAATGGCCCCCTGCCGTCAGTATCCAGCACGCATTCGCCCACCACATTGATCATGGAAAGGCCACCAATGTTCATGTGAGTGGATTCAAGAACGCCGTCCGCATAGGAGGCGTCCGTCGTCTCGGTTTTCAGAAGCTTTGGAAAGCTCAAGGCTACCATGAGAGCCTGCTTCACTTCCTGCACCAATTCGTTGTCGGGCGACCTGAACTTGACCAGCAACTCAGCGGCGCCCAGCAGAGACCATATATAAATATCATATATTTTCCGACCGCCCCGAGTCGCCTTTCCCTCGATATCCCGCAAAGTTTCCTCAACAATGCGCTTGCAACCCCGCATTACCTTGGTATTGATAAAAATGTACCACAGATCAGAACGATCTTCCCGGTTGATCCAGATCGTTTTATCAAAATAAGTTTTGTGATGCTCGTGGAAGCAAAGAGATGCATCGCAGTACTCGGCCGCGGCTTGGGGTACGATGGCGGCCTTGCTGGTTTTGTACCGGGCTTCAAACTGCCTGATCTTTTCCAGAGTGCCGTTGCGCAGCACTGGGTTGGGGAGGCGATTTCTGCCGAGGGTCTCGGCGATCAAGGCGTGAATCGTTTGAAGACCTTTAATTTGATCGGCCTCTACCCCTTGCATTCCGGAGAAAGTTGATGGCAAATCATTGTAATGGATTCCTGAATGACAGACAGGCACGACCGGGATACCCTTCAGCCAACCCGCGCCGGCCTCAAAATTGATCCACGGCCGAGAAATGGAGAATGGGCTGCAGAGCACAATTTCGATGTCGGCTCTCCTGAGGGCCTCGCCTGTCGCGGAACGCCAATCCAGGCCGGCAGAGATGCTTTCGAAGTCTGATGAGGCGAAGACCTGGACTTCCCCGACAAAAGCGTCCTCGAAGTCTTCTTTGAAGATGGCCGCCAGATCAGCTTCTTCCGAAATATGGCTGATGAAGATTGTGGGCCTCGTCCTGGGTTCGGCCGTCGTCCTGAGCTCGTTCGCCACCATGGATTGACCTCTCGGCTATTTCTCAGAAATAAGTGAGACGTGCATTCGCGAAATCTTCGCTTCAGCGATTAATACGATAGAAACTCCAGGAGTTGCCGCCACGGGCGCCCGCGAAAAGAAGGACCACTGGAGGCCATTGAAACACCCGCTTGCATAGGTCGGCATGGTCTCTTAGGATACCGTGCGACGCTGCGCAATGTCCATGGCCCGGTTGCCCGCCCATCCCCTCGCCGCTACCCTTCCGCCATGCTCCTCCTCCGGTATTCCATCAGCGTCACCCTGGACGGGTGCTGCGATCATCGTGCGATCCTCCCGGACGACCGGCCGGCTGACGCGGAGGGTCGGAGCACGGACCCGATCCGCTTCTCCGCTTCCGGCCCGGGGCGGCGCGCCTTGCCGGTTTGCGTCTCCCTCCCCGCGAACCGCGGCATGGCAGACGCCAGCTGCGGCAGAGGCCGGCCGAGCTGCGGCGCGCATTCCACGGTGGGCGACACGCCCGGCTCTGATTGCGGCGGAGCGCTCGCGAGTTGCGACAGAGCGTGCGCGGTTTGCGTCGCGCACTCCTTCTGGTGTGTGCTGCAAGTCGAAGCCGGCATGCCGCGGGTGGCGGGGGTCGAGACGCAAATCCCGGCCGGCGTGTCTCCTGGGCGCGATGCGGAGTCTTGGCGGCAGGGCGTTGTGCCGCAAATCCTGGGCGCAACGTCAGCCTGAGGCTGGGGCGGTTCGCCGCTGGGGCCAGCGGTAGCGGGTCGGCCGGTTGCCCTTGCCGCTCTCGACGATGGCGAGATGCCCGTCGGCGGTCAGCTCGCGCAGATCCCGGTGCAGCGACGCGCGGTCCGGAGCGTAGCTGAGAGCCGCGGTGACCTCGGAATGGGTGAACGGTTCCGGGAGGCCCGGAAGGATCCTGACGATGTCGTTGTACAGCTCGCCGGGCTTCAGGCGCCGCGGCGCCCGAGCCGCCCTGGCCGGTGGGAGGGGTGGCGCGGAAGACGCCGCCGGCAGCAGATCCTCCGCGCCCGCGCCGGACAACAGCCGCCAGACGATGTCGAGCGCCCGCATCTGCTGCTGATAGGCGCTCTCGGCCAGCTCGATCAGGGAGCGCCGCTGCTCCGCAAGCCGCCGCTTCTGCTCTTCATAGTCGTCGCGTGTCATTGCGGCACAATTCCAGCACAAAGAGGAATTGCGGCGCAAGGGCCTTCGCGATTCCGGGCTGTGATACTTCCCTCTCTTCCAGCGAATCATGGGGTGGAAGCCGGAACGCGCGGACGGCGCCGGCACAGGGACGGGATCGACCGATGACGAAACCAGCCGGGAACGAACGATTCGTACAGCTCCTCGAAGAGCACAAGCGGCTGCTGTACAAGGTCGCCAGCGCGTATTGCGCCGAGGCCGAGGATCGGCGGGACCTGATGCAGGAGATCGTGATCCAGCTCTGGCGCTCGTTTCCCCGCTATGACGACCGGTTGAAGTTCTCGACGTGGATGTACCGGATCGGGATGAACGTGGCGATCTCGTTCCTGCGGGGCGAAGGGCGCCGCGGCCGGCGGGAGACGGTGGCGCTCGAAGGGATCGACGTCATCGATACCGTGGCGGCCGATCGGATTCTGGGCGAGGCGGGGGACGACGTCCGCCTCCTGCAGCGGCTGGTCTCGCGGCTCGACGAGATGAGCCGGGCCCTCATCGTCCTCTACCTGGAAGGCTACAGCCACGCGGAGATCGCGGAGATCCTCGGCATCACGGCGACTAACGTCGGGACCCGGGTCAACCGGATCAAGAGCCGGCTGCGGGACGAGCTCAACACCCCTTGACGCAATCGATGAAGGAGATGGACATGGACCTCGACGATCTGAAGAACCGGCTGGCCGAGCAGGACGCGAAGCTCGAGCGGGCCCTGCGGCTGAATACGACGGCGGTCCGCGAGCTCCGGCTCGCGAAGACGAGGGCGAGCCTGCGCTGGCTCGGTTGGGGAGTCGTCTGCGAGCTCCTGATGGCGATCGTGGGCACGCTCTGGCTCGGCGACTTCCTCGCCGGGCATGCGCGGGAGCCCCGATTCTTCCTGCCCGCGGCGCTCCTCGATCTCGGCGTCATCGCCCTGCTGGGCTCCTGCATCCGGCAGCTCGCCGCGATCGCGGGCCTGGACTACGGCCTGCCGGTGGTGGCGGTCCAGAAGGAGCTGAGCCGCTTGCGGGTCCTGCGCCTGCGCACGACGAAATGGACGATCCTCCTTTCGTTCGCCCTATGGTTCCCGGCCCTCATCGTGATGCTCGAGGGATTCCTCGGGGTCGACGCGTGGCAGATCCTGGGAGCGATCGGCCGCCGGAACGGCTCCTTCTTCGCCTGGGCGGTCGCCAACGTCCTGTTCGGTCTCGCCGCGGCGATTGCCGTCGCCTGGATCTCGAACCGCTACGCGGACCGGGTGGACCGCTCGCCGGCGCTCCGGCGCTTCGTGGACAGCCTCGCCGGCCACAGCCTGATGAAAGCGCAGAGCTCTCTCGATTCGATCGTGCGGTTCGAGGCGGGGATTTGAGGCAACGGGGATGATTAAGTATTGACAGAGATTGAGGCGACCCCCCATACTACGAGTTCTCTGCTAGCCAGCCGCGCGGAGGCTGGTTTCTCGGAGGGATGGTCGCTGATGGCGCTTCTTGATTCCGGACCTCTCGTCCATCGTCACGCGGACGTAATCTTCGCGTCGATGCCCTACGTCTCGCTGGAGCGGCCGTCGGTGGCGCTCGGAACCCTGGCCGCGACCCTCGATCGCGCCGGCATCTCCTGCGCCACCGTCTACGGCAACCTGATCTTCGCCGAGCGGATCGGGATGCTCGGGTACGAGTGGCTGAACAACTCCGACATCACGCTGCAGATGGGGGAATGGACGTTCTCCGAGGCGGCGTTCGGACGGTCGATCCGGCCAGCCGAGGAGTACGTGGAGGCGCTGTTCGGCGCGGGTGGGCCGCATGCGGGGCTGCTGGACAGCCTGCTGCAGGTGCGGGCGTTCGCCCGGGTGTTCATCGACGACCTGGCGGCGATGATCGTCGCCCGGCAGCCGCGCCTCGTGGGCTGCAGCTCCGTCTTCCAGCAGCAGTGCGCGTCGCTCGCGCTGCTGCGGCGGATCCGCGAGCTCGATCCGGCCATCGTCACGATGCTCGGCGGCGCGAACTGTGAAGGGAGCATGGGCGTCGTCGTCCACCAGCAGTATCCGTGGGTCGACTTCGTCGTCTCCGGTGAGGCAGACAAGCTGCTGCCGGGGCTCTGCTCCCAGGTCCTGGAGCACGGGCGCGAGGTGCCCGCCGAACAGATTCCCTTCGGTGTTCTCGCCCCGGTGACCCGTTCGGCGGGAGTGGCGGCGAACGCGCCGCGGGCGATCGTCAAGGACCTCGACGAGATCCCGATCCCGAACTTCGACGACTACTTCGCGCAGCTGGAACGGTCGCCGCTGCGCAGCCTCATCATCCCCTGCATCCCGATGGAGACCTCGCGCGGCTGCTGGTGGGGCGCGAAGAACCACTGCACCTTCTGCGGCCTGAACGGCGAAGGGATGACGTTCCGCGCCAAGTCCCAGGATCGCGTGGAGCACGAGGTCCGCTGGCTCTCCGCGCGTCACGGGCTGAAGAGATTCATGACGGTCGACAACATCCTCGACCATCGCTACTTCACGCAGGTCCTGCCGGCGATGGTCGAGATGGGCGACCTGCGCGTCTTCTACGAGACGAAGGCTAACCTCTCCCGTCCGCAGGTGGAGATGCTCTCCCAGGCCGGCGTGCGGTGGATCCAGCCCGGGATCGAGGCGCTCCACGACGGCCTCCTGAGCCTGCTCAAGAAGGGGTGCTCGCTGGCGGTGAACGTTCAGCTCCTCAAGTGGGCGAGCCGGTACGGCGTCTGGGTGATCTGGAACCATCTCTACGCGGCGCCGGGCGACCGGCCCGAGTGGTATGACGAGGTGGCCGACGTCCTGCCGCTGATCATGCACCTGCAGCCGCCGACGGGCGGCGTCATCACGCGCATCCGCTACGACCGCTTCAGTCCGTATTTCAACGACGCGCAGGCGTTCGGGCTGAAGCTGGTGCCGTACTGGGCCTACGCGCACGTCTACCCTCTCGACGAGCGGCAGCTGATGGACCAGGTGTACTTCTTCTGTCACGACGGGCCGCTGTCGCCGGCGCCGGCGCGGCTCGAGAAGCGGGTGGTCGAATGGGCCAAGAGCTTCTACGCGCCCCGGTCGAGCCCCACCATGATGCCGCGCCGGAGCGACGACGCGCCGGTGCTGGCGATGGCGGACGACGGCGAGCGCATCGTGATCCGCGACACCCGCCCCTGCGCGGTCGCGCCGCGGCACCAGCTCGACGAGCTCGAGTCGCGGCTCTGCCGGGTCTGCGACGCGGCGAAGAGCGGGCCCGCCCTCCTCGAGGCCCTCCGCCGCGCCGGCGCACCGGAGACGGAGGCGGAGATCATGGCCGCGCTGCACGGCCTGATCGAGAAAAAGATCGTCGCCGACTTCAACGGCAGGTTCCTCTGTCTCGCCGTGGACGACGACCCCATCCCCTATCTCAGGTTCGAGGAATACGCCGCCGGTCTCGCGCTGCTGTCGCCGCCCCCGGCGAAACGGACGCCGAAGCGGGACGTCGATCCGGCCGTCTACGTCGATCCCTGGGAAACCCCGGTTCACGAGATGTTCTGACGCAAGAAGACGCAAGAAAGGAGAGGGAAATGGCCAACGGTAACCCGCCGACCCCGCCGCACAAGCCGATCACCACGCGGAGAGAGCTCGAGTCCCACATCGTCGCCCAGGCGTGGCGCGATCCGGCCTACAGGGAGCTCCTGCTGAAGGATCCGAAGGAGGTGCTGCAGGAGGAGCTGAAGAAGATCGATCCGAACATCCAGCTGCCCGCCGGCCTGCACGTCTCCGTGCACGAGGAGACGCCGACGCACATGCACATCGTGCTGCCGCGCAACCCGCGCGACATCTCGATCAGCGAGGCGGCCGGCGGCGACCTCGAGGCCATCGCGCCGCAGACCATCGCCATTCTCGTGCTCGCCGCCGTCGCGGTGAACACCGTCGCCGCGGCGAACAACGTCGGAACCGTGAACGCCGCCGTGAACACGAACGTCGGCGTGAACGTCAACGTCGCCGCCACCACCAACACCACCGGCTAGGCCGTAGAGTCGAGCATGGCTGACGTCGCGCTGGTGCTGATGCCGTATGCGTCGGTCGAGCGCCCCTCGGTGGCGCTCGGCACGCTGCACGCCTGTCTGGTGCGGGCCGGCATTTCCGCGCGTGCCCTGCATGCGACCCTCCGGTTCGCCGACGCCATCGGTCTCTTCGCCTACGAGAGCATCAACGCGTCGGCGATCAGCCACCGCATGGGCGAGTGGACCTTCGCCGAGGCCGCCTTCCCCGGCGCGGACCTCGGCGCCGGCGAGTACCTCGCAACGCTTTCCGGGCTGCTCGGCGATCCTCCGGGTTTCGTCGAGCAGCTGCTGGAGGTGCGGCGGCTCGCCGGCGAGCTCGTCGACCGCGTCGCCGAGGAGATCCTCGACGGCCGGCCGAAGATCGTCGGCTGCAGCTCGGTCTTTCAGCAGCAGACGGCGTCGCTGGCGCTGCTGCGGCGCGTCCGCGAGCTCGACCCCTCGGTCGTCACCATGCTCGGCGGCGGCAACTGCGAAGGGATCATGGGGTGGGTGGCGCACCAGAGCTTCGACTGGGTCGACTACGTCGTCTCCGGCGAGGCCGACGAGCTGCTGGTGCCGCTCTGCCACGACATTTTCGAGCACGGCCGCGACGTGCCGGCCGCGCGGCTCGGGCCGGGCGTGTTCGGCCCCGGGCACCGCGTCCAGGCGGACGCGCCGGCTCGCGACGAGGCGCTCTACGCGCGGGTGGCGCGGATGGACGCCGTTCCGGCGCCGCTCTACGACGAATATTTCGCCGAGCTGTCGCGCAGCCGCTTCCGCCGGCACGTCCGGCCGGGCATCTCCATCGAGACGGCCCGCGGCTGCTGGTGGGGCGAGAAGAGCCACTGCGCGTTCTGCGGCATCAGCGACTCGGGGATGCTCTTCCGCGCCAAGCCGGCCCAGCAGGTGCTGGACGAGCTCGAGTCGCTCTCCGCGCGCTACGGGATCACCCGCTTCGTCACCGCGGACAACATCATCGAGCCCTCGTATTTCGATCGCCTGATGCCCCACCTGGCGGCCGCCGGGCGCGACTACGCGCTCTTCTACCAGACCAAGGCGAATCTCAAGCGGCATCAGGTCGCGCTGCTCGCCGAGGCCGGCGTGCGCTGGATTCAGCCGGGCATCGAGAGCCTCGACGACCGCGTCCTGCGCTTGCTCTCGAAGGGGGCGAGCGCCGCGATCAACGTCCAGCTGCTCAAGTGGTGCCGGAATTACGGCGTCTGGCTCCTCTGGAACCTGCTGTTCGGCGCGCCGGGCGAGGACGACGCCTGGTACGAGGAGGTCGCGGAGTGGCTGCCGCTGATCGTTCACCTGCAGCCGCCGGGCTCCGGCGAGCTGTCGGCGATCCGCTACAACCGCTTCAGCCCCTACTTCGAGCGGTCCGCCGATTTCGGGCTCGACCTCGTGCCGTTCTGGTCGTACCGGCACACCTATCCGCACGGCGCCCAGCGGCTGGCGCAGCAGGCGTACTATTTCGACGACCGCCGGGACGTCGCCGGATCGCTGCGCTTCGGCACCCGGCGCGGCGTCCGCCTGGTGAACGAGCGGCTGCGCGAGTGGGCGGCGCTGTTCCTCGACTTCGACTCGGCGCCGATTCCCACCCTGCGCGCCGGGGCGCCCGTGCTGGCGATGGCCGCGGCCGGCGCGGCCGGCGAGCGCCTGATCGTCCGCGACACGCGCCCCTGCGCCGTCGCGCCGCGCCACGAGCTCGACCTCCTGGAGTCGCGCGTCTACCGGGCCTGCGACGTCGCGGTCCCCGCCGCCGCGCTGGCCGCGCAGTTCGCCGGCGTGGACGTCGGAGCGATCCTCGCCGCGCTCCGCGCGCGCAAGCTGATCCACGACTTCGGCGGCCGGCTCCTCGCCCTCGCCGTCGACGATCCGCCGGCGCCGTACCCCGACCCTTTCGATTTTCCCTCCGGGCTCCTGCTGCGCCACCCCCTGGCCGCTCCGCGCGGTCCGGAGCCGGAGGTTTCGGCCTGGGATCTCCCCCTCGCCGCGCTCTTCGCGGCGCCGTCCGCCGCTGACTCATCTCACGACAGGAGTGTCTCGAAATGACCACTATTGCCTATGACACCGAACTCAACTCCGCCGCCGCCGAGGTTCCGATCTCGATCGGCCAGGCCAAGCGCGTGCTCGAGTGGTGGTCGAGCTCGGAACAGTTCCGGCAGATCGTGCAGACCGATCCGGAGCGGGCGCGCCGCGAGTTTCCGATCGACGTCGATCCCGAGCTGATCCGGCCGCTGTGGGATGCCTTCTGCGCCATCGCGACGGCGAAGGCGAACCTGCCGACGCATCCGGTGGTGCCGGAGTATCGCCAGTGGGTGGGTAGCAAGAGCGAGTGGCGCGGCGAGATCAAGGAGGAGTGCAGCCCGAGCGAGCCGCGCTTCAAGGCCTGGCGGGCGCGGCAGATCTCGCGCAACGCGCTGGAGAACGGCGGCTATGACGATTACATCATCCATACGCCGCTGGCGATCGAGCTGACCGACGGCTGCTCGGTCGGCTGCTGGTTCTGCGGCGTCGGCGCCACCAAGGTCGGCGAGTCGTGGCGCTACAGCGGGGACAACCCGGCGCTCTGGCGCGGGGTCCTGTCGGTGCTGAGCGCCAGGATCGGCTCCGCCGCGAAGTGGGGGTTCTGCTACTGGGCCACCGATCCGCTCGACAATCCCGATTACGAGCAGTTCGCCACCGATTTTTCCGACATCGTCGGCATGTTTCCACAGACCACGACGGCGCAGGGTTACAAGGACCCGGAGCGCGTGCGCCGGCTCCTCGCGCTGTCGGAGGCGCGCGGCTGCCGCGTGAACCGCTTCTCGATCCTCACCGAGCCGCTGCTGCGCAAGGTCCACGAAACGTACACCGCGGACGAGCTGGTCAACGTCGAGATCGTCTCGCAGATGCGGGGCTCGACGACGCCCAAGTCGGACGCCGGCGCGTTCCGGAACCTGGTGAAGGACAAGCCGCAGCTCGCCGACTTCGAACGGAAGAAGCTCGAGACCGTGGTGGAGACCCAGAAGAAGATCGCCGCCGCGAACGACCGCGAGCTCGACGTGAAGGTGCCGATCCAGCCCGGGACGATCGCCTGTGTCTCCGGGTTCCTGCTCAACATGGTGAAGCGGACGGTCAAGCTGATCAGCCCCTGCCGCGCCAACGACCGCTGGCCCCTCGGCTACATCGTCTTCGAGGAGGCCACGTTCACCGACGCCGCGGATCTCGACTCGATCCTCGAGCAGATGATGGCCAACCACATGCCGCTGACGATCGACGAGAATGACCCGGTGCGCCTGCATCCCGGGCTCTCGTACCAGAAGGTCGACGACGGCTTCCACCTGGTGACGCCGCTCAACGCCCTCGCCTTCCTCCGCCGCGAGCTGGTCGGCTATCTCCAGTCCATCGGCGAGCAGGCCCTGGAGGGGAAGAAGACGGCGGCGGAGATCGCCATGCGCGCGCACTTCGAGTACGGCGTCCCGGAGATCAACACGGTCGGGACGCTGGCCCTGATGTTCGACAAGGGCGTGCTGGTCGACGCCAGGGGGCGGATCGGAGGGGTGGCGGCGCAATGACTCCGGAGCTCGTGGGCGCTGCCGAGGCGCTGCGCAGCTATCTCGACCGCGTCGGTTTCCGCCAGCTGTACAAGTTCATCGCCGGCGTGAACCGCTACGCCGTCACGCCGGCGATCATCACGCGCGCGACCGCCAGCGAGGCCGGGCAATTCTTTGCCGAGGTGCTCGCCGGCGCTCCCGAGATGGCCCTCGCGCAGTGTCTCCTCTTCGGCCGTCCCGCCGAGCGCCGGTCGCTCGGCGACGCCGAAAGGCGCGCCGCCGACGCGCTGGTCGCCGCGGATCTGCTCGGCGACGACGGCGGCCTGATCACCGCCGGCCGCTACCAGCTCATCTCCGCGTTCGGTCTCGATCTGCTGATCGACCGGCGCATTCACTTCGGCGGCGACGTGCACGAGATCTATATCGGGCCCGACAGCTGCCTGATGCTCTATTACGTCGACGCCGCCGCCATCCGGCGCCAGAGTCGCGCGCTCGATCTCTGCAGCGGCACCGGCATCGGCGCGCTCTATCTCTCGCTCTTCTCCGATCACGTGACGGCCACCGACATCGGCGCTGCGCCGCTGGCTCTGATCGCGCTCAATCGCCGCCTCAACCAGCGCGACGAGCAGGTCGAGATCCGCGCCGAGGATCTTCGCGACACCCTGAACGGCAGCGAGCGCTTCGACGTGCTGACCTGCAATCCCCCCTTCGTCGCCTTTCCGCCGGGCCTGCGGACGTCGCTCTACGCGCACGGCACGGACGCCGACGGTCTCGGCTACATGCGCCTGCTCGTCGAACGGTCGGCGTCCCTGCTGACGCCGGGCGGCAGCGCGTATCTGGTCGCCGACCTGGTGGGCGATGCGAGCGGCCCGTACTTCGCCGCGGAGCTCGCGGCGTTCGCGGCGGCCGGCGGGCTCGCCATCGACGTCTACATCGACAACGTCGTCGCCGCGGAGCACCAGATCGAGCCGCTGGCCGCCTACCTCGGGCTGCTCAATCGCGACCGCGACCGCGCCGGGATCGCCGCGCAGCTGGAGGAGTTCCAGCGCGACACGCTGCGCGCCGAGCGCTTCTACCTCTCGACGCTGCGCGTGCGCACCGCCGCGCCGCATCCGGGGGTCCGCGTCCTGCGCCGTTTCGAAATGCCCCGCCCCACGGTCGCCGAGGAGACATGGCCATCGCTGCTCGCCTGGGCGTGACGGACGCCGCGGCGCCTCGCTACCTGAACGCGGCGGCGCCGTATCCGTTCGAGGAGCTCCTCGTGCCGTTCGTGGAAGCGGCGCGCGCCGAGCTGGCGCGCCAGGCGGGCGCGGCGCTGGACGTTTTCTCCGCCGCGGCCCGGACCACGCTCGAGCGCGCGTTGCTGCAATTCCTCTCGCACCTCGCGCTGCCGACGCTCGAAACCGAGTTCGCGCTCTGGCGCGCCCTCGAGGGGAGCTATCCGTGGCCGGCGGCGGCGCCCTCCACCGCCGCCTATGACCGCTTCGTCGCCGCGATGCGCGACGGCGGGATGGCACGGACGCTGCGCGAATATCCGATCCTCGATCGCGTCGTCGCGGCGTGGACGGCCGGCTGGGCGCGGTCGCACGCGCGGCTGGCGCGGCGGCTGGCGCGTGACTGGCCGGAGATCCGCGAGCGCTTCGGGCTCGGCGCGGAGGGCCGCGTCGTCGCGATCGCGCCCTATCGTTCCGATCCCCATCGCGGCGGCGAAGCGGTGGCCATCCTCGAATTCGCCGGCGGCCGCCTGCTGGTGGCCAAGCCGCGCGCGCTGACGATGGAGGTGGAGCTCGACGAGCTGCTGGCGTGGACGAACGCGCGCGGCTTCCCGGCGCCGTTCCGCCGCGTCGCGATGCTGACGCGCGAGGACTATTTTGAGGACTATTTTGAGGACCACGGCGAGGACTATGGGTGGATGGAGCACGTCGCGGCCGCGCCCTGCGCCACGCGGGCCGAGGTCGCAGCGTTCTACACGCGGGCGGGGGGGCTGCTCTGTCTCCTGTCGCTGTTGCAGGCCACCGATCTTCATCACGAGAACCTGATCGCCGCCGGCGCTCATCCGGTCGTCGTCGATCTCGAAACGCTCTTTCATCCGCGGGCCGCGGCGGGGGGCCTGGAGTCGGCGATCGCCGCCACCGGCTTCCTCCCGGCCGGCGACCCCGACTTCTCCGCCTTCGGCGCCACCGGCGCGGTCGCGACGCCGTTCCCGTCGGCGCGGTGCGACGCGGTGAACTCCGACGCCGTCGCGGTGACCCGGGAGCCGTACCGGGCGCCGCGGCGCGACAACGTTCCGACGCTCCACGGGCGGCAGGAGACCGCGTCGGCGCACGCCGGATCGATCGCGCACGGTTTCGCCGCGATGTACCGCCTGGTGATCCGCCACCGTGGCGAGCTGCTCGCCCGCCTCGGCCGTCTCGCCGGCCGCCGCGCGCGCGTCATCGCGCGGTCGTCGAACGTCTACGGCCTGTTGCTACAACGATCGATGCAGCCGGACTTCATGCGCGACGCCGCTCGCCGCGCCGCGCTGTTCGCCGGCCTCTCCCGGGACGAGATCGACGCGCTCGAGCGGCTCGACGTCCCTTATCTCGACGCGGCGTGCGACGAGCCTTTCGGCGGCTCGCCGCCGGCGCTCGCCGTGGTGATGAGCCGGGTGGAGCGCGCCGCCGCCGCCGATCTTTCCTCGCACCTCCAGTTCCTCCGGAGCGAGCTTGCGAAGCTCGGCCCCGGCGTACCGATCCCGATCGCTGAAGGAGAACGGAATGGCTGAAGAAGACGTCAGGATTGCATTGGCCCGTCTCACCGGCGGGCCGGGTCAGCGGGCGAAGGGCGACGGCCGCCTCCGGGCCGCGGCCGCGGAGGCCGCCGCGGCGCTGCCTCTCGAGCAGCAGCCGTGGGTGTGGTCGAACGGCATCGCGGGTCTCGGCGTGGCGGAGAAGGAAGTCAGCGGCAAGCGGCTGTCCGAGGTCGTGCTCAAGGTGTACGTCGAAAAGAAGCTGCCTCAGAGCCGGGTCGAAGTTCCGGTGCCCAAGGTCGTGCAGCTCGAGGGTCTCCCACCGATCGACACCGACGTCGTGGAGATCGGCAAGGTGGAGCTGCAGAGCAATACCGCGCGGGTGCGGCCGGCGATCCCGGGATACTCCGTCGGCCGCGCGGTCGACACGATGGAGGCCGGGACCTTCGGCCTCGTGGTGCGCAAGAAGGGGCAGGCGACGCCGCTCTATCTGCTGAGCAACTCGCACGCGATCGCCAACTCCGGCTTCGGCGCCGTGGGGGACGTCATCATCCAGCCCGGCGGTTACGACGGCGGCACGGCCCCGAACGACGCGATCGGAACGCTCACCGCCTGGATCCCGTTCGTCTTCAGCGCCACCGGTTTCCAGAATCTCGTCGACGCGGCCATCGCCGAGCTTGATCCCGACATCGCGTCGGCGGCCATCGCGCAGATCGGCGTTCCGACCGGCGTGAGCGCGAAGCTGGAGCGCGGTCAGATCGTGCAGAAGATGGGGCGGACGACCACGTTGAGCGTGGCGCGCGTCGACGACGTCGACCTCCGCGTGCCGTCGACGTACCCGAACCCGAACCTCCCGGGCGGCGTGGGGCGCGTCGGATTCTCCGATCAGGTGCTGGTGACGTTCTATTCGTCCGGCGGCGACAGCGGCTCGCCGGTGCTGAACATGAACAAGGAGGTGGTGGGTCTGCACGTCGCTGGGTCGCCGGTCATCGGGATCTTCTGCAAGATCCAGAACATCATGGATCTCCTCGGCATCGAGCCGGTCACCACGCGGAATCAGGGCGCCGGGCCGGCCGCCGGCGGCAGCGCTCCGGCGGCGGCGTCGTGACGAACGAGAACGACCTCAAGCAGCTCCTCGACCTGCTGAGCGACAAGCTGACGAGCCTGCCGAACGTGGTCGGGCTCGGCATCACCTCCGCCGATGCCGCCGATCCGCGGGGCGCTCCCGCCGTCGCGGTGTACGTCAGCAAAAAGGTGTCGAGGGGTGAGCTGACGCCGGCCGAGCAGGTGCCGGGGACGGTGCGGGCGCTCGTCGACGGCCGTCAGGTCGAGGCGCCGACGCGGGTGATCGAGGTGGGCGAGATCAAGCCCGGCTGAGCGTCTTGCGCAACGTCGCCAGAAAAGCGTCGGGATCGTCGGGGCTGAGCAGGAGGCTGTAGCCGGCGGTGGTCGGGATGTACAGGATCCGGCCGCGATGAGTGAGAAAGACCAGCGCTTTCTCGCCGTTGTACAGGCTGAACCACCCTGCTGAGTACCCCGGGAGGCCGACGCCGTTGGTGCGCCACTTCAGCCGCAGCTCCGGCGTGCCGCCGAGGTCCACCACCCGCGCCGCGTCGAGCCGGAGCTGGGACGCGGGGATGAAACGCCCGTAGAGGCTGCCGCGCAGGCGCAGTCCCTCCGGCGACACCTCGAATCTGGGTCCTCGCGCCCCGACCAGCACCAGCACGATGCTGCCGACCATCACGGCGACGATGAGGGCTACGATCCAGGTCACTCGTCTCTTCCTTTCCGGGGTCTCGATGATGGGCATCATGCGCTCCGCGGCGAACCGCTCTCATCTTACAACAGACGCATGAATGCAAAATCGAGGCCGCCCGAGCGCCACCGCCCCGTCGAAGGGCTCAGCCCCCGCGCCCGAAGCTCTGCACCCAGACCACGCGGTAGCCGCCGGGAGCCGCGTCATAGCCGGCGCCGACGGCGAGGCCCAGACCCATCTCGCGGCTTCCCGGATCGAGGATGTTCCGGCGATGGCCGGGGCTGTCGAGCCAGGCTTTCAGCGCCTCCTCGGTGGAGAAGCGCTGCTCGACGAGGTTCTCGCCGATGCCGGCGGGGTAGCCGTCGGCCCGCGCGCGATCGGAGGGGCCCAGGCCTTCGGGGGTCTGGTGGCCGAAGTAGGAGCGTCGCAGCATGTCCTCGGCGTGCTCCTGCGAGATCCGGTCGAGGAGAGGGTTGGAGGCGAGGGGCGGCAGGCCCTCGCGCCGGCGGACGTCGTTGACCCGCGCGAGCATCTCGGCGGCGACCCGCGCCCGGTCGGCGAGAGGGGCGGTGGCGGCGGCGAAGAAATCTCCCTGGTGCCAGCCGAAGAGGAAGACGTAGAAGGTGCGCCCCCGGGTGGACGCGATGCCGACGCCGAGATCGCGGAAGCGGCCGTCGCGCAGGGCCGGGCAGCTCGCGTCGCGAGCGTCGAGCGAGGGTTCGGGGCGCCGGTAGGCGAGCACGTAGCTCTCGCGCCAGTCGTGGGCCGAATAGCCGGCCCGCCGCAGCCGCGCCGACACCGCGTCCGCCGGGAACGTCCGCAGGCCACGCCCCTCCCCGGCCATCTCCTCCGCCTGCTCCTGGGCGACCTGGTCGAGGACCGGCGACGGCAGGAGCGGCCGCACGCCCTCCTCGGCCCGTTCCTGGTTGAAACGGGCCAGCCACTCCTCCGGCCAGCTCGCCGCGGCGCGCGCGCCGGCGACGAACGAGCCGAGAGCCATGATCAGCGCGCAGACCGAGCCGCGAATCCACGTCGTCACGACCGCAACCTCGTACCCCGAAAATTCGTACTTCGAAAGAAAGTGCTACCAGGGTACTCCAGATCAAGGTCCAGCCGTCAACCCGGGGCGGGCGATCGTCGATTCGGCGACACGCCCACGGGCGCCTGTGGGATGATGAGGCCATGTTCCAGCGTCGTGCGTTGAGCTGTGCCCTGGGGCTCGCGGCCCTCGTCGCGGGCTGCCGCCAGAGCGGGCTTGCGGGCTGTCTCGACCAAGTCGCGGCGAAGCGATATCAGGCGGCGGCCCGGCAGTGCGCGGCCGTCTTCGCGGCGAGCGGCGAGCCGCGGGCGGGAGCGGAGGTGGTCCGCGCCCACTACTATCTCGGACAGGAAAAGGAAGCGCTGGCCTGGGCGGCCCGCCTGGTGAAGGCCGGCAAGGTGGCTCCCGGCGTGTGGACGGTGGTGGGGATCTTCGACCAGCAGCGCGGAGCGACCGCGGCGGCGGAGCAGGACTACCGCCGCGATCTGGCCGTCTGCCGCGCCGCGGGGGATCACGGCCGCGCCGCCGACGACCTCTACCGGCTTTTCCTCCTCTCGTGGCGGCGTTTCACCTACCGGCAGACCTTTCTGATCGCGAGCGAAGCCGTGCAGGAGGCCACCGAGGCGGGAGACCGGGAGCGGGAGGCGCGCTCCGATCAGGCTCTCTACACCTCGCTGTTCGAGGTCGGGGACCTCGCCGGAGCGCGGCAGGCTCTGGACATGGCCGACGGGCTGATTCCGGAGCGCGCCCGCGCCGATCGGGCCCACTTCCTCAACAACCGCGGCACCGTCCTGACGGCCGAGCACCGCTTCGGGCTCGCCCGCCACGACTTCGAGCAGGCGCTGAGCCTGGACACCGGCAGCGAGGCCGAGTTCTCCCGCGGAATCCTCATGGATCTGACCGAGGTCAGCCTCGACAACGGCGATGCCGAGGGGGCGGCCCGCTATCTGAAGCAGGCGTGGGAGCATCTGGAGCCCGGCCAGAAGCCGGCGCCCTCCCTCTTCTACTATCGTTCCTGGGTGGACCAGGCCCGCGGACACCTGGCGGAGGCCGCGCAGGATCTCGCGCCGGTCCTGCGCCCGGATCTCGACCCCGAGTGGGGCTGGAAGGTGGCCTACCAGCAAGGGCAGGTCGCGGAGGCCCGGGGCGATACGGCCACCGCGGAAGCAGCCTACGAGCGGGCGATCGACGTTCTCGAGGAGATGCGCCGCGGCCTGTCCTTCGACGAGCTCAAGTTCTGGCTTCTGGAGGAGGAGCGGCATCCTTTCGAGGCGTTGTTCCGCCTGCAGGCCCGGTCGGGCCGCGCGGCGGCGAGCCTCGCCACGGCCGAGCGGGCGCAGGCGAGGACCTTCCTCGACGCGTTCCTGCACGCCACCTCCGCGGGGACGCCGGACGGCAAGGCCTGGTCGCCCGACGCCGCGAACGAACGGATGACCGGCCTGGAGTCGCTGCTGCCGGCGATGAGCGAGTCGCCGGTGGCGGCCCTGCAACCGCTCGATCGCGTTCTGGCCACCTTGCGGGACCGCGACGGCCTCCTCTATTTCGAGGCCGGAGACGAGCTCTGGCTGATCGCCGTGCGAGGCCCGCGGCTCCAGCTGTGGAAGCTGGCGGCTCCGGCGGCCGAGATCCGGGATTTCGCCGATCGCTTCCTGGGCCACCCGGACGACGCTTCCCTCGCCACCCGGCTGGGAGAGATCCTGCTGCCGGCGGGCGCGCTGCCGGAGACCGGGCGGCCGATCTACGTGGTGGCGGACGGCCGGCTGGGGAACCTCCCGTTCGCCGCCCTGCGCTCGCAGGGGAGGTTCCTGGTGGAGGACCATGGGATCGTCCTCGTTCCCAGCCTCAACGCGCTGGCCGCCCTGGAGGCTCCGCGCGCGGCCCCCTCGCAGCCCGCGGTGGTGCTGGCGGACCCTCGCCGCGACCTGCCCGCCGCGTCCGCCGAGGCCGCGGAGGTGGCTCGCCAGCTGGGCGGCACCGCCTGGACCGCCGGCGAGGCGACCGCCGGGCATCTGCGCGAAGCCGCCCGGAGCCGGACGCTGCACCTGGCCACCCACACCGGTCTGGGACCGGGCGGCGCCTGGCTTCAGCTGGCGGACCGGCGGGTGACGGCCAGCGAGATCGTGGCCGGCCGGATCGCACCCCGGCTGGTCGTGCTGGCGAGCTGCGCCTCGGGGGTGCGGCCGGGGCGCGAGATGTGGGGGTCGCTCGGCGCCTCCTTTCTGGCGGCAGGAAGCCATGCCGTGCTCGCCTCGCTCTGGTCGGTCGAGGACCAGCCGACCCGCGAGCTGGTGCACCGGTTCTACGCCGAGGGAGGGGAAGCCGACCCCGGCGCGGCGCTGGCCCGGGTGCAGCGTGTTGCGATCCGCCAGGGTCTGTCGCCTCATCTGTGGGCCGCATTCGTGCTCTTCGGATCGGACCGGCCCTTAGATGCTTCTGTGAGATAGAAGCTTCCGTGAAAAGGAGACAGACATGTCGAGTCGTTGGATTTGCCGGATCGCCACCACACTGCTTCTAACCCTCGGCTCCGGGGTCGCCGCGCAAGCGCAGCCCCTAGCGGCCGGTGCCGCTTCCCTCCACTTGGGGAGCTTCCTGGATGAGCTCAAGGCCTACGGTCTCTCGCTGTTGCTGCCGTCGGAGGAGGTGCCCCTGTGCGGGCACGGGCACGCGCTGTGCCCCACGCCGCCGGGGCCGCCACCGCCGGTCCATACCGTGAGCGTCGTGGCCTCCAGACCTCGTCCGAGCGGCAGGGGAACCCGGCAATAGCCGGCCATGTCGTGGGGTCAAGGGTCTCGCGCGGCTCCCCCCTCGGAGCCGGATGCCGAGAAAGACGCTCTGGCGGCTCTCGAAAGGGGGAGCTCCGCCGAGGCCCTGGCCGTTCTGATGCGCGTCTATGGCTCCGCCGTTTACCGGTATTGCCGGCGGATGATGGCAGACGATGACCTGGCGCAGGAGGTGCACCAGATGACCTTCATTCAGGCTTACGAGAGTCTGGCGCGGTTCGGCCGCCGCTCCTCGCTGCGCACCTGGCTGTTCGGCATCGCCCACCACCGCTGTCTGGATCTCCTCAAGATGAACCGGCGCCGCGAAAACCGGTTCGATCCGTTGGACGCCGTGCCGGACCTGCCGGGACCGGGCGCCAGCGTGGAGGACCGCCTGGCGGAGCGCGCCCGCGCCCGGATGTTGTCGGACTGCCTGCACTCCCTGGCGCCGCGCGCCAGGGACACTCTCCTGCTGCGCTTCCAGCAGGGGCTGTCCTACCCCGAGATCGCCCGTCTTTCCGAGGAGAAGGCGCCGGCTCTCCAGGTCCGCGTCGCCCGCGCCCTGCCTCTCCTGCGCCGCTGCCTGGAAGCGAAGGGGGTGACCCTTTGAGCCCGTGCGACCGGTTCGAGATGGAAGGGCTCCTGCTCCTCGAGCAGGGTCTCCCTCTCGACGAGCACTTCGCGACCTGCCCGGACTGCCTGGCCGCACGGGCCTTTTACGAACGGCTCTCCGTGGAGATGGCCGGCCTCGGCGCCGAAGACGAGCCGCCGGTGGGCTGGAAGGGCCGCGTCTGGGAGCGGATCGAGCAGCGCCAGGAGCGCCGGAGGTCGAGGTGGTCCGGCTGGCGCGGCTGGCTCGTGCCGGTGGGAGCGGCGGTGGCGGCGTCGCTGGCCCTCGTCCTGGTCCGCCCCCCCGAGCCGCAGCCGCCGTCGCTGAGCGTCGAGGTCCAGGCGGCCGCCACCGTCCGCCGCGGCGGGGAGGCCCAGCCGGGCGACCTCCTGCGGCTCACGGCGGTGGCCGGCGGCGCGCCCTACGCGGAGCTGCGCGTCTACCGCAACGACACCGAGCTGGTGTTGCGCTGCTCGACCGAACGCCCCTGCTCCCGCCGGAAGGACGAGGTGCGCGCCGCCGTTCTCCTCGACGCCGTCGGACGCTATCAGCCTCTCCTGATGCGCGCCGACCGCCCTCTGCCGCCTCCCGTGTCCAACCTCGAAAAGGACACCAGCGCCGCTCTCGCCGCGAAGGCCGACGTGAGGCTCGGCGCCGAGATCGTCGTCCGCTGAGCCGCCCCGTTGTTGTGGTTTCTCCCGCCGCGTCGCCTCATCGATGTAAACCCCGCGGCGACGCCGCGATACCCACAAGGAATAAATCATGAAAAAGCAGATCAAGCGACTGAGCCTTTCCCGTGAGACGATCAACCTGCTCGACGGCGACACGCTGACGCAGGTGAACGGCGGCGTCCTCCCCATCCCCCCCTCCAAGGCGGCCGGCTGCTCGGTCAACTACTGCGCTACCGACAGCTGCCACTACACCACCTGCTATTGATCGCCGTCCTGCCGCCATCGATCCCGGGGCGGCCTGTCTAGGGCCGCCTCGGGAGACTCCGGGAAGAGCTGAAACGATCCGGTATGATCGGGCATTCTTCCTTGGAGGCGAAGCGGGATGCACGTCGGGATCGACCTCGGGACCACCAACTCCGTTCTGGCCACTTTCGATGGCTCCGCGCTCGCCGTGGTGCCCAATGCCCTGGGAGAGATGCTGACGCCCTCCGTGGTGCGGGTCGACTCTCGCGGCTCGCTCCTGGTGGGCCGGCGCGCCTTCCGGTTCCTGGAGACCGATCCGGCCAACACGCGGAGCGAGTTCAAGCGGCTGATGGGGACCGCGGAGCGGCTCCGCTTCGAGGCGTCGGGAAAGACGTTCCTCCCCGAGGAGCTCTCGGCGCAGGTCCTGACCTCGCTGCTGGCCGACGCCGAGGCCGCCCTGGGCTATCGTCCGGCCGCGGCGGTGATCTCCACGCCGGCCCTGTTCGAGCTCCCCCAGAACCATGCCACCGTGCAGGCGGGCAAGCTCGCCGGCCTCGCCGAGGTGACGCTCATCCAGGAGCCGGTCGCCAGCGCCATCGCAGCCGGCTGGCGGGCGGACTCGGAGGGGTTCTGGCTGGTCTACGACCTGGGAGGGGGCACGCTGGACGTCTCGCTGCTCGAGACCCGCGAGGGGTGGCTGCGGGTGGTCGATCATGGCGGCGACAACTTCCTCGGCGGGAAGGACTTCGACAACATCCTCACCGACTGGGCGGCGTCCCGGCTGGCGGCCGAGACCGGCGCGGCGCCGCTCAGCCGGGCCAACCCGGCGCATCGCCGCTCCCTGAGCAAGCTCAAGGCGGCCTGCGAGCAGGCGAAGATCGATCTCTCGCGCCTGGATCACACGTCGATCGTCTGCGCCGACTTCCAGGCCGATCCGGCGGCGGACCCGCTGGATGCGGATGTGCCGGTGAGCCGCGCCGATCTGGAGCGGCTGGTGGCGCCGCTGATCGAGCGCAGCCTCGGCGTCTGCCAGACGGTGCTGGAACGGAACCGCCTGAGCGCCGACGACGTCGGGCGGGTGGTCTTCGTCGGCGGTCCCACCCTCATGCCCGCCCTGCGGGGACGGATCGGCGGCTTCTTTGGCGGCCGGGTGGCCGAGGGGATCGACCCGATGACCCTGGTCGCGCGGGGGGCCGCGCTCTACGCCGCCACCACGGCCCTGAGCGCGCGGCCGTCGACGCCGTCCGCCCAGGCGCCCACCGGCATGGTGGTGCGGATGGAGCACCCGGCGGTGACGGTCGACACGGAGCCCTTCGTGGTCGGCCGCTTCCTGCCGGAGAAGGGCGAGGCACTGCCCGTGAAAGTGAGGATCGCCCGGCTGGACGGTGGGTTCACCAGCGAGGAGGCGGCGGTGAGCGCGGAGGGGAGCTTCGTGGCGCAGGTGCGGCTCGAGCGCCATTGCCAGAACCACTTCCGCCTCTCGGCGTTCGCGCCCTCAGGCCAGGAGGTGGCGCTGCGGACGCCGGAGATCGCCATCGTCCACGGCGTCTCGATCACCGATCCTCCCCTCTCCCGCAGCGTCGGCGTCGCCCGCTCCGACGATACGGTCCTCTCCTATTTCGAGAAGGGGACGCCGCTGCCGGCGCGGCGCACGGCGGTGCACCAGGCGATCCGGCGCGTGGCCGCCGGCAGCGCCGAGGACGCTCTGGCGATCCCGGTGATCCAGGGCGAGTTCTCCAAGGCCCATCTCAACCGGCTGATCGGCACCCTGGAGATCCGCGGTACCGGGCTCAAGCGTGATCTGCCGGCGGGCTCGCGGATCGAGGTCATGCTCCACCTCGACCGCTCGGGCCAGCTCCATGCCCGCGCCGATCTGCCGGATCTGGGCGAGAGCTTCGAGGACGTGGTCCACGTGCTCGTCCCGTCGGCCTCGCCGGAGGTGCTGGCGACCGAGCTGGCGGACGCGGAGCGGCGGGTGGCCGAGGTGCGGCGGCGCGGTTTCGCCGGCGGCGATCCCGCCCTGGTGCGGACGATGAACGGCGCCGCCGGGCTGCTCGCCGAGGCCCGCAGCGGCCTGCAGGCCGCCGCCGGCGGCGACACCGACGCCGCGGCCCGCGTCCACCGCCTGCTGCTCGACCTCAACGGCTCGCTCGAAGCCACCGAGTCGCAGCTCGACTGGCCGTCTTTCGAGGCCGAGATGGATCACGAGATCGCACGGTCCCTCTCGTGGATCTCCGGTCTCGGCTCGGAGGCCGAGCAGGAGCTCAGCGAGCGCGCCCTGAACGCCCTGGCGGAAGCCCGGAGATCGCGCGACGCCGTGGCGCTGGAGCGACAGGTCCGGGTGCTCGAGACACTGGCGAGCTCCGCCTACAGCCGTGACCCTCGCGCGGAGGGGTGGAATTTCGACTGGTACCTGCGGCATGCGGCGGACGCCACCGATCCGGTGCGCGTGCGGACCCTGCTCGACGAAGGGCGCAGGGCCCGCGACGGCGGCAACTCGATGGAGCTGCGGCGGATCAACCGCTTGCTGGACGACCTCTTCCCGGGCACGAGCGAGGAGCGCGCCCGCAGCTTCGGCTCGGGGGTCCGCTGATGGCGACGCCCAGCGCGGACTGCGAGAACTTCCTGCACCGGCATCTCGCCAATCCGTTCCTGGTCCTCGCGCTGACCCCCACGGCGCGGCGCGAGGAGATCGAGCGGGAGGGGGCCAAGCTGCTGGCGATGCTGGCGGCCGGCCTCGCCGACGCGGCCACCTACGCCACCCCTCTGGGCCCTCGCGAGAGGACGCCCGAGCTGGTGCGCGTCGCCCTGGCCGAGCTGCGCGATCCCGCGCGGCGTCTGGCTCACGAGTGGTGGGTGAACGGGATCTCCTGATGCTCTTCGTGCCCATCGTGCCGCTGGTCTGGGTGGTGTTCTGGCTGATCCGTCTGATCGCCAAGGGGTACCGGCCGTCCTCGCCGGCGCCGGCGAAGGGCCGGACCAAGAGGGGCGGAGTCCTGCGCACGCCGCTGACCTTCATTCACTATGTCTACATCACGGTCGCCGCGACGCTGGCCCTCGTCGTCGGACTGATGGCCGGAGCGTTGTTCGAGGACGTTGTCGTAGCGACCGTGGCGATCGCCCTGTCGTTCGATCTGATCTTCCGTCTCCCCCGTTGGCTGGCCTGGCGGGTGCTGGGCCCGCGCGGCTGGATCCGCGCGGCGCGGGGAACGCTCCGGGTGGCGTTCCACTGGAGCCTCGAGGACCGGAAGGGAGAGATGCAGCTGCTCGCGTCCGCCTACGACCGGCATTGGCAGCCGGGGCCTGGCCGGGTGGCGCCCTGGACGGTCTTCGCCCTGGCTCTCCAGGCGGACGAGGAAGATCCGCGCGTCGCGGACCTGATCCTCGCGGGCGTTCACCGGCACGGCCGTCTTCCCCAGGCTCGCCTGCGGTCTCAAGGGGCGGAGCTGGTGGCCTGGCCTGCCGTCCGCCGGCGCGACTGGCGGCGCGTCCTGCGCCGTCTGGGGCCCGCCCGCGGCCGTGGCGTGCGGTTGCTGCGGTCGCTCGCCCAGGCCCATCTGGATGTTCCTCCCCGGCCGCTGCTCCTCTGGCTCGCCTGGATCCTGGCGCCGGATCGGCGCGCCACCCTCCCCTATGTGAGGGAAGCTCTGACGGCGCGGAAAAAGAGGCGCGCGGGCGCTCCGCCGGCGGAGACAGGCGGCAGCGTCTGGATGCGGCATCTGCGGCTCCTCTCCCAGGCCGCCGGCGGACGCCCCGTCCGGACCGCCGAGCTGGAGGCTCTCGCCGGCGATTGGGCTCAGGTCCTGGAGGGGGCCGGCCATACGCGCATCCTGGCGCGTGGGCTGGAGCTGGGGGTGCAGGACGTGGCCCTGACGGCGCGGGGAGTGGGAGAGTCGGTGGAGAAGGAGCTGGAAGCGTTGGCGGCGGTGGCCGAAGGCGCCTGGAGCCAGACGGTGGGAGGGGGGCTCGCCGCGAGCCTCCGCTCCCGCCAGGTGGAGGCGCTCATCCAGCTGCTCGAGCGCGAGACCGAGGGCTTTCCCGCCAGCGGCGGCGTGGCGCGGCCGCTCGATCCGCCGCTGGCGGAGCTCGGCCGCTGGTACCGCTTCCAGCGCAACGTCGAGCGCCTGCGCGCGGCCGGCGGTCCGGACGCGCTGATCACCCTCTGGTACAACGGCCTGCGCTACGTCGCCTGCAACTGGCCGGTCTTTCTGGGCAAGGCCTATCCGGTGGACGCCTACTGGGCCTGCCGGGAGATGCACGTCTGGTGCGCGAGTCTCTCGGCCGACCTCAAGGACGAGGAGATCCACCAGCTGAGCCACAACAACGCGCAGCGGTATTGATGGCTTTCAGCCCGGCTGAGCTTTCGGGACCAGCGACTTCAGGATCTCGATCACGGCGCCGCGCTGCCGGTTTTCGGGCAGCTTCAGCTGCGGCAGGAGGTAGTCGAAGCGGACGCGGGAGCCGCCGTGGTCGGGATCGCCGAGCACGATTTCGACGTGGTTGAAGCTCACGCCGGTGCGGTCGCGCTTGTCGGCGGCGAGATCACCGCCCAGACTGAAGACGTCCTGGGCAAGGAGGTCCGCCCAGAGCTGCTCGTAGCGATCTTTCGCCAGAGGATCGGAGGTGTGCACCTCGAAAGAGGGCACGCCGCCGACGTAGTCGGCGACGTGCTCGATGGCCAGGAGCGGAGCGTTGGCTGGCGGCGCCACGGTGACGGCCACACGGGTGGTGTACTGGTAGCGCGGCGACACCGGCCCGCTCGACTCTGAAAGCTCGAGGCGGGCCGGCAGGAGCTCACCGGCGTCGGTCACCAGAGACAGCCGCGGAGTCTCCGCTCCATCGCTCACTTCGGCGCGACCTTGTCGCCCTTCTTGTCGTCTCCACCCTTGGTGGGAATCATGGCGGTGAGCTCGGCTTCGGCATCGTGCAGAACGTTTTTCGGCACGTAGAAGTAGCCCTTGTCCCCCCACTCCTCTCCCCACGAGTTCTTGACGATGAAGTAGTTACCGATGTAGCCGACCACCAGCATGGCATGGCGTCCGTGGTCGCCGCTGGGCTTTTCGGCGGCGTTGAGCACGCCGTCGCGGCCGATCTTCTGGAACGCCTCGCCGGTATTCATGCCGATGTGCACCGGATAGCCCGCCGCGAGCACCTGGCGCAGATCCTCGAGGTCGATGGGCTGCACCTTGGCGGGCAGCTTGTACTTCGCGGCGTGCTGGGCCATCTCCTCCGCGCTGATCGTCGGGTCGGACGAGTCGTTCTTCCAGAATTCCTCGGGAGCCGTGCCCTGCTTGGCGAGCAGCTTGCCGGGATCGGCGCCGCCGACCGTGCCCTGGCCGCCGGAGTAGGCGTACGCGAAGTCCTTCGCGTCTCCCTGCATCTGCTGGAACTGGAGCATGGTGAAGCTGCACGCCAGCGGCGGCACCTCGAGGCCGAGCATGTTGTGGAGGAGCTCGTTGCCGTGCGTCCAGGCGAAGGCGGAGCAGCGCATGGTCTGCCCCTGGTCGCCGACAGGCGTGGCGTACTTGCGGAGGTCGACCGAATCGGCCGGATCGACGCTGGTGATGGCGGTCGGCAGCGGCTTCAGCGGCTCGCGCTTGCGGTTCACGTCCGACGGGTGATCGGGGACCGTGACGTTCACGTCGCTCCAGTCGATGTTGGGCATGAGCTTCTTCAGCTGGGAGATGACCACCCAGGTGACGAAACCCGTCGCGACGACCGTGCCGCCATTATTGAAGAAGGAGACCGACTTGGCGGCTTCCGGCGCCTGCTCGGTGAGGAGGAGGTAGTAGCTGTCGCTCTGCGCCGGATCGAGAGGCTCCCAGCCCAGGTCGAGGTAGCGCTGGTCGGGGGACTCGCCGAAGTACTCGTTGTTGCCGAAGATGCGCTCGGCCGACTGGACGTAGTCCTCCGCGGTCCAGGTGCCGGTGTCGGCCACGAAGTCCTCCGCGCTGGCATTGGGGAAGTCCTCCGCGCTGGAGCGGATGTCCTCGTCCTCGACGGGGATCAGCTCGTCGTCTTCGTCGAGCTCGCCGTCGTCGTCGTCCTCATCCTCTTCGTCATCATCATCGTCGTCGGCATCGTCGTCATCACCTTCGTCGTCGTCGTCCTCGGCGTCGTCATCATCGCCTTCTGCATCGTCGTCGCCTTCGGCGTCGTCATCATCGCCTTCTGCGTCGTCATCGCCCTCAGCGTCATCATCATCGCCTTCAGCGTCGTCGTCGTCCTCAGCGTCGTCATCATCGCCTTCGGCATCGTCGTCGCCCTCGGCGTCGTCATCATCGCCTTCGGCATCATCGTCGCCCTCAGCGTCATCATCATCGCCTTCAGCGTCGTCGTCGCCCTCAGCGTCATCATCGCCTTCGGCGTCATCGCCTTCGGCGTCATCGCCTTCGGCGTCGTCGGCCGCATCGTCCTCGTCGTCGTCGCCGCCTTCTTCCTCGCCACCGCCGTCATCGTCGTCGTCATCACCGCCATCGAGGCTCAGGAAGTCCAACTCCTCGTCATCAAAGTAGCTCATCGCAAAGTTCCTCCTTGTTCATAAACCGATTGTTTTGCCCGTCAACCCATCCTGATCAGCTACCTGCCTCCATAACGGTTCAGAATTCGCTATGGAACGGCGGAGCAAGGCAAATCCTGCCAACAGGATTTTCCGGTCACCTTGCAGCACCGCTCAAGAGCCCAGGAGGATGGCGGCAGCATAGCGGAAGGGGGGGGCCCGCGCAAACGGCAGGGCGGTCACGCAAAGACGACAAAAAAGAGGCACTGCGTCGGGCCGCGCGCGATCTTCACTCCGAGTTCATACACCGTTCCTCTGTGAACGGCAGAGTGGCTCCATGGCAAGGGGATTCTCCCTGCCAAGGAGGATGAGATGAAACGGTCATTTCCAGCAGTCTTGTTGAGTTTAGGGCTAGCTCTTCTGGTCACGCGCCCGAGCGCCGCCGAGACGGCCAAGGATGCGAATCCTGATAAAACCCTGTCGCCCTACTTCTTCGTCGAGAACGGCGACCCCGCGGTCGACCACCTGCCGCTCAAGGAGACCCACGCCGACGTCCACATCGTGGGCGTCATCGCCGACGTCCTGGTCACCCAGGTCTACCGCAACGAGGGGAATCGCCCGCTGAACGCGAAGTACGTCTTTCCGGCCTCCACGCGGGCGGCGGTGCACGGCATGACGATGCAGGTGGGCGATCAGCGCATCCGCGCGCAGATCCGCGAGAAGCAGGCGGCCAAGAAGGAGTTCGAGGCGGCGCAAGCGGCGGGGAAGAGCGCGGCCTTACTGGAGCAGCAGCGGCCAAACGTCTTCACCATGAACGTCGCCAACGTCATGCCGCGG
>DATBAW010000195.1:0-18792 GCA_036271335.1 Thermoanaerobaculia bacterium
CGTCGCGGGGCGCCGGTCCGCCGAGGCCGAAGCCGCCCAGGTTCATGCGCGCGGGGGGTGGATTGCGGGTCACCACGATGTCGCTCCTCTCACCGTGGGATCTTACCTTAGGGGCCTGCTCGCCTGCCCGCCCGTCCAGCCCTGGGAGACGTTCCGCAAGTCGACTGGGGAAGGAAAGGCGGACCGCCGTAAACGCCGCATACGCGGCGGCGCATGCCGCTTGTCCGGGCCTTGACTCGAGTCCTCCAGCCAAGCTGGCGGCAGGGTCACCAAGCGATACCGCTTGTCTGTCTCATTTGACGGTATATCACTCTGGATATACCGCGTATCCTTCGATGTATGCGGCATGACCGTTTCATTATGCCGTTAGTTCGTCGAGGCTAGCGGCATGTCTGCTGAAGTACGCGGTACATCCGTTCGGGCGCGCCGTTGGCCCGGCGGGGCATGCGGCAGATCCGTCCGGGAATGCGGCGGGCCACCCATTTTTTTCTGTTCCCGTCTACACCGGCAGCAGCGCATACCGCAGGACGAACCCCACGGCCAGCGCGTACATGAGCCAGTGCACCTCGCCGCCGCGCCGGGCGGCCAGCTTGGTCAGGGCGTAGACGATGATCCCCGCCGCCAGACCGTGCGAGATGTTGAAGGTGAGCGGCATCAGGAGGGCGGTGAAGAAGGCCGGCGCGGCTTCCGTCAGGTCGTTCCAGTCGATCTCCCGCACCGCGCGCACCATCAGCGTGCCGACCAGGATCAGGGCCGGCGCCGTGATCGGAGTGAGCCCGGTGGCGTCGGCATGGCTGATCACGCCGACCAGCGGAGTAAGGAAGAGCGAGAGCAGCAGCAGCGCGCCGGTGACCAGGCTGGCGAGCCCCGTCCGCGCGCCTACCGCGACTCCCGAGCCGCTCTCGATATAGCACGTCACCGGCGAGGTGCCGAAGAGCGCGCCGCCGACCATTCCAGCCGCGTCGACCCCCAGGGCGCGGCCGAGCCGCGGCAGCTCGCCGTCGCGCAGCAGGCCGGCCTGATGGGCGATCCCCATCAGCGTTCCCAGCGTGTCGAAGAGGGCGAAGAAGAGGATCACCAGCATCAGCGGCACGTACTCGATCCGCAGGGCGCCGAGGAGATCGATCTGGAGGCCGGGAAGGGTGAGGCTGGGAGCTGAGACGAGGGCTGCCGGCAAGGCCGCCTGGCCGGTGACCAGCGCGGCGGCGAGGGTGGCGGCGAGCCCCCAGAAGATCGCCGTGGTCACGCCGGCGGCCATCAGGACGAGCGACACGGCGAGGCCGAACAGGGTCAGCAGGGCGGCCGGCGAGCGCAGGTCGCCGAGCGCCACCAGCGTGTTCTTGTCCGCCCGGATCAGGCCGCCGTGCTGCATGCCGATGAAGGCGATGAACAGGCCGATGCCGACCGCGCCGGCGAGCTTGAGGACGTCCGGCACCGCCCGCACCAGCACCCGCCGCGCGCCGGTCACCGTCAGCAGCACGAAGGCGATCCCGGCCCAGAAGACCAGCCCCAGCGCCACCTGCCACTTCACCCCCGCGCCGAGACAGACGCCGTAGGCGAAGAAGGCGTTCATCCCCATGCCGGGAGCGAGGGCCACGGGAACGTTGGCGACGAAGGCCATCAGCAGGGTGGCGAAGGCGGCGCTGACCGCGGTGGCCACGATCGCTCCCTGGAGCGGCATCCCCGCGGCCTGGAGGAAGACCGGATTCACGGCCAGGATGTAGGCCATGGTGAGGAACGTCGTCAGGCCGCCGAGGACCTCCTTCCCGGGCGTCGATCCCGCCGCGCGGACGTGGAAGAGCCGCTCGATCACGGAACGGGCGGGCGGACGGGAGCGGGGGAGGGCGGCGTCGGGATCGCGACGGCGACCGGCACGACGGCCGGCGGCGCGGCTGCCGGAAACGGGGGAGGCGGCGCGCCGGGGTCCGGCAGCTCGATGATCATGTCGCCGGGACGGACCAGCCCGAGGTCCTCGCGGGCGAGGCGCTCGAGCATGCCGGGATCGTGGCTCAGGCGGTCGATGCGCACCCGCAGCCGCTCGCTCTCGGCGCGGGTGGCGGCGATTTTCTCGGTCAGCGTCCGTTCGCGGGAGCGCGCCGCCTGCAGGTCGCGGTTCCCCTTCAGCCCGGCGATCGCCAGCAGCGCGAAAGCGAGAAAGACCGCCGCGCCCAGCACGGGGCGGAAGGAATCGCTCCGGGCGGGCGACTCGGGGGACTGCGTCACGGTGTCCAACGGGGAAAGGCCTTGGCTCCGGGGTAGGAGGCCACGCCTTCCAACTCCTCTTCGATGCGCAGGAGACGGTTGTACTTGGCGACGCGGTCGCTGCGGCAGGGGGCCCCCGTCTTGATCTGCCCTGCCCGGGTGGCGACCGCGAGGTCGGCGATGATCGTGTCCTCGGTCTCGCCCGAGCGGTGGCTCAGGACGTTGGCGTAGGCGTGCGTCTTCGCCATCTCCACCGCCTCCAGCGTCTCGGTCAGGGTGCCGATCTGGTTGACCTTGACGAGGAGCGCGTTGGCGAGCCCCTGGGCGATCCCCTTGGCGAGGATCTCGGGGTTGGTGACGAACAGGTCGTCGCCGACGATCTGCACCCGGCGGCCCAGCTCCGTGGTCATCTGCTTCCAGCCGTCCCAATCGTTCTCGGCCAGGCCGTCCTCGATGGAGACCAGCGGATAGGCGTCGAGCCACTCGCGATAGAGGGCGATCAGATCGGCGCTGGCAAGGCCGGTCCGCCCCTCGCCGGCGAGGGCGTAGCGCACGGCCCCCTTGCCCTTCTTGTCCTTCTCCTTCTCCACCAGCTCGCTGGCGGCGACGTCGAGCGCCAGGCCGATCTCCTTGCCGGGCTTGTAGCCGGCCTTGTCGATCGCCGACATCAGCAGGTCGAGCGCCTCGCGGTTGCTCTTGAGGTTGGGCGCGAACCCCCCCTCGTCGCCGACGGCGGTGACCAGGCCGGCCTTCTTCAGCACGCCCTTGAGCGTGTGGTAGATCTCGACGCCCGCGCGCAGCGCGTCGGCGAAGCGGTCGAAGCCGAGCGGCACGACCATGAACTCCTGGATGTCCACCGAGTTGTCGGCGTGGGCGCCGCCGTTGAGCACGTTGAGCATCGGCACCGGCAGCACGGTGGCGGCGGGGCCGCCGACGTAGGCGTAGAGCGGCAGGCCGCTCGCCTCGGCCGCGGCGCGGGCCACCGCCAGCGAGACGCCGAGCATGGCGTTGGCGCCGAGCCGGCTCTTGTCCGGCGTGCCGTCGAGATCGAGCAGCGCCTTGTCGATGCGCGCCTGGTCGCGGGCGTCGTTGCCGCGCAGCCGCGGCGCGATCTCGTCCTGGACGTTGGCGCAGGCCTTCCGCACTCCCTTGCCGTTGTAACGCTTGCCGCCGTCGCGCAGCTCGAGGGCCTCGCGGCTGCCGGTCGAGGCGCCCGAAGGCACCGCCGCCCGCCCGCCGACGCCACCGTCGAGAACGACGTCGACCTCCAGGGTCGGATTCCCTCGCGAGTCGAGGATCTCGCGCGCGACGATCTCTTCAATACAGAACATCCCTACCTCCCGAGGCTGGTTTTTCGCTAGACTCCGGTGGAAAGGTTATCGTCAAACCCCCGCAGGCTCAAGCGTTTTCACGATCACGGACCCCTTCGCGCGCAGATCTCAGCAAATACGATGCCCGAAAGTGAGGTTTCGCCGCGCCTGGCCCGCGCCCTCCTGGTGCTCGCCTCGGCGTTCCTGGCGCTCGCGCTGGTGTGCGCCTGGGGGTGGCAGCGGGCCGCCCGCCAGCGGACCTCCCTCGCCGCCCTGAGCCCGGCGCAGCGGCAGGCGCTGGCGCGCGAGATGATCGCCGTCAGCCCGGGAGTCTTCGTGCCGGCGCTGTTCGAACCGGCCATCGCCTACACGCTCCGGCCGGCGGCGCGGATCACGGCCTGGGGGGACGCCTTCGACTCGAACGAGCTCGGCTACCGCACTCCCAGCCCGCCGGGACGGCGCGGCGGCGAGAAGGCCTTCCGCGTCCTCTTTCTGGGCGATTCCTGGACCTACGGCATGGGGATCCGCGAGGCGGAGAGCTTCCCGGCGCGCTTCGCCGAGCTCGCCGGCCGCCTCGGCGCCGGAAAGGGCCGGCCGGTGCGGGCGTTCAACCTCGCGCTCCCCGGCTACAACACGCTCAACGAGATCGCCGCGCTCGATTTCTTCTACGATCTCTTCCGCCCGGACGCCGTGGTGATCTGCCCGACGGCCAACGACGCCGACAGCTCCGCCAAAGTGCTCCCCGACGGCTCGCTGACCACGATGGGAGTCGAGCGTGACGACTTCGGCGCCGACCAGCCGCTGGTCTATCCGCGGCTCGTCGATTCCTTCGTGCTGCGCTCCCGCTGGCGCCGGGATTTCGACGAGATCCGCTGGCTGGACGAGCGGCTGCGCGCTCGTGGCGTGCCGCTGCTGATCTACTTCACCGCCACCTGGGACGAGCCCTTCGCGCACTCGCTGATCGCGGAGTCCGGCATCACCGCACCCTACCTGATCACTCCACACCGCCTGGCGAGCCCCCGCTGGCGCAACCCGGCGCCGTTCTTCCACGGCACTCCGCCCGCCAACCGTCTCTACGCGCGCATGGTCTACCGCGGGCTGGCCGAGCTCCTCGGCTGGCCGCAAGCACCGGCGCCCGCGACGCCGGACGAGACGGAGGCCGACGTCCCGCTGCGCCGCCGTCCACCCGCCGCGGCCGACACCGCCGGGCTGCCGGCGCTGCTGGCGGCCGGGACGGCGGAGCTCCCCGAGCGCTACGCGCCCGGCCCGGACGCCGATCCTCAGTGCGTGGGCACGATCGAGTGCGAGACCGGCCAGATCGGCAAGGTGACGACCGTGCTGGTGCGGCGGCGGGCGGGCGCCACTCGCGTCGAGGTCGCCCTCCGGCGGCTGCCGAACGCGCCTTCGCTGCTGCCGCTGGCCGTCCGCGTCTCGATCCCCTCGCCCGGCGGCGGCACGGAGGCGCGGGCCGAGCTCTCGGCCTCGAGCCCCGACCCGCTGATCGTGCGGGTGCCGATCCCCACCGACCTGCCGGCGGGAGCGGCGCTGGACGTCACCGTTCACGCCGCGCACGCCGTCTCGGCGCCGTCCGTCCTCGCCCCCCGCTCGCTCGGCATCGCCGGAATCGAGCAGAATTAGCGCCGTATGCGCCGCCTCCACCTCCCCGTCCTCGCCGCCGCGCTCCTCCTGCTCGCCTGCCACCGGCCGGCGGCGCGAACGCGACCCCAGCGCCCGCGCAACGTCATCCTGATCCTGGTCGACACCCTGCGGGCCGACCGCCTGAGCGCCTACGGCTACGCCCGCGCCACCAGCCCGGCCGTCGACGCCTTCGCCCGCGAGGCGGTGAAATTCGACGCCAACCGCACCCAGGCGCCCTGCACCTTTCCGTCGGTCAACTCGATCCTCACCTCGCGCTGGCCCGCCGCCTTCCTCGGCCAGCCGGACCAGAAGCTGGGCATCCCGGCGGGGATCCCGTCGCTCGCCGAAATCCTCCACCAGCGCGGCTTCCACACGGTCGCCATCTCCGCCAGCCCGATCGTGCGGCGCTCGCCCAGCCGATTCAACCCCAGCGGCGGCTTCGAGCGCGGCTTCGACGTCTTCCACGAGGACTGCGTCTGGAAGCCGGCCGAGTGCGTCAACGCGGCCGCCGCCGAGCATCTCAAGGAAGGGCCCAAGCCGCTCTTCCTCTATCTGCACTTCATCGATCCCCACGGCCCCTACCAGCCGCCGCCGGGCTGGCGCCGCAAATACGCCACCGGCCGGCCGGACAAGGCCTGGGTGCGCCGCGGCGACCCCAACCCGATCGGCGACTGGCTCTACAAGGGCAAGCCGAACCCCGGCTTCACGCCCGACGACGTGCGCTACCTGAAGGACCTCTACGACGCCGAGATCTCCTATTTCGACGCGCAGTTCGCCACTTTGCAGGCGAGCCTCCGCCGGACCGGGCTGCTCGACGACTCGATCGTGGTCTTCATCGCCGATCACGGCGAGGAGTTCCTCGAGCACGGCGACGTCAAGCACTGCCGGAACCTCTTCGACACCACCCTCCACGTGCCGCTGCTGGTGCGGGTGCCGGGCGCCGCGCCGCGGATCGTCGCGCGCCCCGTGCAGAGCCTCGACGTGGTCCCCACCGTCCTCGATTATTTGGGGATCAACCTGGGGATCAACCTGGGCGTCGACGCCAAGGGGCAGCCGTTCGAGGGGAGGAGCCTGCGCGGAGCGATCGAGGGGAGCGAAAAGGCGGACGCCGGCGAGATCCAGTACGGCCTCGAGGGGTCCCTGCGCAGTGCCTCCGACGGCCATTTCAAGCTGATCCAGGACCTCGACGGCGATCCGCCCCTCCTCTTCGATCTCCAGACCGACCCGGGCGAGACGAAGAACGTGCTGACCAGCCAGCGCCGCGCCTACGCCGCCCTGCACGACGCGCTGACCCGCTGGCTCGCCCGCACCGAGGGCAAGGGGACGACGGACGCCGCGCGGGCGGCGCAGGAGAAGCTGCGGTCGCTGGGGTATATCGAGTAGGCCCGCCGGAGAAAGGCGGCGCGTAGGGGCGCAGCATGCTTCGCCCCTACATCTTCTCCCACTCGGGAATTCAGGTTGACAGTCTCCGGTTCTCATGGCAGTATCGCTTTCCTGCTTCCGAAAGGGGGCGTGGCGAATCACTGACGCGGGGTGGAGCAGTCTGGTAGCTCGTTGGGCTCATAACCCAAAGGTCACAGGTTCAAATCCTGTCCCCGCAACCATTTCGAATCATCCGCCGCAAGGCGTTCCAAAGGTAGGGCAGCCGTAAGGCGGTCCTACCTTTTTTCCTTCATCCCCCTCCGCTGCGATGGCCTGCAACGTCCGCGAGGATGGCGGGATGGACTGCATATGGGCGGGGGATCGGGGAGAGTCCTTGCGATGAGCGAGACGGACCCGGAGCTTCAGGCGCACCAGGAAAGCCTCACCAGCCGCGTCCGCCGCGTGCTCCTCGGCGCCCCCCGCGACGTGGGGGACACCTCTCAGCTCCACAGCATGACGCTGATCGCCTTCCTCGCCTGGGTGGGGCTGGGGGCGGACGGCCTCTCCTCCTCGGCCTACGGCCCGGAAGAGGCGTTCCTGGCGCTGGGCACCCACACCTACCTCGCCGTCGGCCTGGCGCTCGCCACGGCGCTCACCGTGCTGATCATCTCGGCGTCGTACAGCGCCATCATCGAGCGCTTCCCCACCGGCGGCGGCGGTTACGTCGTCGCCTCGCACCTGCTGGGACCCAAGACCGGCGTCGTCTCCGGCTGCGCGCTGGTGGTCGACTACGTGCTCACCATCACCGTCTCGATCGCCTCGGGCGGCAACGCCATCTTCAGCTTCCTGCCGCCACACTGGGTTTTCCTGAAGCTGCCGGTGGAAGCGGCGGTGATCGTGCTACTGATCGGGCTCAACCTGCGCGGGGTCAAGGAGTCGGTCCAGGCGCTGCTCCCCGTCTTCCTGGTCTTCCTGGCCACCCATGCCCTGCTGATCGGCTGGGCGATCTTCAGCCATCTCCACAAGATCCCCGAGGTCACTCACCAGCTCCACCAGGGGTTCAACTCCGGGCTGACGACGCTGGGGCTCACCGGCATGGCGCTCCTGCTGCTGCGCGCCTACGCCCTCGGCGGCGGTACCTACACCGGCATCGAGGCGGTGTCGAACGGCCTGCAGATCATGCGCGAGCCGCGCGTCGCCACCGGCAAGAAGACGATGGTCTACATGGCGGTCTCGCTGGCCCTCACCGCCGGCGGCATCCTGATCGGCTATCTGCTGCTCAACGTCCAGCACGCCCCGGGCAAGACGATGAACGCCGTCCTTTCCGAGGACATCTTCGGCGCCTGGCACCTCGGCGGCATCCCCATCGGCTACGCGCTGGTGCTGATCACCCTGATCTCCGAGGGGCTGCTGCTGGTCGTCGCCGCCCAGGCGGGCTTCATCGACGGCCCGCGGGTGATGGCGAACATGGCGGTGGACTCCTACCTGCCGCACCGCTTCGCCGCTCTCTCCGAGCAGCTCAGCATGCAGAACGGCGTGCTGCTGATGGGGATCGCGGCGCTGGCGATGCTCTTCTACACCCAGGGGAGCGTGCAGGTGCTGGTCTACATGTATTCGATCAACGTGTTCCTCACCTTCTCGCTGTCGCAGCTCGGCATGACCCGCTTCTGGTGGCAGCGCCCGAAGGAGCCGACGCGGAAGCGGCATCTGGCGATCCACGTCGTGGCGCTCCTGCTCTGCGTGGGCATCCTGGTGGTCACCGTCATCGAGCGCTTCACGCACGGCGGCTGGGTCACGGTGATGCTGACCTCGATCTTCGTGGCGATCTGCTACGGCATCCACGGCCACTATCACCGCGCGAAAGAGGGGCTGCGGCAGCTCGACGACGTCCTCGACACCTTGCCCTCGACCGGCGATGCGCGCCCCAAGAGCCTCGACGCCAAGCTGCCCACGGCGGTGCTGCTGGTCAATGAATACAACGGCTTCGGGGTGCACACCCTGCTGTCGATCCTGCGCTACTTCCCGGGCCTCTACAAACAGTTCATCTTCGTCTCGGTGGCGGTGGTCGACTCCGGCTCGTTCAAGGGCAAGGAGGAGATCGAGGCGCTCCAGCACCACACCGCCCAGGACCTGGAGAAATACGTGGAGAAGACGCGGCGGATGGGCTTTGCCGCCGACTCCGTCTGGGACGTCGGCATCGAGGTGGTCTCCAAGGCCTCGGACCTCTGCCAGCAGATCGCCAAGCTCTACCCCAAGGCGACGATCTTCACCGGCAAGCTGGTCTTCCGCCAGGAACGTTTTTACTACGGCTTCCTGCACAGCGAGACCGCCCGCGCCATCCAGCGCCGCCTCCAGTGGGTGGGCGTGCCGATGGTGGTGCTGCCGATCCGCGCGCGAGTGTGATTTCACGCCGGCTTCATCGCCCCTTCTTTTTCGCCGCGTACCCGCCGGAGCACGACGGCGACGATTAAGGTAACGGAGTCAGCGCCCGCCGCGCTGCGGTCACCTGCGCCAGCGCGGCCTCCGGCGTCGCCGCCAGCGCGGTGAGGTGCCCCATCTTCCTGCCCGGCCGGGCATCGGCCTTGCCGTAGAGGTGGAGCTTGACGCCTGGATAGCGGCAGGCGGCGGCCCAGTCGGGATCGCCGTCCGCCCAGAGGTCGCCGAGAAGATTGGCCATCGCGGCGGGGCGGAGGAGCTCGGGAGAGCCGAGCGGCAGGCCGCAGATCGCCCGCAGCTGCTGCTCGAACTGGCTGGTGACGCAGGCGTCGAAGGTGAGATGGCCGGAGTTGTGCGGGCGCGGCGCCAGCTCGTTGACCAGCAGGCGGCCATCGCGGCCGAGGAACATCTCGACGCAGAGCACGCCCACGACCTCCAACCCTTCCAGGATGCCGCGGGCGATCTCGACCGCCTCCCTCTCCACGGCCGGCGGCACCGCGGCCGGCGCGATCGAGACGTCGAGGATGTGCCGCTGGTGGCGGTTCTCGATCACTCCGAAGTGCGCGAAGGCACCGTCGAGGCCGCGGGCGGCTACCACCGAGACCTCGCGGTCGAAGTCCACGAACGCCTCGAGGATCGCCTCCTGGCCGCCGATCGTCCGCCAGGCCGCGGCGGCTTCACCCGGAGCGGCGATCTTTACCTGCCCCTTGCCGTCGTAGCCCCAGCCGGCCGTCTTCAGCACCGCCGGCGTGCCGAGGGCGGCGAGGGCGGCTTCGAGATCGTCGAGCGAGCGGACCGGCGCGAAGGGGGCGACCGGGATGCCGGCCTGGGAGAGGAACGTCTTCTCGCGCAGCCGGTGCTGGGTGGTGTGGAGGACGGCGCCCGCCGGCCGCACCGGCGCGTGCGCGGCGGCGGCCTCGGTGGCGGCGGCCGAGACGTTCTCGAACTCGAAGGTGACGACGTCCACGCCGCGCGCGAAATCGCGCACCGCGTCGAGGTCGTCATAGGCCGCCTGGATCTCTCGGTCGGCCACCTGGCCGGTGGGCGTGTCGGTGTCGGGCGAGAGGGTGTGGACGCGGTAGCCCATCCGCCGCGCCGCGATGGCGAACATGCGGCCGAGCTGGCCGCTGCCGAGCACGCCGACCGTGGCGCCAGGCGGGATGATCCTTTCCATGCGGAACCTAGGGGAGCGTCTCGGCCCGCACCCGGCGCGTCTGCTCGTCGACGAACGCGCGCAGCGCCTCCCGCAACTCCGGCCGGGTGGTGGCCAGAATGCGCACGGCCAGCAGGGCGGCGTTGGCGGCTCCCGCCTTGCCGATGGCGAGCGTTCCCACCGGCACGCCCGAGGGCATCTGCACGATCGACAGCAGCGAGTCGAGGCCGTTGAGGGCATGGCTCTGCACGGGAACGCCGAGCACCGGCAGCAGCGTCTGCGCCGCCACCATGCCGGGCAGGTGGGCGGCGCCGCCGGCGCCGGCGATCACCACCTCGATCCCCCGCCCTTCCGCGCCGCGCGCGAGCTCGGCCATCCAGTCCGGAGTCCGGTGAGCGGAGACGATGTGGCACTCATGGGGCACGCCGAAGCGGGTGAGCATCTCGTCCGCATGGCCGAGCGTCTCCCAGTCGGACTTGCTCCCCATGATGACGCTCACCAGGGGTGGATCGGTAGGATTCATGGCCGCGAAGCTTAGCACCGGCGCACCGGACCTGGACGACCGAGGGAGGATGGTATCGTCCGGCTCGGAGGTGGTCCATGGTTCTCAGGCTGATCCAGTCCGCGTTGCTCGCCGCCGGCCTCCTGCTCGCGCCGGCACCCCTTCTGGCGGCGGAGGCTCCTCCTTCCGGAGACGTCCTGCTCACGGTCACCGGCGAGACCGGCTCGCCGCTCCGCCTGACGGCGGCCGATCTGGCGAAGCTGCCGCGCCGGACCGTCCATGTCGCCGATCACGGCAAGGACGCGACCTTCGAGGGCATCCCCCTGGCCGACGTCCTGAAGCTCGTCGGCGCGCCGCTCGGCGAAAACCTGCGGAAAGACAAGCTGCTCCTGGTCCTGGTCGTCGACGCCCGGGATGGCTATCACGCCGCCTTCGCCCTGCCGGAGATCGACCCCGAGTTCACCGACCGCGAGATCCTCCTGGCGGACAAGAAGGATCAGAAGCCGCTGTCCGCCGAGGAAGGGCCGCTGCGGATCGTCGTCCCGGGCGAGAAGAAGGGGGCCCGCTGGGTGCGGCAGGTCATGGCGCTGCGGATCGAACGCGCGCCGGCGCCGAAACAGCCCTGACGTCAATTTCCTCCTGCGAGGCGAGGATCGCCTCGGCCTTACGCCTTCAACACCTGCTCCAGGTCCTCCGCCCAGTGGAGGAGGTCCTCGTCGTCCCCCATCACGGCGGCTACCTGGAGGCCCATGGGAAGGCCCGCCTCGTTCCGTCCCGCCGGCAGCGAGATGGCGGGCATGCAGGCCTGGGTCCAGGGGAGGTTCATCACCGGATCGCCGATCGTGTCGAGCCCTTTCGGCGCCGGGCCCACGGCCGAGGGCGAGATCCAGAGGTCGAAGCGGTGGCGATCCATCAGCCGCGTCAGCTCGTCTCCCAGGCGGGCGCCGCCGGCGAGGTCGCGCGCCAGATCCTCGTCGGTGATCTGCTGTCCCGTCTGGATCAGCTCGGCCGTGTTCGGCTGGTAGCGGTCGCCGTAGCGCGCGAACCAGCGGCGGTGGACCCGCGCCACCTCGGCCGCGACGATCCGGAAGTGCCGCGCCACCACCTCCTCGAAGTCCGCCATGGCGTGGACCGGCAGGATCTCGTAGCCGGCGTCGGCCAGGCGGTCGCAGACGGAGCGGAAATGGACCATCCCCTCCCGCGAGACGTGCGAGAGGTAGGGGCCCACCGGCACGGCCATCCGCGGTTTGCGCTCCGGCGGATACGGATGCCAGCGGTCGCAGAGCAGGCTGGCGACGAGGCGCGCCGCCGCCACGTTGCGCGTGAAGAAGCCGACCTCGTCGAGCGAGGGGGCGACGGGGATCATGCCGGTCCTCGCAACCTGGGTCCGGGAGGGCTTGAAGCCGACCACGCCGCAGAAGGCCGCCGGGCGGAGGATCGAGCCGATCGTCTGGGTGCCGAGGGCGACGGCGCAGAGACCGGCGGCGACGGCGGCGGCCGAGCCGCTGCTCGATCCTCCCGGCGTGTGCTCCGGGTGGCGCGGATTGCGGGTCGGTCCCGGCGCGAAGCAGGCGAACTCGGCCGTGACGGTCTTGCCCAGGATCAGCGCGCCGGCGGCCTTGAGCGCCGTCACGCTCGGCGCCTCCGGACCGCGGAGCGCGCTCGGCGGCAGGCGGCTGCCGGCCCGCGTCGGCAAGCCGTCGACGTGGAAGATGTCCTTCACTCCCACCAGCACGCCGAACAGCGGCGGCCGCCGTTGCGGGTCGGGCCAGCGGCGCTCCAGCTCCGCCTGCTCGCGGCGCAGGCGCGCGAACCGCCCGGCCTCCGGCACGAAGGCTTGCAGGCCGGGCTCGCGCTCGGCGAAGCGGGCCTCGAGGGCGTCCAGCTCGCTCATCCCGGAATGATAACTCGGGGCCTCCCAGGACCCGCCAGAGTGAGGCACGGCGCTTCAGTTGAAGAAAGACCTCTGTTCAACGGAGAAACGTCAAACATCTTGAATGATTTCCGCCGCCTCTCCAACTTGACAGATTTCAAACGCTGTTTCAAACTAGATTTGAGATGGAGACAGCGGAAGCTCACGCCGAGGGTCCCACCCGGGAGCGCCTGATCGAGGTCGCCGAGCGTTTGTTCTCGGAAGGTGGCTTCACCGCGACCTCGGTCCGCCACATCACCGCCGAGGCGGGGTGCAACCTGGCGTCCGTCAACTACCACTTCGGCGGCAAGGACCAGCTTTACGAGGAGGTCTTCCGCCGGCGGCTGGAGATGACCCGCGAGCAGCGCGTGGCCAGCATCCGCAGCACCGTCGACGAGGCGGGGGGGAGCCCATCGCTCGAGACCCTCCTGCGCGCTTTCTCCACCGCCTTCCTGGAGCCGTTCATGACCACCAGCGCGGGGCGGCAGTGGCATCGGCTGATGCGGCGCGAGCTGCACGAGCCCCACCTGCCGCAGGGGATGTTCGTGGGCGGCGTCATCACTCCCGTCTACGAGGAGCTGGCCGGCGCCCTGGTCCGGCTCCAACCCGGCCTCGACCTGGAGACGGCGCGCTGCTGCACCTACTCCGTGGTCGGGCAGCTCGTCCAGCTCCTGCGCGTCGAGCGCTACTCCGAGGAGCCCACCTTCGAGCGCGCCTCCCGGATGTCGCTGCCGGAGCTGATCGAGCACGTCGTCGTCTTCTCGGTGGCCGGCATCCATGCCGCCGCGGGCGACGGGAAAGCGCCGGCTCGGTGAGGATTCTGATCGGCGCCCTGGCGGCGCTCTGCGCGGGCGGCTGCGTCACGCTGCCCCCCGGCGCGCCGCCGGCCACGGTCTCGCCGTCGCCCTTCGAGTCCTGGGCGCCTCCCCCTGGCGCGGCGCCGGCTGCGGCGCCGGCAAAGCCGGCGCAGATCCCCGACGACCTGCGGGCCCACGCCGCCAGCCTCAGCCTGACCGCCGTCGTCGACGTGGCCCTGCGCAACAGCCCGCAGACCCGCGAGGCCTGGTGGCGGGCTCGCGCCGCCGCCGCCGACGTCGATGTCCGCCGCGCCGCTCTGCTCCCCGAGATCGACCTTCAGGGCGAGGCGCTGAGCACCCGCCAGGCGCTGACCGATGGCAGCGGCGGCGTCACCTACCGGACCCTCGGGCCGGCCGCGGCCCTCAACTATCTGCTGTTCGACTTCGGCGGCCGCCAGGCGGACGTCGAGTCGGCGCGCCAGGCGCTGTTCGCCGCCGATTTCCTCCACAATCAGGCGATCCAGGACGTGGTGCTGAACGTCGAGCGCATCTACTACCAGTACCAGGGGACCAAGGCGCTCCTGCTGGCCGAGCAGACCAGCCTGAAGGAAGCGCAGACCAACTTCGAGGCCGCCGACGAGCGCCGCCGGTCCGGGGTGGCCACCATCACCGACGTCTTGCAGACGCGCACCGCGCTCGCCCAGGCGGAGCTCAACGTCGAGTCGCTGGAAGGCCAGCTCCAGGCGGTGCGCGGCGGTCTCGCCGCCACCATGGGTCTGCCGGCGAACCTCCCCTACGATGTCGCGCCGCTGCCGGCGGAGATCGCGCCGCGGCAGACCGGCGAGGCGGTCGAGGGGCTGATCGACCACGCGCTCGCCGGCCGTCCGGACGTCGAATCGGCCCGCGCCCAGGCGCTCGCGGCGGCGAGCGACCTGACCCGCGACCGTGCCGACCTCCTCCCCAGGCTGTCGCTCCAGGGGAGCCTCGGCCAGCCTTACTACGGCAGCGCCTTCACCTCTCCCGGCACGGTCTACTCCGGCGCGCTCCTGCTCAACTTTCCGCTGTTCGACGGCGGCAGCCGCGCCTCGCGGGTGCGCCAGTCGCAGGCCAATCTCGAGGCGGCCCGCTCGCACGTCGAGGATCTCGAGCAGCAGGCCACGGTGCAGGTGTGGACCGACTACGCCGCGGTGCGCACGGCGGCGCAGCGGATCGAGACCAGCCGCACGCTCCTCTCGAGCGCCGAGCAGTCCGAGCAGGCGACCTCGGAGCGCTACCGGGCCGGCGTCGGCAGCATCCTCGATCTGCTCACCGCCCAGAGCACGCTCGCCTCGGCCCGCGCCCAGGAGGTGCAGGCGCGCGCGGACTGGCTCCAGTCGCTGGCGCAGCTGGCGCACGACACCGGAACCCTGAAAGGTCAGCCATGAAACATCGCGTCCTCCTCCTCGCCTGCGGTCTCACCACCCTCCTCGCCGCCTGCTCCGGTGGGAGCAAGGGCGGCGACGCCTCTGCCGCCGCCGGCGGGAAGAAAGCCGCCCAGCCGGCGGTGCCGGTGACCGTCGGCACCGTGGGGACCCGGACCGTGCCGGTGCAGCTGGAGGCGGTGGGCAAGGTGGAGCCGCTGTCGACCGTCTCCGTCCTGGCCCGCGTCGGCGGCGAGCTGACCGGCGTCCGCTTCGCCGAGGGGCAGGAGGTGCAGAAGGGGCAGGTCCTGTTCACCATCGACCCCCGCCCCTACCAGGCCGCGCTCGATCAGGCGCAGGCCGCGGTGGTCCGCGACAAGGCGGTCGCCGCGAACTCGGCCGCCGATCTCAAGCGCTACGGCGACCTGGTGCAGAAGGAGTACGTCACCCGCGAGCAGTACGACCGCATCGAGGCCGACACCGCGTCCTCGGGCGCCACCGTCAAGGCCGATGAGGCGGCGGTCGAGGCGGCCCGGCTGCAACTGGAGTACTGCACCATCCGCTCTCCCCTCGGCGGCCGCACCGGCAGCCTGCTGGTGCACGCCGGGAACCTGGTCAAGGCCAACGACGCGCAGCCGCTGGTGGTCATCCATCAGATCCAGCCGATCTACGTCAGCTTCGCCGTCCCCGAGGCCGAGCTGGCGAACATCGAGAGATATCGAAGCCAGGGAAGCGGGAACCAGGGCCAGCTCACGGTGGAGTCGGTGCCGGCCGAGGGGCGCGGCGCGAGCCAGCAGGGAAATCTGAGCTTCATCGACAACCAGATCGACCGCGCCACCGGCACCATCCTGCTCAAGGCCACCTTCCCCAACGCAACCCGGACGCTCTGGCCGGGGCAGTTCACCAACGTGCGGCTCACCCTGGCGCGGCAGGCCAACGCCGTGGTGGTGCCGGTGCAGGCGGTGCTGACCGGCCAGCAGGGGCAGTACGTGTACGTCGTGCGCGCCGACCAGACGGTCGAGAACCGCGGGATCCAGGTGGCGCGCACCGTCGGCGGCGAGGCGGTGATCGCCTCCGGCCTCACGCCCGGCGAGACGGTGGTCACCGACGGACAGCTCCGCCTGGCGCCGGGAGTGAAGATCCAGGCCAAGGTGGGAGGCGCGGCATGAACCTGTCGGCGCTGTTCATCCGCCGCCCGATCATGACCACGCTGGTGATGAGCGGCATCCTGCTGTTCGGCATCATGTCCTACCGCTTCCTGCCGGTCTCCGACCTGCCGAACGTCGACTTCCCGACCATCCAGGTGCAGGCGGCGCTGCCGGGAGCCAGCCCGGAGACGATGGCCTCGGCGGTGGCAACGCCCCTGGAGCGCCAGTTCACCACCATCGCCGGCCTGGATTCGATGATCTCGAACAACATCCAGGGGAACACCCAGATCACCCTGACGTTCAACCTCAACCGCGATCTCGACGCGGCCGCCCAGGACGTGCAGTCGGCGATCGCCGGCGCCGCCCGCCAGCTGCCGCCGGACCTGCCGACGCCCCCCTCCTACCAGAAGGTGAATCCGGCGTCGCAGCCGATCCTCTATCTCACCCTGACCTCCGAGACGCTGCCGCTGTCGACCATCGACGAATACGGCGAGACCCTGATGGCGCAGCGCATCTCGACGGTCTCCGGCGTCGCCCAGGTGCAGGTCAACGGCGCGCAGAAGTACGCCGTGCGGGTGCAGCTCGATCCGCAGGCCCTCGCCTCCTCCGGCATCGGCGTCGACCAGGTGGCGACCGCCGTCCAGGAGGCCAACGTCGACCTCCCCACCGGCACCCTCTACGGCGCCCACCAGGCGTTCACGGTGCAGACCAACGGCCAGCTGACCGACGCCGCCGCCTACCAGCCGCTGATCGTCACCTACAAGAACGGCTCGCCGGCGCGCCTGCGGGACCTCGGACGGGTGATCGACAGCGTCGAGAACGACAAGACGGCGGCCTGGTTCGACAGCCACCGCGGCGTCATCCTCTCCGTCCTGCGCCAGCCCGGGACCAACACCGTGGCGGTGACCGACGCGATCAAGAAGCTCCTCCCCACCTTCCGCCAGCAGCTGCCGGCGGCGGTGAAGCTCGACGTCCTGTTCGACCGCTCGGAGTCGATCCGCGACTCGGTGGACGACGTCAAGTTCACCCTGCTGCTGACCCTGTTTCTGGTCGTCCTGGTGATCTTCCTCTTCCTGCGCAACCTGTCGGCGACGGTGATCCCCAGCCTGGCGCTGCCGATGTCGATCGTCGGCACGTTCGCCGTCATGTACCTGCTCGACTACAGCCTCGACAACCTGTCGCTGCTCGCCCTCACCCTCTCGGTCGGCTTCGTGGTGGACGACGCCATCGTGATGCTGGAGAACATCGTCCGCCACATGGAGATGGGGGAGTCGGCCTGGGAGGCGGCGCTCAACGGCAGCCGCGAGATCGGCTTCACCATCCTGTCGATGACGATCTCGCTGGCCGCCGTCTTCATCCCGCTGCTGTTCATGGGCGGCATCCTGGGGCGGCTGTTCCGCGAGTTCTCGATCACCATCGGCGTCTCGGTGCTGGTCTCCGGCTTCGTCTCGCTGACGCTGACGCCGATGCTCTGCAGCCGCTTCCTGCGCCCGCCGCACGAGCAGCGCCACGGCCGCTTCTACAACGCCATCGAGGGCGCCTTCGACTGGTCGCTGAAGATCTACGAGGTCGGCCTGCGCTGGTCGCTCCGCCACCGCCTGACCCTGGCCGCCGGCTCGCTCCTCGTGCTCGCCGCCACCGCCTGGCTGTTCGTGATCATCCCCAAGGGCTTCATCCCCGACGAGGACACCGGCCAGATGATCGCCTTCACCGAGGCGATCCAGGGGATCTCCTACGAGGCGCTCTCGGCGCACCAGCAGCAGCTGGCGAAGATCCTGGCGCAGGACAAGAACGTGGCGGCCTTCATGTCCTCGGTCGGCTCGCGCGGCAGCAGCACCGGCCCCAACAACGGCCTCTTCTTCATGCGCCTGAAGCCGCGCCGCGAGCGGGTGTCGGCCAAGGAGGTGATGGAGGAGCTGCGGCCCAAGCTCTCGGTCATCCCCGGCATGCGGGCGTTCCTCCAGATCCCGCCCACCATCCGCATCGGCGGCCGGCTCACCAAGAGCCAGTATCAGTACACGCTCCAGGGGTCGGACCTCGCCGAGCTCTACCACGACGCGCCGCTGCTGGAGGCGAAGATGCGCGGCCTGCACGGCCTGCGCGACGTCACCTCCGACCTGCAGATCACCAATCCGCAGGTGCAGGTGGACATCGACCGCGACAAGGCGGCGCAGCTCGGGGTGAGCATGCATGCCATCGAGGACGCGCTCTACTACGCCTACGGCTCGCGGCAGGTGTCGACCATCTTCTCGCCCAACAACCAGTACCAGGTGATCCTGGAGCTCGAGCCGCAGTACCAGCGCGACCCGGCGGCGCTCGGCCTGCTCTACGTGCACGCGGATTCGGGGGCGCTGGTGCCGCTGTCGGCCCTGGCCAGGCTGACCGCCGGCGTCGGTCCGCTGGCGGTCACCCACTCGGGCCAGCTGCCGTCGGTCACCATCTCCTTCGACCTCGAGCCGGGCACCTCGCTGTCGCAGGGCGTGGCCGAGGTCGACAAGGCCGCCCGCGCCATCCTGCCGCCGACGATCAGCACCAGCTTCCAGGGGACGGCGCAGGCTTTCCAGTCGTCGCTCGAGGGGCTCGGCCTGCTGCTGGTGATGGCGATCCTGGTGATCTACCTCGTCCTCGGCATCCTCTACGAGAGCTTCATCCACCCGCTGACCATCCTCTCGGCGCTGCCGTTCGCGGGCTTCGGCGCGCTGGTGACGCTGATGATCTTCCACACCGAGCTGTCGATGTACGCCTTCGTCGGCATCATCCTGCTGGTCGGCCTGGTGAAGAAGAACGGCATCATGATGGTCGACTTCGCCATCGAGGCGCAGCGCGACCGCAACCTGACGCCGGCCGAGGCGATCTACGAGGCGTCGGTGGTGCGCTTCCGGCCGATCATGATGACCACCATGGCGGCCCTGATGGGCACGCTGCCGATCGC
>DATBAW010000196.1:0-11742 GCA_036271335.1 Thermoanaerobaculia bacterium
GCGGCGAGGGTGACGTAGGGGAGCTCGCGGTCCTCGCGCACGGCGCGCAGCATCATGCCCCCCCGCTGCATGTCGCCGGCGCCGGCGAAATCGCGCGGGAAGAGCAGGCGGTCGCCGAGGGCCGGGAGGAGGAGGTCCACGTACTTGCCGGTGGCGACGCTCCCCAGCAGCACGAACCAGGCCGAGGGAGCGCTGTCGCGGAGCTGCTCGACGTGCCGTTTCATCGGCGCGCAGTAGGCGCGGCTCTTGAGATCGACCGGCGTGCGGCGGAGCTTCTTCATCTCCTCCGGCGTGATCCGCCAGCCCGGCGGCACCAGGCCGAAGCCGGGAGCGATCACCAGCACGCCGTCGTCGCCGCTCCCCAGCGCCAGCTCCGGCGGCGGCGCCGCGAAGTGGCGGGCGTAGCCGATCTTGCCGCGGAAATAGAGCGAGCTCATGAAGGTGAACGCCTCTCCGATCGTCACCCCCTCCGGGCTCCGGTAGCGCTCCGCCGCCCCGAACCGCGCCGACGCCGAGGTGAGCTGCCGCGCCCGCTCGCCCACGGTGCTGGCGGGCGAGAGGAGGAAGACGCGGGGGCGCGGGTTCTCGATTTGCGGGTGCTCGTCCATACCGGAAGGGAGAACGGGAGGTGGGATGTCGCGCATTCCCACGACGGGGCCCGAGGAGTCCGCGCGCCAGAAATATCGCTGTTTTTTTGTAGAGACGTTCCCAGCCCGTCCACGACACCTCCTGGCAGTCCACGGGGACGGCGGGACGTCTCCGACGGAGGGTTGGCCAGCGCCGACGGCAAACGTCTTCTGGGCAGGCCGCGGCCCGGACCGCATCTCGAGCCCAGCGATCGGTCGCGGTGGTCTCTCACAGGCAGTGGAAGAAGGAAGGGCTCCTCTCCGGCGGAGACGTCCCGCCGTCCCCGTGGACTGCACAGGTCGTCGTGGACGGGCTGGGAACGTCTCTACAAAAAAGACGAAAAAGCCCTTCGATCAGCCGCGATTCCTGCTACCTCCCCGCCGCCACACCCCGCGGCAGCAGCACCCACAGCTTCCCCCGGTGCTTCATCCGTCCCGCCTGCGCCTCCGCCTCCGGCCCGAAGCCGAAGAAGACGTCGCCGCGCACGGGCCCGCGGATGGCGCCGCCGGTATCCTGGGCGACCATCAGGCGGTGCAGCCGCCGCGCGGGCTCCCCCTGAGTCGGCGCGGGGATGTGGCCGGTGATCCAGACGGGAGCGCCGAGCGGGAGATAGCGGAGGTCGACGGCGAGGGAGCGGCCGGGGGTGAGCGGCACCCCCTCGGCGCCCATCGGCCCGTCGCCCTCGACCTCCTGGAAGAACACGTACGAGGCGTCCTTCTCCAGCACGCCGGCGGTCTGGTCGGGATGGGCCCGCAGCCAGGCGCGGATGCTCTGCATCGACACCGTGTCGGGGGTCAGGATGCCGCGCTGGATCAGGGCCTTGCCGATCGACGAGTAGGGGTGGCCGTTCTGCGCCACGTAGCCGATCCGCAGCGTGCCCCCTTCCTCCAGCTCGACGCGGCCGGAGCCCTGCACCTGGAGGAAGAAGGCCTCCACCGGATCGTCTACCCAGACGATCTCCAGCTTGCGGCCGGCGAGGGCGCCGTCGTCGATCGCCTTGCGGTCCGGATAGGGCACCAGCGCGCCCGCCTCCACCCGGCCCGCGATCCGCTTGCCCCGCAGGTCGTCGCGGAAGCGGCCGAGGTCGACCATCACCAACTCGGGCGGGCGGCCGTAGAGGGGCACGGTGAAACGGCCGTGGCGTGTCCGGCTGCCGTGGAGAAGCGGCTCGTAGTAGCCGGTGAACAGGCCGATCGGATTGCGGTGGTTGCGCACCGACCAGGGACGGAAGCGCTCTTCGAAGAAGCGGCGGGCGGCGGCGCGGTCGCCCGCCGGCAGCGCGGCCGCCGCGGCGCAGGCCGGGCGCCAGTCCTCGGCCTTGCCGGCGCGCACCTCGTCCGGTCCTTCGCCGCGGACGTCGGCGCCGTCGGGGAGCGCGGCGATGCGGGCGCAGGAGCGCAGCAGCACGGGCACCGCCTCCTCGACGGCGTCGTCCTGCCAGCCGCGCAGATCGCGGAAGTCCGCCGGCTTTACCTCCAGCCGGTCCTCCTTGGGGAAGGTCTCGAACAGATCGACGAGCCGCCCCCTCCCCTCGGCCCCCCGGGTCATCCAGAGCCCGAGCGCGAGCGCGCCCAGGATCAGGGCGACGACGACGATCAGGACGGTCCAGCGGCGGGGAATGTGGGTCATCGAGTCATCCTAGCCTCTTGATGTCGATCCCCCTGGATTCATGTCGCCAGCCGGGTTCCCCCTAGAAATCGAAAAGCCCGGCCAGGCCGGGCTCCGTGAAGTGCGTCAAATTGGTAGCGCATACGGGATTCGAACCCGTGTTACCGGCGTGAGAGGCCGGCGTCCTGGACCCCTAGACGAATGCGCCACATGTCCACCGAGACCTCCATGGACCGGCGAAGGGTACCACAGACGTTTCGCGCGGTTCAACCCACCGGCGAATCCGGATATTTCCGTGGCCGCCGGAGCCGCGGCATCGCGAAATCCACTTCCGATGTTAGTATTGTTGCAAGTCAACAGTCCAACCATTGTAGTACCGTAAAGGGTTCCGGGCCCGCGGCTTTCGCGGCGCAGGGAGCGAGGTACTTTTGATCCTGAAGCTGGTCGCCGCCACGGGGAGTCCCTGGGTTCTGGTCACGGCCGGTCGCCCGTTCACCGTCGGCCGGGTGGCGTCGTGCGACCTGCTGGTGCAGGACGCCACCGTCTCCCGCCACCACGCCGAGCTGGAGCTCGCGGGCGCCGGGGTGCGGGTGCGCGACGTGGGATCCACGAACGGCACCTACCTCAACGGCTCGCGGGTCACCGACGCGCTGGCCACCCCCGGTTCGCGCGTCGCCTTCGGCAAGGTCGAGTTCGAGGTGCGGGAGCACCAGGCGCCGCCGGAGGAGGAGTTCGCCGGCGAGGGGTCGATGGATGCCACCATCCTGCGGCAGGTGCCGGTGCGCGTCCGCGGGGACATCGCCGCCCAGCTCGCCGAGCGCCCCCGCGGCGCCTCGCTGCTGAAGATCGCCGGCGAGTCGCGCGAGGACCGCCAGGCGCGCAAGCTCAACCTCCTGCTCGACATCGCCCGCGAGCTCTCGCAGCAGACCGACGTCGACCGCCTGCTCGACAAGGTCGTGGGGCTCATCTTCCAGGTGATGACGGTCGACCGGGTGGCCGTGATGACCGCCGAGGAGGGGGGCGAGCTGGTGCCGCGGGTCTGGCGCAGCCGCGCCGAGACGCCGGCCGGCAGCTGGAAGGTGCCGCGGGCGATCGCCCGCAAGGCGGTGGACGAGCGGATGGCGGTGCTCTCCGAGAACGTGCCCACCGAGGACTCCGGCGCCTCCGAGATCGACAGCGCCCTCTGCGCGCCGATGCTGGGGAGCCAGGGGAAGGTGCTCGGCATCATCTACCTCGACAGCCTGGGCGCCGGCCACTCCTTCAGCGACGAGGACCTCGAGTTCTTCACCGCCTTCGCCGGCATGGCGGCGGTGGGGATCGAGAACGGCCATCTGATCGAGAAGATGCGGCGCGAGGCGGTGGTGCTCTCCAACTTCCAGCGCTACTTCGCACCCGACCTCGCCGGCCAGATCGCCGGCCAGGAGGGGGAGATCCAGCTCGGCGGCGCCCGCCGGCAGGTCACCGTGCTCTTCTCGGACATCCGCGGCTTCACCTCCCTTTCCGAGCGGATGAACCCGGACGAGATCGCCGGCCTGCTCAACGACTACTTCACCGAGATGGTGGAGATCGTCTTCCATCACGGCGGCACCCTCGACAAGTTCATGGGCGACGCCCTGATGGCGCTCTGGGGGGCGCCGATCACCCGCGTCGACGACGCCGACCGCGCCACCCGCGCCGCCATCGCCATGCAGCAGGGGCTCGGCAAGCTCAACGCCCGCTGGGCCCGCCAGGGGCGCCCGTCGCTGTCGGTCGGCATCGGCCTCAACCTCGGCGAGGTCTTCGCCGGCAACATCGGCAGCCAGCGGCGCCTGGAGTACACGGTGATCGGCGACGCCGTGAACACCGCCGCCCGCCTCTGCTCCGAGGCCGGTCCCGGCGAGATCCTGATCGCCGAGCCCCTCCACACCGCCCTCGGCCAGCCACCCCCCGTCTCCCCCCTCACCCCCCTCCCCCTGCGCGGCAAGGTCCGGGCGGTGCCGGTCTACCGGATCGAGTGGCAGGACGTGGTGATCGACAGCGACATCACCGGGGGGCGGCCGATCACGACGGGGTAGGGGAGGGCCAAGGCATCCTGGGCGGCCGGCAAGGGATCGGCGAAGGATCAACAAAAGCTCGAAGCTCCGGGTCTGTTGCCTGAAGACATGGAGTACATTGAGTTCGTCGTTACCTTCGAGCCACCAGGAGCCGATGGTTATCCCGTGGCCGCGGTGGATTCTCCCGCCGGCCAAGCGCGCGGCCCGGTACGGCTTCGGGCCGAGGCGTTCGCGCACGACCTGCCGCTGCTGGGCTGGAGCGTGCGGCGGTCGGGGATCGCCACCGGAGGAAAGCCGCGCGACCTTCAGGCGCCGTCCGCCGTGCCTGATCCGTTGCGGCTCGGCGCCGAGCTTCACCGTGCCTTGTTCGCCGGGGAAATCCAGCGACTGTGGGCCGCCACCACCGGTGTCGCCGCAGCCCGGAACGCCGGATTGCGGCTCGTCCTCAGGCTCGATCTGGGTGATCCGGCACTGTCCGATCTGGCCCGTCTCCCTTGGGAGCTCCTCTACGACGAGGCCCAGGGCCGGTTTCTCGTCGATGGCGATCGCCGCCGGCTGCTGGTCCGCTCGCTTTCGGTCCCCGAGTTTGCCTTGGAGGCCTGCGTCAAGCCGCCGCTCCGGGTCCTCGCCGTCCTCGCCAATCCTGCCGATCTGGCACCGCTGAATCTCACGGAGGAAAAGCGGCGTCTCTTCGAGATCGCGAGCCACGGCGGTATCGAGATCGACTTCGTGGAGCATGCGGACCCCCCCACGCTGCGGCAGAGGGTGCTCGCCTCGCGCTGCCACGTCGTCCATTTCATGGGGCACGGCCAATTCGAGCGAGGCGCCGGAGAGGGGGCGATCCTCCTGACGGGAAAAGATGGCAACCGAGAGGTCGTCCCCGGCAGGATCCTCGCTCGCCATCTCTGCGACCTCGGTCTGCACCTCGTGGTCCTCAACGCCTGCAGGACCGCCGAGGTGGCCGACGGCCGGGCACCAGACCCCTTCGCCGGGGTTGCCGCGGCGTTGGTCTGGGAAGGCATGACCGCCGCAGTGGCGATGCAGTTCCCCATCTCTGATGAGGCAGCCATACGCTTCAGCAAGAATTTCTACAGCCGCCTTGCCGCGGGCGATCCCGTGGATGTCGCGGTCTCCGAAGCGCGGCTCGCGATCCGCACAGCGGCTCCGGATTCCCTGGAATGGGCGACCCCCGTGGCCTATCTGCGCGGCCGGTCCCGCCCGGTGGCGCCGCCCTCCCTCAGCTCAAGGCTTCGCCGCCTGCTGGCCTCTATGAAGAGCCGGCGCCCGGCCGCCGAGGGGAGGAGGACGGCCCAGCGCCTGGTCGTGAAGCGTGTCGCGGGATTCCCGATCGGTCTCTGCCTGGTCCTCTCCTCGTGCGTCGCCTTTCAGGCGGTGGCCATATTCTTTTTGGCTGCCCTCTGTTTCAACGAGAAATTCAGGCCGCTGCAGTGGCCTGACAGCATCTTGACCCTCCTTTTTCTGCCGGCCCTGCTGGTTTCCCTGGAATTCGGGCGTGCGCTGCCGCCGCAGCTGTGGCGCTGGACGCTGGTCATCGCCTGCGTCCTCTGCGTCGGTGCATGGTCGATCCTGGACATATTCTTTCCCTTGAAACCACACCTCTAAACCATTTCTCAGGCAGCGTGTCTTCCTGGCCGAACCAGCATTTCACTGCGCGCGGGAGGACTGTTCTTATGTCTTGGCGTTCGATCTGGATGAAAACCTGCGTCTTCCTGGTTCTCGCCGTGAGTGGCTCGGCTCTCGAGTGCCAGGAAGTCACCCCGGCTTCTGAGCCGCCCTTTACGATCACCTCGATTCCAGCGGGAGAGCAGATCCCGCAACCCTTGGAGCTGCTGCGGATCGAAAAGCAGATGGGAGGGCCGGACCGGACCGTCGTCGAAGGTTCCGTCACGGCCGATCGTGCGCTGGCCTACCGGCTGAACCCAATGGCCGGGGCCGATTCCCATGTCCGGTTCATCCTCGGCAAGAGCTCGCAGCTCTACGTCGTGAAATTCGATTTCGTCTTCAACGCCCTCGCGGGGACGAAGGCCTGTCGGAGGTTGACACTGGACGTGGCCGTCGACGATCCCGAGGCCGAGATCCTCGATCTTTTCCCACAGCAGTTGGATTTCCAGGAAAAGCTCCCCAGGAGCCTGACCGTCAAGCCGTCAGCCCTGCTGAGTGGAGCCGACAGCCCGGACGGACTATTCTCCGTCGGAGCGATCGAACCCAGGATCCTGGGGAGGATCGACGGTCGCACCCTCGAATGGACCTTCGAGGCGGCTTCCGGGGGCTCGGTTTCCTCCGGGACGAAAACCGTGTTTTTCGTCGTCAGGCTGCCGGACCGGCTCGCGAATGCTCCCCTGTCGGCCAAATTCGAGGCCGACATCGGCGCCAATCTCTTCGGCCGCTGGTGGCTTCCGGGCACCTCGAAAACCGGGGCCGCGAAGCTTGCCGTGCTCCTGCGCTGAAAGGAGGACCTGACGATGAGCCCACGGCGTCGCTGGTTCGCAATCCTTCTTGCCGGTAGCTTGATCCCCTCGGCTGCCGCTGCCGGAGAAGCCGGTTCAGGTTTTACGGCTCTCGATCTTACCGGCGGAACGCAGGTCGGCATCCGCCTGCTGGAGCCGCCGCGGGCCGCCGCGAGCGGTGGCCCTCCTTCCAGCGCTTTCCGCACCCTCTCGCAGGCGGAGGAGACAAGGGCCACGACTTCGCTCGTCGCGCTCTTCGCGGGAGCGGGCTGGGTTTTCCATCCGGATGGATCGTTTCAATTCGTCCCCTCCCTGGCCGCCGACGTCCGCGACGATCTGTTCCCGATGACGGGGAGCTACCGGCGGCGGGACGGAACAATCGAATTCCAAGCGCAGCGCCGTTCGCCGTTGGGCCCTACCGCATCGATCGACGGCACGATCCGGACGACGGAAAAGGGTGGCGTTCTGGACGCTGTCTACGCCATCGCCGCCAATCAGGTACGGATGGCGAGCGTGCACCAGGATCTGGCGGCGTCCACGTCGAGCCCCCCGGAGCTGCGGCGGATCTCCGGCGTGCCCGTCCCGCCGCAGCGTGGCGAGGGCGAGCTGGTCGCCCGGCGCGCGCCCGACACCGACAGCGCTACTGCGCCAGGAGACGCGGAAGACGCGGACACGCTGCGGCACCGGGGAATCGAGCTCGTTCAGGCGGGACGCTGCAACGCGGCGCGCCCCGTGCTCGAGCAGTCCTTTCAGACCTATCTCCGACAGGCGCAGGAGCCCTCCGGCAACGCCTACAAACCGCTCACTTTGACCCTGATGGATCAGGTGCTGGAACGATTGATCGACTGCGATCTCGATCTCGGGGAGTACACGGAGTTCCTCGCGGACCTGCGCCGAGGGGCCGGGATTCTGCCATCCCTGCGATCGGCGGAGGTGGCACAACCCGCGATCGATCTCAGGAAATTCGTGCAGACGTTCGAGGATGGGTTGGATCTCTCCGCGGAGCTCCTGGCAAAGATCGAGGATCACTGTCAGCAGATTCAGGAGGCGAAAGCTGCCGGCTCCGAGGTTCGTGAGGCCGCCGGAGCCCTGCGCACCGAGATTCATTCCCTGCTGCAGGCGATGGCCGATCATTGCTCCGCGGTCCAGCAGTTGCTCGCGGATACCGATCACCGAGTACGCCCCGCCGATCGGACGCTCCCCATGCTGGTCGAGGAGGCTGCGCGCCTGGAGAGCTCCGCGCGACAGAGCTTCCAACGGCTCGCGGCGCAGGGGAAAAAGGCTCTGGCGGGGGCTCCGACGTTAGTGGAAATGCGAGATCGCTATTGGCGGGAAGCGCTGGAGAGCTCCCCGACCGACATTGCGACCCGGAACCGCGATGAGACCGAGCTCTTCGCAGAGTTGAGGCGCCAGGGCGGGCCCCATGGAGAGCTCCTGGTGCAGCAGGCGCAGGCCGGCGTCCTCCTCCAGGCCGTCGAGCTCCAGATGCAGAACGCCCGGCCCCGGCTCGCCCGCCAGACCTCAGGCGAGGTGCGGTGGACGATCGGTGATTCCGCCGTCCGGGCCGCTTTCAGCCTGGCGGAGCACCCCGAGCGTCTCTGGGCGCGGGCGGACAAGGACACGAACAAGGTCGAGCTTCTCAACCAGCTCGCCTCGTTCTTCGGCGACCTGGTCCTGGTGTTGCTCCAGGCGGACCAGAAGGACGCTGCGCTGGTCGTCGCGGAGGCAGCCCGCTCCCGCGCTCTCCTGGATCTCCTGGCGGGTCGCGAGGAGGTGAAGGCCGCACTCGCGAAGCTTCCGTCCCAGGACCTCCACAAGGGCCTTCCCAGCCCGACGGCGACCCCTCCCCCCACGATTGAGGAGTTGCGCAAGATTATTCAGAACCGGGCAAGCACCACCCTCGAATATTTCCTCACCGAGCAGACTCTCGCGATCTGGGTGATCGCGCCCAACGGCGCCCTGGACGCCTTCACCGTGCCCCTCGCCGATCACTTCCCGGCCTCCTCCCCCCGCAAGGCGCTCAGAGACGCCATCGACGAGCTCCGTTCGCTCCTCGAATCGACGGTGGCGGACCCCAAGGCGGAGGAGGAGCGCCGGATGCGCACGGCTGAGCTGCTGCGCCGGCTCCATGGCCTGTTGATCGGTCCGATCCCGCCGCACCTCCTGCCGAGCTCCCCGGAAGAGACCCTCACCCTCATTCCCCACGCCGAGCTCCTGGGGGTTCCCTTCGCCGCTCTCCGAGATGCATCGGGCCACTACTTCATCGAGTCCCATCCGCTGGTGTACGGTCCCTCCCTGGCGGTCCTCAGGTACAGCCGGGAAGACCGGGAACGCCTTGGACCGCGCGAGCCGCGGCTCCTGGCGCTGGTGAACCCCAAGCCGATGCCCCAGGACGGCGGCGAGCGCCTGTCCCAACTCGACGAGTTGGAACCGGTCGTTTCATCGATCGCCAGTCTGTATCCACAGGCCGGACAGACGGTGTTGATGAGGGAAGAAGCGACCAAGGCGGCGCTCTTCGCTCATTCCGGAGAGGCGAGCGAGCTCTGCCTCGTGACCCACGCCAAATTCCTCGATGAGGCCGACTCTTTCATCGCGCTGAGCGCGGGAGGCCGTCCCAAAGATGGATATCTCAGAGTGCCGGAAGCCTACGCGCTCGATCTGCACGCCGAGCTGGTCCTCCTCTGGGCCTGCGAGACAGGCCGCGGCCGGCTCGGTAGCGATGGTATCGAGGGATTGAGCCGCGCCTTCATCTGGGCGGGCTCTCCCAGCCTGATGCTCAGTCTCTGGAAGGTGCCGGAAGCCGACAGCGCCGCGCAGATGTATGGCTTCCACCTGTTCTGGCGCCAGAGAAGGCTCCCTCTGGCGCATGCCCTGCGCCAGGCGCAACTCGAACAGATGGCGCTCTACCGTGATCAGCCGGGTGTCTGGGCCGCCTTCGTGCTCTACGGCGAGGGGCAGTAAGGCGAAGGGGTTGAAGGCGCGCGCAGCGCGCCCTACGCCAACGGTCTCCCTCTTCTCCCGGTGAGGGAGGGCGGGAAAGGACGGGAGAAGAGGGCCGGGGTGATGAGGGCCCAACCTCGCCGCCAAGGATTCCCGCAACGCCGCGAGCGCCAGTCGGCGTACAATCCTCCGAACCGTCCCCCAGGAGGTCCCCATGGCCCAGCCGGAAATCCAGCCCAATCTCGAGCCCGGTCCGATCCCCGCCGCCGCCGCGCCGGTCAAGGCGCCGCGGCAGAAGATCCGGGAGATGGAGCTGGTGATCACCGACGTCCTCTGGGAGACGGCGGACACCGTGACGCTCAACCTGTTCGCGAACGGCGAGCGGATGGACTATCAGGCCGGGCAGTTCATCACCATCCGGCCGCAGCAGTTCCCGGCGCTGGAGAGCCTCTGCGGCTACTTCGAGGACATGAAGGGGAAGAAGGAGCCGGGGCGGGCCTACTCGCTGACCTCGGCGCCGCACGAGAAGCAGCTGGCGATCACCGTCAAGGCCGAGACCTACGTCAAGGGGCAGACCAAGTACCCGCCCCTCCTCTCCCCCTTCCTCACCTACAGCGTGCGGCCGGGGATGGGCTTCAAGGCGACCGGCATCGGCGGCCCCTACGTGCTGCCGCCGGACGTCGAGACGCGCACCGACCACGTCGTGCACGTCTGCGCCGGCTCGGGGATCGTGCCCAACTACGCGCTCCTCAAGTTCTGCCTGGAGACGGGAATGAGCCTGCGCCACACCCTGGTCTACGGCAACAAGACCTGGGACGACATCATCTTCCGCCACCAGCTCCAGGCGCTCGCCGAGCGCTTCCCGGACAAATTCCGCATCGTCCACGCCATCTCGCGCGAGAAGCGGACGGCGCCGGGCCTCGACATCCGCCACGGCCGGGTGAGCGAGGAGCTGCTGCGCGAGTTCATCCCCGACCCCACCGCCGCCGAGATCTACACCTGCGGCCCCGGCCTCTCGAACTTCGAAAAGGCGAGCGCCCGTGAAAAGGGCGAGGAGCCGCAGCCCCGCTTCCTCGAGACCACCCTCGCCGCGCTGAAGACGATCGGCGTACCACCCGATCGCGAGCACCACGAGAGCTACGGCTGACGCGGAGGGTCGGAGCGCGGACCCGACCCGCCTCTCCGCCTCCGGGATGGGGTGACGCGCCCTGCCTTTTTGCGTCTCGACCGACGCGTATCGCGGCGCAGTAAACGCCAGCTGCGACAGAGTCCGGCCGGGTTGCGGCACGGCCCCATGGGCTGGGGCGACTCGCCCGGGTCGGGTTGCGGCACAGCCCGCGCGCGTTGCGGCAGAACCCACGCTGGCTGCGGCACGCGATCCTCCTTTGGCCTGCCGCACTCCGCCCGGGAGGTGCCGCAAATGGACGGCGTTGAGACGCAAATCCCGGCCGGTGTGCCTCTTGCGTGCTGGGCGGTGCCTACGAGGCAGGGCGTTGCGCCGCGAATCCCGGGCGCTGGCTCACACCAGAAGTGACGCGTTCTTCGTAGGGGCGGCCCTATGTGGCCGCCCTGGGAGGGCGGCTGTTCTGGTGGGGAATCTCCCCCACCCAGGGCGGCCACATAGGGCCGCCCCTACAAAATCCCCATTTCCAAGGTGACGGCGTACTAGTGCCGCAAGGATCCGCGGCGAGACCGCATGACGATGAGCCTATATGGTTCAGCATCTATTTGACTGTGAAGAGGAAGCGCTGCACGATGATCATCGGAGCCCACTCCATCCTGCCGTCACCGACCCGCTCCAGCCCTTCTGGAGGTCCCTGTGACTATCAAGCGCGTCTCCTCGATCCTCGTCACGATCGCCGCCGTCTGGAGCCTGTCCACCCTCGCCGCGTCGGCGCAGGCCTCGCCCTGCTGCGGGACCTGGGAACCGATCGCGAGCGGGCCGGGCGCCCGCTCGAACAGCGCCGCCGCCTTCGACGCCAGCCGCGGGAAGACGGTGCTCTATGGCGGGCAGAACGGCAGCACCATCCTCGGCGACACCTGGGAATGGGACGGCACGAGCTGGA
>DATBAW010000197.1:0-3812 GCA_036271335.1 Thermoanaerobaculia bacterium
GGCCGACTGACGCCGGCGGCTCTACCCGTGGCGCAAGGCGGCCGCCCAGGTTCGGATCGCCGTGGAGTACTACGTAGAGTACTACGCGGACTACGACGCGGACGACCCGGCCGAGATCGATGCCTGGCTGGCGAAAGTCGACGCACAGGCCAGCTCGAGCGTGAACCGCACCCAACCGTAGCGTTCCGTGTCGACCTTGAGCTCGCCACCGTGCGCCAGGGCGATCTCGCGGGCGAGACTCAGGCCGAGGCCCACGCCGTCGACGCGGCGGCTGTGGGACGGGTCGCCGCGGTAGAAGCGCTCGAAGATCCGATCCTGTTCCTCCGCGTTGAGCGGCGGACCGGTGTTGGCGATCCGGAGCACGGCGCGCCCCGGCCCCTCTTCGAGCTCGAAGTCGATGGCGCCCGGCTCGCCATCCGGCCCACCGCGATTGAATTTGATCGCGTTGCTGGCCAGGTTTTGCAGGAGCTGCACGAGCAGGTCTTCATCCCCCTGGACCTTCACGCCGGAGGCTATCTCCGCGCTGACCACGAGGCGCGGCGCGAGCTCCCGGGTGTCCTCCACCAGCTCGCGCACACGCCCGCTCCAATCGATCGACTCACCCGCGTCTCCTCCCAGGCGGCCGGCATCCGCCTGGGCCAGGAGCAGGAGCTTGCGCAGGATCGAGCGCAGCCTCTGTACCTCGTCCAGGAGATCGCTCAGGGTGCGCTGAAGCGGCGAGCCGTCCGGAGTCTCCTGGAGCGACTGCTCGAGCTGGCCCTGGAGAATCGTGAGCGGTGTCTTCAGCTCGTGCGCGGCATCGGCGCTGAAACGCGCGGCCTGCTGGAAGCTCCGATCCAGCCGTTCGAGCATGCCGTTGACGACCTCGACGAGCTGAGCGATCTCACGGTCCGCCCGCGCCACCGACACCCGCTCGCCGAGGTCCCGCGCCGTGATCCTCCGGACCGTGGCGGTGATCGCCTCGACCGGACGCAGCGCGCGCGCCGCCACCCAGCCACCCGCGCCGGCCAGGAGGAGCAGCGCCAGCGGTGCGGCGAGTAAAAAGGCATTGCGGTAGCGGGCGTTCTCCGCGGCCAGCTCGGACAGATCAACTGCCAGCAGGAGCCGGCCGCCGGGATGGACGAGCTCCGCGACGCGCCAGGAGGTGTCGCCATCGCGCACGGTACCGAAAGAAGAGAGGACGGGTACGGGCTGAGGAGGAGGCCTGTGGTTCCCCGGGTCCGGCGATGGCTCGCCATGGCGCCACGGCGGCGCGGGATCGCGCACTCGCGGCGGCGGCAGCCGGCTGGCGTCGAGGCCGGCGGGCCAGCCGGGGGATTGATAGGTTTTCCCGCCCCGGCGGTTCCACACCCGCAGGACGAACCGCTGCCGGCTTTCCGGGCCGTAGATGAAACGGAGCGAACGTTCGAGATCGAACCCGACGTCCGTACCGGGCCGAAACGGGTCCGCCTTGAGCAGCGATTCGCCGATCGCCAGCATCTGGCCGTCGATCCGGGCCAGGCCCACGCGATGAATCACGGTGAGGAAGAAAAACCCGAAGACCAGCAACACCAGGCCCGAGAGACTGGTCGCCAGCAGCGCGATCTTGAAACGGAACGACGGCGCCGCCATGATCAGTCCTCGCTAACGCCCGCGCTCACGGCCTTGCGTACGCGGTAGCCCACGCCGCGCACGGTTTCGATGACCGATTCCGTGCCCTCGGGATCGATCTTCTTCCGCAGGCGTTGGATGTTGACGTCCACCAGGTTCGTCTGCGGATCGAAGCCATAACCCCAGACCCGCTCCAGGAGCTGCGTACGGGTGAAGACGCGGCCGGGCGTGCGCAGCAGCACCTCGAGGAGCTGGAATTCGCGCGGCGTGAGGATGACCGGCAAGCCGCCGGAGCGGACCTCGCGGGTGAGGAGGCTCACGGTCACAGTGCCGGCCTGGAGCACGCTCCCCTGCTCGCCGCCCCGGCGCCGGCCGAGCGCGTGCAGGCGAGCGACCAGCTCTTCGAGGAAAAACGGCTTGGTCAGATAGTCGTCCGCCCCCAGGTTCAGCCCCTGCACCCTCTCGTCGAGCTCGGACCGCGCGGTGAGCAGCAGCACGGGCACGGGATGGTTGCGGGCGCGCAGGTTCGCCAGGATCGACAGGCCGTCCCGCCCGGGCAACATGATGTCGAGCACGATGGCATCGTAGGGGCGCGTGCGCGCCAGCTCGTAGGCCTCGTCGCCGTGCACGCTCACCTCCACGGCGAAACCCTGCTCCTCGAGCCCCTTGCGCACGAAGCTCGCGACCTTCACCTCGTCCTCCACCACGAGAACTCTCACGATCCATCCAATCTAGCAGAGACCGGGCGGACCGCCGAGAGATCGCCGGATGACGATTTTGTCATCTCCCGGCCTGCGCTCCTGTCATCGGGCGCCTTTACCGTGCGGGCAGAACAGATCTTCGACGGCGCCCCTCGCGGCGCAAGGAGGAACCACCATGAGATTCCGTCTCCAAGGGATGTGTGGGCTCGTACTGCTGTCCGGCCTGATCCTGATCCCCGCCGGCGCGAGCGCGGCCGGCACCGTGAGCTGCGCGACGTTCGCCGCGGCGCTCCGCGACACGACCCAGACCTCGCCCTTCCGAACCGTGATGCAAAACTATTCCTCCACCTATACCAACAGCGCCAACGGACAGACGATCCGGTTCCTCGCCGTCAAGCCCACCTCCACGAACGCCGGCAACTACGACACTCTCGTCTTCTTCAACGGCACGTCGCAGATCACCCCCGACTGGCCGGTCGCGATGCTCGTCAGCAGCACCGACAGCAGCGCGCTCTGCGACCACAAGGGCTTGGTGTTCTCCGACTACCCTGGGATCGGCGGCACCACGCAGCCCGCCGACGCGGATTTCACCTTCGACAATATCTCCTCGGACATCTACAACCTGCTGATCTCCCTCAACAGCAGCGAGGGATTCAATATCAAATCGATCGATCCCACGGGGTGGTCCCTGGGCACCGAGGCGGCTCTCAAGTTCACGGCTCTGGCGACCTCGAACAGTGCTTTCGCCGGAAACGGCATGAGGATCAACAAGCTTTTCCTGTTGGCCACCAAGCCCGGCGGCGATCTCCAGTCGGCGGGGGCGGCCACACCGACATCGTGCTCCGGCCCTGCCCCGAGCCCGGCGCCGGGCGCGGCCTATTACAATGCCTCGGGAAACCAGGCGATGTGCGTGACGTCGATCCTCGACCAGCTCATCCAGGACGATACCCTGATCAATTGGGTATTGGCCACTTCTCTCAAGGAGTCGCTGGTGAGCTCGCTGTTTCCCTATGTCCAACTCTCGGGGGCCGGCCAGAGCCCCTATGGGCCGGGCAACCCCACCACCATCTGCGCCGCCACCGTCTCTACGACCGCCGTCACCTCGACGTGCAATCTGCAGAACGGCCAGGCGATCACCTTGGCCTGTGACGGCAGCGACGCGAGCTGTCTGGCGACACAGTCGCTTTTCACCGCCAACCGGTCGGCGAGCCCCTATTTCGAAAACATTTACTACGCGCAGTTCACGGGCCAGCGCAAGCTCAACTTCGGCTTCGACTATGGGTCCTGCTCGGGCTCCTCGTCCTCGTCCTGGTCGTCGACCGGCTGCACGTTCAATCCGAGCCAGGTGACGAACAGCCTGTACAGCTCCTCGCTGGTGGTCAACGGCGCGCCTTGCAGCACCGTCGAGACGACCTCGGACGTGAGCTCGCCCGTCGTCCTGAGCTGCCCCCAACTCTCCCATCACTTCGGCGGCGTGTACGTCTTCAACGGCGCCGAGGACATGTTCATCCGGCACGACTA
>DATBAW010000198.1:0-5541 GCA_036271335.1 Thermoanaerobaculia bacterium
CCCGAGGCGGCTTGGAGGGCCGCCTCGGGCTTTGGAAGGAGAGGCCGAACGGAACGCCCTCGTGGGCGCCGGACTTCAATAGCAGGTGGTGTGGACGCAGCTATCGCTCGGGCAGACGTCGATCGAGCAGGTGCCGCCGGCCACCAGGCGGGAGGGGATGAAGACGCCGCCATTCACCTTGGCAAGATGATCACTGTCGAGCAGGTTGATCGTCTCACGAGAGAGGCTCAGTCGCTTGGGCTGCTTTTTCATGACTCGTCCTTTTGGGCGTGGCGCCCGGGGAGTCGCGGCGTCGCCGCGGGGTTACGTCGATGAGGCGACGCCGGCAGGGCGAACACATCAGAGCGAGGGAGCTTGGTTCCAGCCGCCCTCTCGCCTTTGAAGGAAGGGCCGAATGGAACGCTCCCTTGGGACGCCGACCTTCAATCGCAGGTGGTGCGGCCCTCCGGGGGGGGGGGCTCAGTCCTTGACCACCCGCTTGAGCCGCTGCATCAGCAGCCGCGTGTCGTACACGTTGTCGGTGGCCACGAACAGCGTGTCGTCCTCCGCCACGATCCCTCGCACCTCCGGCCACTCGGCGCTCTTGACCGCCGTCGCCACCGCCTTGGCCGTCCCCGGGTTGGTCTCGAAGATCAGCATGTAAGGCCCGGCGCTGCGCACGCGGCGGATGAACTCCTCCATCTTCCCGATCATCGCGCTCTGGTCTCCCTTCGGGCTGGGCGGGGAGTAGACCCCGTCCCGCCGGACGATCCCGAGGGCCTGCAGGTCGCGGCTGACGCTCGACTGCGTCACCTTGAACCCCTGCTTGCGCAACGCCCGTCCGATCTCGATCTGCCGGCTCATCGGCCGGGCCGCCAGCAGCTCGAGCAGGGCGCGGCGGCGGTGGTCCTGGTATTCACGGTTGATAGGCATCGTTCCCTCCTGGGTATGCGTTAGCTTGTCGCAAAGATCCCTCAAAGTCAAGAAAGGGGCTTGACAAAGGGTCGACAGTCATAGATTCTATGCGCACCGAACGGTCGCCAATTCCGGCGCCGCTCGGGTAGAGGAGGCGGGAAAGCGCCTCTTCAAAGGAGAAGACCATGACCATCGCGAGAGAGACCACGAATGCGGGTAAGTTGGGAAAGTTGCAGAAGCTGGCCGCGTCGCTGGCGGCCAACAGCGGCGATCTGCCGAACCTGGCGGCGAGCATCACGCAGCTCACGGGCCTGGTGGCCCAGGCGCAGGACGCCGCCAAGCTCCAGGCGGCGCTCACGGCCAGCAAGCAGGAGGCCAGCCAGCAGCTCTATGCCATCCTGAGCGACGGCTCGCGGCTGGGTACCGTGCTCCAGCTGGCCGTCAAGCAGCACTACGGCATCCGGGCGGAGAAGCTCGCCGAGTTCGGCCTTCAGCCCTTCCGCGGCCGCAAGCCCGTGAAGCCGGTCCTGGAAGCCCACGACCCGGCGCCCACCGTCACTCCCAAGACCGCCGGCTTCGCCCCGACCGCCGCCCACGCTGAGCTCCCGTAGCCGTATCCCCGGGGGCGCGCCACCTGCGCGCCCCCGTTTTTCTCCCCTCCAAGCCGTCAAAATGCCTTGGTAAGCTTCCATACGCCAATGGGAGCTTCCATCGGCCATCCGGAAGCTGCCAAAAACCAACGGAAGCTTCCGGGAGCCGACGGAAGCTGCCAAAAACCAATGGAAGCTCCCAATGCCCTATGGAAGCTGCGAAAGGCTGAGGGAAGCTTCCATCGGCGCTCCGGAAGCTCACAATTTCTGATGGGAGCTTCCAGGAGAGGGCGGAAGCTGCCAAATCCCGATGGGAGCTCCCAGTTGGATTCCGGAAGCTTCCATAGGCCGATGTCAGCTTCCGTAGCACTCCGGAAGCTGCCAAACGCCGATGGGAGCTTCCCGTGGCGATTCTAAGCTGACAAATGCCGATGGGAGCTTCCAAACGCCAAGGGAAGCTGCCAAAACTCGATGGAAGCTCCCAATGAAAATTATGAGCTTCCCCCGCGGTTCTGCCTTTAGCCGGGAGCATGGACTTCAAAGGCCATGCTCTCCGATCCCCACTCTTGAAAGAACAGCTTCGCTCAGTAGGGGGACGGTTGATTGAAAATGATGGCGAGGCTGACGATCTTTCCGTCCCTGACACTGAAGTAGTTCGTCATAATCAACTCCTTGGGAAGGTTGGTCTTGTCGTATGCGCCGTCATAGGCCACTCTGAGAATGGTGTCGCCGTGGTGGTCGATGACCTCCCGTACGTCCAGCGTTACCTTGTCCCCGACGATTTCTTTCTCCACCCACCGCCGGATCGCATCGATACCCGCGATCTCGCGGCGGCTGTCGTTGACGTAGGCGTCCCTGGCAAAGGTTGCCATGATTGCATCGGTGTCGAAGGCGTTAACGGCCCGGATGTGCTCGGCGATGACGCCTTTCAGTTCGCTTGCCATATCTTCTCTCCTGGTCATGCGGCTGAATTGCCGGTGCGACCATCCTCGCCGCTGCCGTGAGAGGAGAGTCAAGAGGGTTCGAGAGACTTGACTCTCCCCCAAGGGGAGACCATAGAATCGCCATATGCCCTCTCTGCTTGCGATCGGTGACTTTGCCCGTGCCACGCATCTGAGCGTCAAGACGCTGCGTCACTACCACGAAAGCGGTCTGCTCGAACCCGCAGAGGTTGACCCGCAAACCGGCTATCGCCGGTACGCGGCCGATCAGATCTCGACCGCCCAGATCATTCGCCGCTTTCGCGACCTCGACATGCCGTTGAACGAAATCCACGCGGTGCTCGCCGCGCCCGACCTTCCGGCGCGCAATGACCTGATCGCGGCGCACTTGAGCCGCCTTGAGGGTAATCTCTCGCGCACACAGAGCGCGGTTGCCTCCTTGCGCGACTTGTTACAGCATCCCTCGTCCTCGCCACGCATCGAGCACCGGAGCATCCCTGCAACGGCCTCTGCCGCGATTACGGAGATTGTCGATACCAAGGACGCGCTGTCCTGGTATCAGGGCGCGCTGGGCGAATTGCGTGCCACCCTGGCAGCGCAGCACCTAAAACCCGCCGGGCCCGCGGGCGGCATTTTTTCGAGCGCCTTGTTCTCGGACGGGCTTGGGGCAGCGACGATCTTCATCCCCTGCGGCGGCGCGGTGCGCCTCCTGGGACGGGTCAGGCCGCTTGTCGTACCGGCGATCGAAGTTGCGATGATCCAGCACGCCGGTGCCCACACGAACATAGATCTCGCTTACGGCGCGCTGGCCAGGTACGTAGCGCATCACACCCTGGCGGTCGAGGGCCCCATACGCGAGTATTACGTCGTCGGGGCACATGACACGCCCGATGAATCCTCGTGGCTCACCGAGATCGGATGGCCTATCTTCGAAACCAGGGACGGGGCATCCACCCTGCCGGCGCGGAGCTTTATCAGTTGAATTTCGGCCACTTATTGCGATGGCGAGCCTGGAGGCTCCGCCGCAGGACGGAATTCGCATAAAGAACGTTGAAGAAGGCGCCTCGACGACCATATGGGCCCTGGGGTGACGCCAGCCGTAGACCCCGAGCCCCCGAAATAAATCCCGGGGAGTGGCGTACAGGGGTGGGGCGGGCGGCGACGGCGAAGTGCCTGGCAGTGCGGCACGAAAGGAGGTTTGCCGTGAACTGAGCAGTAGCAGTTGACGGCGAGACCTCCTGGGTCTCGAAGACCAGCGGGTGCAAGTCCCGTCCGGGGAATTGTCGGTTCGCCCGGTAGCCACTGGAGCAGTTGAGGCGAGAGATCGTCCACTGAAGCCTCCGGAGAAACCCTTGGAGCAACCAAGGTGTAAGTGCACAGGCCGAAAGGTAGATGAACCCTGAGCAGGCCTCGATAGTTTCTTGCTGGAGCCGACCCTCCTGCCATAAGGGGAAGGCCGTTGGGGGGCGGGGGAGCAACCGACCCGAGAACCCGTCCTCTCCAGCCGGGGTAGTGGGGTCAGCATGTGCACAAGGTTTTCGAGGCAACGTGCGAGATCCATGGCGGTGGTGGGTCGCGTCCACCAACCAGGTGGTCTGAAATGGCCAGCCTTGGGCCGTTGTGGAAGTCGGAGGGGCTCATGGTACCGAGGAAGCCGGTCAACGCCGGTGGAGGGACGGAGCCCTGGTTCAGGCATGCTTCAAAACGAGGCGGAGACTGGGAATTGGCGATGAGTCTAGAACCCGATCAAGTCGAGCGACTCCGGAAGAAGCTCTACGAGAAGGCCAAGCGGGAGCCAGATTTCCGGTTTTATTCGTTGTACGACAAGGTGTGCTGGGCCGAGACCCTGCATCGAGCCTACCGGCAAGCGAAAGCGAATGCCGGTGCGGCCGGTGTTGACGGTGTGCGGTTCGAGGACATCGAGGCGTATGGGGAGGACCGGTGGCTGGCCGAGCTTCGGCAGGAACTGGTGGAAGAGACCTACCATCCGCAACCGGTTCGGCGGGTGATGATCCCGAAGCCCGGCGGCGGCGAGCGCCCTCTCGGAATCCCGACGATTCGGGATCGGGTGGTGCAGACCGCAGTGGTGCTTCTTCTTGAACCCATCTTCGAGGCTGACTTCGAGGAAAACGTCTATGCCTACCGGCCGGAGCGCAGTGCGCACGACGCACTGGCCGAGGTTCGGAAGCGGTTGTATGGAGGCCAGGAGCACGTCGTCGATGCTGACGTGACGCAGTACTTCGACACCATCCCCCACGCCGAGCTGTTGCAGAGCGTAGCCCGGAGGGTGGCCGACGGAAAGATTCTCCGCTTGCTCAAGCTGTGGCTGAAGTCGCCGGTCGAGGAGAGGGACGAGGGTGGAAACCGGAGGATGACAGGCGGTAAGAAGAGCAAGACGGGGACTCCCCAAGGCGGCGTCGTTTCACCTCTGCTGGCCAACATCTACATCAACCGCCTTCTACGCCACTGGAGGAAGACGGGAGCGTCTGAACGGTTGGGACAGATCATCTCCTACGCCGATGACTTCGTCATCGTCTGCGCGAGCCGCCCTCAAGCTGAAGAGAGCTTGAGGTTGGTATCGCACTGGCTGAAGAAGCTCGGTCTGGCGATCCACCCTACCAAAACGCGCCTCTGTCACGCCCGGGAAGAGCCGTTCGACTTCCTGGGCTACACCTTTGGTCCGGCACGGCATTGGCAGACCGGGAGACGATTCCTGTCGGCCCGACCCTCGAAGAAAGCTCAGAAGAGGCTCAAGGAGAAGATCAACGCTCTGCTGTTGCGGGGAAACCCTACGCCCTGGCCCGAACTGCATACCCGGCTCAACCGACTCTTGTTGGGGTGGGCCGAGTACTTCAGTTTTGGCTTCACAGGTCAGGCCGATACTGCGATTCGCTGGCACGTGATCCAGCGTGTCCGACAGTTCCTCTGTCGGCGGCACAAGCTGCGCGTCAGTGGAACGAGTCGCTTCGGCTACGCCGAGGTTTATGGGAAAGCAGGGGTGGTCGACCTTCAACAGGCGCGCCTGCGGCGAAGACCCGTGCATGCTCTCTCGTGAAGCCCGTCCGAGAGCCGGATGCGGGAGATCCGCAAGTCCGGTTCGATGAGCGGCGGTGGGA
>DATBAW010000199.1:0-12703 GCA_036271335.1 Thermoanaerobaculia bacterium
TCGCCGCGGCGCTCGGGATCGGGGGAGACGCCGAGCACGGCGAGCGCCTCGCGCTGGGTGTCGAGCGCGGTGCCGCCGCCAATCGCGCCGAGCGGCACGTCAGGCATGAAGATCGACGCGAACACCGAGTCCGGACCGCGCGACTCGATGCAGGTGATCCCCAGCGAGCTCTCGACGACGTGCGCCGGATCCTGGCCGGTGGCGATGAAGAAGGCCGCGCAGACGTTGGCATAGTGGGCGTTGTAGCCCATCGAGCCGGCGGCGATCGAGCCCAGGAGGTTCTTGCGGTACTGCACCTCGACCAGGCTGCGGGCGTCGGTCTTCAGGATGTGGTGGAGGATCGGCGCGTCGAGCAGGATCTCGGCGTAGATGCGCTTGCCGCGCCCCTCGTGCCAGTTGATCGCCGCCGGCTTCTTGTCCACGCAGTAGTTGCCCGAAAGACCAATGCAGGGGACCCCGGTCGCTGGCTCGATCAGCTCGTTGACCGCGCGGTCGCAGGCGATCGTCGCCATGTTCATCCCCATCGCGTCGCCGGTGTCGAAGCGGAAGCGGAGGAAGACGGTGGTGCCGAAGGCGTAGGGTTTCACGTCGAGGAGCTTGAGATAGCGGCTGGTGCTCTCAGTGAGCGCGCGGATCTCGTCCTCGTGGTCGGTGATCCACTGCAGGAAGCTCTGCGTCTGCACGATTCCGGAGGTGCGGAAGACGGGCGCGCGGGTCATCCCCACGTCCTCCACCCGCACCACGGCGCCGCCGGCCTCGCGCAGGGCGGCGCAGCCGCGATTGGTGCTGGCGACCAGCGCCGCCTCGGTGGTGGCCAGCGGCACGTAGACGTCGCCGTCGGCGTGCTTGCCGCGCACCCGCAGGGGGCCGACGACGCCCATCGGGATCTGCGCCACGCCGATGAAGTTCTCGCAGTTGCGGTGGGAGGCGCGCTGAACGTCCAGCGAGTGGTGGCCGATGTTGGCGAGCGGCGTGCTCGTCATCTCGGCCAGCGCCTGGCGGCGGATCGCGGCCGCCTCCTCCGCGGGGAGGCTCTTGGGGACTTCGTGGAACCGGCGCTCGCCCGCGACCAGCGAGCGGACCAGCTCCTCGCGGCTGAGAGGGGCGACGGACACGGCTGCGGAATTGGCGATCTTGCTCATCTCACAACCCTCTTACGAGCTTCCTCGTGCGAAGCTCCCCGATCGTTTTCACACCGAGGCAGAACATGCAAATCCTGAGCTCGCGGACGGTGCGCCGCACCTTCTCGGCGACCTGCTCGGCCGACTCCATGGCCGGCGCGAGGAAGGGGTGGGCGAGGCCGGCGAGGTCGGCGCCGAGGGCGATCGCCTTGGCGGCGTCGAGCCCGTTGCGGATGCCGCCGCTGGCGATCACGGTCAGCCCTTCCACTCGTCGCACCTGGCGGATCGACTCCGGCGTCGGCAGCCCCCAGCCGGCGAACAGCTCGCCGATCTCCAGGTCCTGAGCCCGCGCGGCCTCGATGCGCGCCCAGCTCGTGCCGCCCACTCCCGCCGTGTCGACGATGCGCACCCCCTGAGCCGCCAGGGCGCGCGCGGTCGCCTCGGTGATGCCGCAACCGATCTCCTTGACCACCACCGGCACCCCCACCTCCCGCACCACTTCGCCGATCTTCGGCAGCAGCCCGGAAAAATTCCCTTGTCCTTCGGGCTGGAGCGCCTCTTGGAGCGCGTTGAGATGGAGAATGAGAGCGTCCGCTCCGATCATCTCCACCGCCTGCCGGCACTCGCGCACGCCCATCCCGTAGTTGAGCTGGACGGCGCCGAGGTTGGCCAGCAGCACGACTCCGGGCGCGACCTCGCGGACCCGGAAGGTATCAGCTTTCACTGGATCTTCCAAAGCCTTGCGCTGCGATCCCAGCCCTAAGGCGACGCCGGTCCGCTCGGCGCCCACGGCCAGGTTGCGGTTGATCCGCCCGGCCATCTCGGTGCCGCCGGTCATCGACGAGATCAGCAGCGGCGCGGCGAGCCGGCGGCCCAGGAACTCGACCCCAGTGTCGACCTCCGCCAGGTCGATCTCCGGGAGCGCCTCGGGCTCGAAGCGGTAGTCGTCGAAGAAGCCGCGCTCGAGCTGCATGCGCGGCTCGAGCGCCAGGCGGATGTGCTCGGCCTTGCGGTCGCGCTCTTCCGCCGGCTCGGCGGCGGGAGGGGCCGGCGCCATGGCGGCCTCGCGCGCGCTCACCGCTCGCGCCCCCAGAGGTAGTCGATCAGGCCGGCGAGGAAGAGGCGACCTTCCGGCTCCAGGTCGACGGCGGCGAGGGCGGTGCGGGCGTCGCGCAGCCGCTCGCCGATCATGTCGGTCACGGCATCGCGGGCGCCGGTCTCGGCCAGCATGCGCAGGGCCGCCGCGATCTGCTCGGGCGTCGCCTCCGGCTGCCCGAGGGCGGCCTCGAGGACGCGCCGCTGCTCCGGCGTGGCGTTGGCGAGCGCGTGATGGATGAGGAAGGTGAACTTCCCCTCCTTGAGGTCGGCGTCGACCGGCTTGCCCGCGGTCTGGGCGTCGCCGAACATCAGCAGGTCGTCCTGGAGCTGGAAGGCCTCGCCCAGCGCGGCGCCGTAGCGCGACAGCTCGGCGAGCTTCGCCGTGGGCGCGCCGGCCAGCAGGGCGCCGAGCTGAATCGGGCGCTCGGCGGTGTAGCGGCCGGACTTCAGGCGCAGCACCCGCAGCAGCTCCTCCTCGCTGGCCGCGCGCCGCTGCGCCACCAGCAGCTCCAGATACTGGCCGCCGATCACCTCCTGGCACATCGCCGCCACCGTGCGCGCGAGCTCGCGGCCGCTGGCTCCTCGGCCGGTCGACACCCCGGCCGCCAGCTCCACCGCCCAGCTCTGAGCGAGGTCGCCGAGCAGGATGGCGACCGAGCGGCCGAAATCCTCGGCATCACCGTGGTAGCCCTTCTCGCGGTGGGCGTCGCGGAAGCGCACGTGCGCTGCCGGCAGACCGCGCCGGACCTCGGCGTGGTCCATGATGTCGTCGTGGATCAGCAGATAGGTATGGAGGAGCTCGGTCGACAGCGCGAGCGGCAGGACCTCCTCGTCCGTGCCGCCACCGCAGGCGCGATAGGAGTAGTAGACCAGCGCCGGGCGGAGCCGCTTGCCGCCGTTGTTGGCGAGCCGGCCGACCCCCTCGATCAGCTCCAGCGTCTCGGGAGCCGCGGCGGCGACCGCCTCCGCGCGCTTGGCCGTCAGCCAGTCGCCCAGCGCGCGGTCGAGCTTGCCGCGGAAGCCGGCGAGCAGATCGCTGAAGCCTTCAGGCACCGTCTCCGTGCGGGCGGTCGAGGGAGCCGCGGTCGATAGTCCCATGCCGTTGTTTGTACCCCTGCTCGCGTCTATTTTGGATCTCTGGAGGGATCTGCCTGACCCCGGGAAGTGTAACCGAAAAGACCGGGGAGATAGTTCCTGCCAGGTACAAGCTCGATTGTAGGTGAAAGGACTTTGTCGTGTAAAGCTGGTGAGGTCCACGGCGACCTTCTCGGCTGGGGCGATCTGCGCTCCGAAGCCTCACCCTCGTTCCCTTTCGGAGGGAGAGGGAGGGACCCATACCGGGAAATCTGTCGTTGATCGCACCGCACCTGGGGTTGAAACCCCAGGCTGATCAAAGCCCGCCCTTCCAGGGCGATCCCCCACCCATGGCCGATTTCAAGGGCGCTTCCTACGCGGGCCCTCCACTTGTGGAGAGGGAACGAGGGTGAGGCTTTGCAGCGCAGATCGCTCCAGAAACCTCCGTCCGCCTGGACCTGATAGCCTCCCTTCAATGCCCTTCGACCTCTACCACGTCGACGCCTTCACCGACCGCGCCTTCGCCGGCAATCCGGCCGCGGTCTGCCTGCTGCTCGAGCCGCGAGACGCCGCCTGGATGCAGGACGTGGCCCGCGAGATGAACCTCTCCGCGACCGCCTTCCTCGATCCGGCGGCGGAGGGGTTCAACCTGCGCTGGTTCACACCCGCGATGGAGATCGACCTCTGTGGCCATGGCACGCTGGCCGCGGCGCACGTGCTCGCGGAGACCGGCCGCCTCGCGTCTGGGGACATGGCGCGTTTTCATACGAAGAGCGGCCTGCTCACCGCGGTGTCGCAGGGAGGCTGGATCGAGCTCGACTTCCCGGCGCGCCCGGTCGTAGCGGCCGCGCCTCTGGCGGGGCTGGCCGAGGCGTTCGGCGCCGCGGCCACTCTCTTCACCGGCACCAGCGGCGAGACCCATCTTCTGGAGCTGCCGTCGGAAGCGGCGGTTCGCGCCGCGACGCCGGACTTTCCGCGGTTGACGCAGCTGAAGGTTCGCAGGGTGATCCTCACCGCCCGCGCGGAGGCCGGCCCCTTCGACATCGTCTCGCGCTATTTCGCGCCGGGCATGGGCCTCCACGAGGACCCGGTAACCGGCTCCGCCCACTGCGTGCTGGGACCCTACTGGACGGCGAAGCTGGGGAAGCCGGAGCTGCTCGCCTATCAGGCGTCGGCGCGAGGAGGCTCGCTGAAGGTGCGGGTGGAGGGGGATCGCGTCAAGCTCGGCGGGCAGGCGGTGACCGTGCTGCACGGGCGCCTGCTCGCCGGCTGACGCGGGCTTTCGCCCTTCGGTTTACTCGTCCTCGCCGTCGCGCGTCTCACCCCGGCGGCGGCGAGCCTGGGAGAACGTCTCGTGAAAGTAGCGGAGGAGACGGTGGAAGCCGTCGAGCATCTCGCCGAACGCCCTCTCCTCCTCGACCGGCAGCGGATCGCGACGGCCGAGGACCTTCTGGATCTCCGACCTGCCGCCCGCCTCCGTTTTCGCGGCCGCCGCCGGCGCTTCCCCCAATCCCTCGCCGCGATGCTTGATCCTCTCCGGACGGCCGTTGATGATCTGGATCGCGTTGTGGAGGTCGTTCAGATCGCAGCCGAGGGTGGTCAGGATCTTTTCCAGCGTTTCGAGCGACGGGCGCTGGCGCCCCGTTTCGTAGGCTGAGAGCATGCCCTTGGTGATGCCGGCGCTCTCCGCCACCTGATACTGCTTCTTGTTCTGGCGATCGCGCAGCCAGCGCAGCGCCTGGCCGAGGCCATTCATGACGGACGCGGATGTGGGCTCGGATGTGGACACGGTGAATATCTCCTGAGATCCCGCCGGGGATCTCCGTCAAAGCGGAAGGTCGGGCGGCTTCGGACCGCCTCCGGCTTGCGCCTTCCCTCCCTGGGACCTCTTGCCGCTCGTTCTCTTCATAGGCGTAAGAATAGGCGTAACCGTGGCGTAAGTCAAGTGGAACTTACGCCTCTCTGTCCCAGGTTTTACGCCCTCCGCTCCTGCTAGCATCCGGCCCCATGATCGAGCTCGCCGACGTCGAAGCCGCCGCCCGCCGCATCGCTCCGCACGTCCGCCGGACGCCTCTGCTCGATCTCGGGGCGCTCCCCGGCGGCGATCCCGGCGCCCGGCTCCTGCTGAAGCTGGAGAACCTCCAGGTGACCGGTTCGTTCAAGGCGCGGGGAGCAACCAACCGCGTCCTCACGCTGCCGCCGCAGCAGCTCGCGCGCGGGCTGGTCACGGCGTCCGGCGGTAATCACGGTCTCGGCGTCGCTTTCGCCGGCCGGATGGCGGGCGTTCCGGTGACGATCTACCTGCCGGCCAACGTGCCGCCCGCCAAGGCCGTCAAGCTGGAGCGCTGGGGGGCGAGAGTCGTCTGGGAAGGAGAGGTCTGGGACGACGCCAACGCGGCCGCCCTCGCCGCCGCCGGGCAGAAAGGGAAGGTCTATATCCATCCTTTCGCCGATCCCGAGGTGATGGCCGGCCAGGGCACCCTCGCCCTCGAGGCGCTCGCCGATGCTCCCGGCATCGATCTCTTCGTGACCGCGATCGGCGGTGGCGGCCTGATCGGCGGCGTCGCCACGGCGGTGAAAGGGAGGTCGCCCGGCACGCGGATGATCGGCGTCGAGGCGGCCGGCGCGCCGAAGATCCACCAGAGCCTGCGCGCCGGCCGGCTCGTCGAGCTGGCGAGCGTCACCACAGTCGCCCACACCCTGGCGTCGCGGGGGAGCCACGAGCTGAACTTCGAGATCGTCCGCGGCCGGGTGGACGACGTCGTCCTGGCCACCGACGAGGAGATGATCGACGCCGCCCGCCGGCTCTGGTTCGAGGCCGGCCTAGCCGCCGAGCTCTCCGGCGCCGCCGCCTTCGCGGCGATCCTGGCGGGGAAGATCCCGCTGGCAGGCGTGAGAACCGCGTGCGCCGTGGTCTGCGGCGCCGGCACCGACGGGCTCGCCGGCTAGGCCGGCGGCAGCGCCGCCTTGAGATCCACCTGGTAGATGTTCCCCAGTCCGTTGAGCGTGCCGGTCGTGGCGGCGACCCAGTCGCGATAGGTGCGTGGACGCGTCCTGGAGGTAGGCAGCCCGCGCTCGCTGGCGAAGAAGAGGGTGCGGCCGTCGGGCGACACGCGCGGGCTGTAGTCGCGGGCGGCGCTGTTGATCCTCGGTCCCAGGTTGACCAGCGGTCCCCAGACGCCCTGCTTCCGGTAGCTCACGAAGAGGTCCGAATCGCCCACGCTGTCCTGGTGTCCGAAGGCGCCCACCAGCAGGTAGCTCTCGTCCGGCGCCACGTAGGCTTCGATGTTCGCCCAGCCCGGTTTGTTGATGGCATCCCCGAGGTTTTCCGCCTCGGCGTAGCGGCCGTTCACCAGCCGCGAGCGGTAGACGTCGATCGTCCCCTTGCCGCCGGGACGGTCCGAGGTGAAGTAGAGGGTGCCGTCGCGGGTCGCCGAGGCGAAGTGCTCGGCGCCGGCGCTGTTGGGCGCCCCTTCGAGATGCCGGGCCGCGCTCCAGCCGGCGCCCACGCGGTCGACGTACCAAAGGTCGAAATCGGTGGCCGGCTTGCCGTCGTGTGGCCGGTCCGAGGCGAAGTAGAGGCGCGACCCGTCGGGCGTCAGCGCCGGATCGCAGTCGCGCCAAGTGCCGGAGAAGGGCGCGATCGCGGGCTCGCTCCAGCGCCCCTGGCCGAACCGGGAGACGAGGATCGTGTAGAACTGCGAGCGCGGCACGCTGCGGCTGAAGAACAGGGTGCCGCTCCCAGCCTCGGTCTTGCTCGGGACGACCTGCGCGCCGAACTCGTCGTCGCGCGTCGAGATCACCCCTTCGCCCCAGAGGACCGGGCTGGAGACCGGCTTGTCGCTCGCGTAGAAGGGGAGCCCGGGCGAGCCGTCGCGGACGGCCAGCCAGAAGCCGGCGACGGTGAGCAGCGGGATGGCGAGAATGAGAGTGGACAGGGCGCGCGGTCTCATGGCTTCTCCAGGGTACGGATCACTGCCGCGTCGATCCTATACAGGTTTCCCGTTCCGTTGAGCGGCCCGTGCAGCCAGGCCTCCATCTCGCGCGCCGAGAGCGGGCGCGGCATCGGCACGACGAACGGGCTGCGCTCGCTGGTGAAGTATAGCCAGCGGCCGTCCGGCGACAGGCTCGGGCTCGACTCCGAGGCCGTGGAGTTGACCGGCGGCGGCAGCGGGCGCGGCGCGCTCCAGCCGTCGCCCCGCCGGAAGCTCACGTAGAGGTCGCCGCGCTGATAGGGGCTGCCGCCGCCGAGCAGGCCGTCCGGCCGCCCGGCCGACGCGAAGACCAGGAAGCTCTGGTCCGGAGCGATCGCCGGCTGCCCCTCGTAGGCCTCGCTGTCGATCTCCGTCAGCGGCTCCGGCGTGGCGTAGTCCGCGCCACCCGCGCCGGCCGCGCCGGTCCAGCGCGCGCGGTACAGGTCGAGACTCCCTTTGCCTCCCGCCCGCAGGCCGGCGAAATAGAGCGTGCCGTCGGCCGCCACCGACGGGCTCTGCTCGATGCCGGGGGAGTTCACCGGCGCCCCGAGATTCCGCGGCTCGCTCCAGCCGCCTTCCATTTGATCCATGACCCAGAGGTCGACGTCCGGCGCGGCGTCCGGGCCGGTGGGCGTCACCTTGCCGGGCACGGGACGGTCCGAGGCGAAGAAGAGATGATGGCCGTCCGGCGACAGCGCCGGGCCCGAGTCGTTGAAGCGGCCGGAGAACGGCGCCACCTCCGGCTCGCTCCAGCGGCCGCCGGCGAGATGCGAGACGCAGATGACGCTCAGCGGCGGCGTGCTGGTCGTTGGCGAGCGGAGAGTGAAGTAGATCGTCCCGCCGTCCGGCGTGAACGCCGCCCCGAGCTCGTCGGCCGCCGTCGAGAGCGTCCCCTCGCCGACCAGCTCCGGCTGACCGCTCGCGGCGGGGCCCGCGGCCGGCGGCGGCGCCAGGCCCAGCGCGCAGACGCCGGCGAGGATGGAGAAAACGAGGCGACCTTTCATGGCGGAACCTCCCTGGGCTCCACGTACGCCGCCGGCGGCAGGAAGTTGCGTCAGGTCGCTGTCCCGGTTTGTGACGCGGATGCCACATTAAGAACGAGCTAGCTTTTAGTAGGTGTCTGGGAAGTTGAACCTGGGGTCCGGGCGCGGATGTCTAGCTTTGCTTTGCAGTTTTTTTCTTGTGAATGGGAGGATCTATGCTGTCCACTGAAGTCTCTGCTGTCCATGCACGGAAGGGCACGTCGGCAAACGCGCCCGGACCCCAGGGTTACCCCATCATCGGCGCCTTGCCGATGGTCCTCAAGGACCCGCTTCCCTTCCTCTCCCAGGCGGTGCGGGACTACGGCGACGTGGTCTGCCTGGGCGGGATCGGCGCGCAGAAGTTCTACTTCGTCAGCCACCCCCGCGACATCGAGCACGTCTGGAAGACCCATCACCGCAACTACGTCCGCGGCTCCAACTTCCAGCTCCTCAAGCCGCTCGGCGGCGACGGCCTCTTCCTCAGCGAGGGGGACGCCTGGCGCAACCAGCGCCGGCTCCTCCAGCCGGCCTTCCACGTCAACCGGCTGACCGGCATGGTCGACACCATGAACGATTCGATCGCGACCATGCTCCAGCGCTGGAAGACCGGCATCGCGCCGGGCACCCCGTTCAACCTGGAGCGCGAGATGATGGGCGTCCTGATCGACATCTCCGCCCGCACCCTCTTCGGCACCGAGGTGGCCGCCGACGCCCACACCATCGACGAGTCGATCACCACCGCCTTCTCGATCCTTCACCGCCGCGTGCTCTCCGCGGTGCCCTTCCCCTGGTGGGTGCCGTTCCCCAGCCACGTGCGTTTCCTGCGCGCCGTCGCCGCCCTCGACGAGGTGGTCTACCGCCTGATCGACGACCGCCGCCGCACCGGCCTCGAAGGGGGAGACGTGCTCTCGACCCTTCTCGCCGTCCGCGACGAGGCCGGCGAGCCGATGTCCGACCGGCAGGTCCGCGACGAGGTCGTCACCCTGCTGGTCGCCGGCCACGAATCGACCGGCGCCACCCTCTCCTGGCTGCTCTATCTGCTCTCCCGCTATCCGACGGTGGCGCGGCGGGTGGACGCCGAGCTGGAGGAGGTCCTCGGCGGCCGCACGGCGACGTTCCAGGATCTGCCGAAGCTGCCCTACCTCTCCATGGTGCTCAAGGAGACGCTGCGGCTCTATCCCCCCTTCTGGATGCTCACCCGCACCCCCGTCGCCGACGACGTCCTCTCCGGCCACCGCATTCCGGCCGGCTCGATCCTGATGTTCTCGGCCTACGTCACGCAGCGGCGGCCCGATTTCTGGCCGAATCCGGAAGCCTTCGACCCCGAGCGCTTCAGCCCCGAGCGCTCCGAGGGACGCCCGCAGTTCGCCTACTTCCCCTTCGGCGGCGGCCCCCGCCTCTGCATCGGCGCCCGGCTGGCGGAGATGCAGTCGCTGCTCGTGCTCTCGGCGGTCCTCCAGCGCTACGCCCTCCACGCCGTGCCGGGACGGCGGGTGGAGCCGGCCGCGATGCTCTCCCTGCGGCCGCAGGGCGGGCTCTGGATGACCATGCACGATCGCGCCAGCTGAGCAGATTTTGCACGGCGGCGCCCTCGCCGCCGTTCGCGAAACCCGAATCGAAGAAGGGAAACTGAAGAAGGGGAGAAAGAAACGGGCGAGGTTCGGCGAAGAGGAGAAGACCCGTCGCGAGAACTGCAGGGAGATTTTCCAGGGATTCACCTGACCCGAGCCGGCAGCGAAGGAGGATCGTCCTCGACACCGCCGGTCGGACCATCTGCCGACCCCACCCGTTCTCTTCCCTTAGCAAGGATCGAGCCAGCTCCGGCTTGTCCCTCATCCCTCTCCCCTGCACACTTCTCAAGGGAGCGCCCGGATCGGGCCTTCCGCCCGGTCGGGCTCGCGGCAGATCAGATACCATGCGCCCGTTGCTCCGGACCTGGCGTCCGTGGCGCTTCACCGCGAATCGAGGAGAGTCAGAGACGATGGACAGCACTGCGGACATCAGGAAAGTCGGCATCATCGGCGCCGGCGTCATGGGCGTGGGAGTGGGGCAGAGCGTCGCCCAGGCGGGCATGGAGGCCGTCCTCGTCGACGTCTCCGACGAGGTGCTGGCGCACGCCCGCGCCGAGATCCAGAAGAACCTCCGCTTCCAGGGGATGTTCCAGAAGGGAGGCGGCGCGGCGAAGAAGGAGGATTCCGCCACCGTCCTCGGCCGCATCCGCTTCACCACCGCGCTCGACGACCTCGCCGGCGTTGACTTCGTGGTCGAGAACGTCCCCGAGAAGTGGGAGATCAAGAGCCCGATCTATCCCCGGATCGACGCCATCTGCCCGCCGCACGCCGTATTCGCCGTCAACACCTCCTGCTACTCGATCACCCGCGTCGGCGCCTTGACGAAGCGGCCGGACCGGGTGATCGGCATGCACTTCATGAACCCCGTGCCGCTGAAGCCGATGGTCGAGGCGATCCGCGGCCATCACACCAGCGAGTCGACGATCGCCATCGCCCGCCACTTCCTGGGGCAGATGGAGAAGGACTGCATCCTGGTTAACGACATGCCCGGCTTCGTCACCAACCGGGTGCTGATGCTGACCATCAACGAGGCGGTCTACGTCCTCCAGGACGGCGTCGCCACCGCCGAGCAGGTCGACCAGATCTTCAAGACCTGCTTCGGCCACAAGATGGGCCCTCTGGAGACCGCCGACCTGATCGGGGTGGACACCATCCTGTACTCGATCGAGGCGCTCTACGAGAGCTACAACGACAGCAAGTACCGCCCCTGCCCGTTGCTCAAGAAGATGGTCGACGCCGGGCTGCACGGCCGCAAGAACGGCAAGGGCTTCTACGACTACGGCACCTGAAAGATCCTCCCTGTAGGGGCGGCCCTGTGTGGCCGCCCTGGGCGGGTGGAATCTTAAAAGGCTGGGAAGAGGATCTGAACAGCAGGGCGGCCGCATAGGGCCGCAGCAGGGCCGCAGCAGGGCGGCCACACAGGGCCGCCCCTACATCGCCTAAAGGGAACGGAAACGAAATGGACGAGACCCAAGAAAAGATCAGGACCTTCCTGTCGCGGTTCTTCAAGAGCCACGACCTGAAGCCGGACGACGACATCTTCGCCCTCGGCTTCGTCAACTCGCTGCTCGCCATGCAGCTCGTCGCCTTCGTCGAGAAGGAGTTCGGCGTCGCCGTCGGCGACGAGGACCTCGACCTCGACAACTTCCGCACCATCAACTCGATCGCCGCCCTGGTCGCGCGCAAGCGGGGCGCCGCCGCTTGAACCTGGAGCTGACCGCCGCGCAGCGCGCCGCCCGCGACGAGTTCCGCGCCTTCGTGGCGGCCGAGATCGCGCCGCACGCCGACCGCTGGGACCGCGAGGCGGCCACCCCCGCCGCGCTGATCGACCAGCTCCGCGAGCATCGCTATCTCGGCTCCAACGTGCATCAGGAGTGGGGCGGCGTCGGCCGCGACATGATCACCTACGGCCTGCTCACCGAGGAGATCGGCAAGGGGTGCTCCTCGATCCGCTCGCTGCTCACCGTGCACGACATGGTCGCCCACGCCATCCAGCGGTGGGGGAGCCCGGCGCAGAAGGAGCGCTACCTTCCCAGGATGGCGCGAGGCGAGATCCTCGGCGCTTTGGCCCTCTCCGAGCCCGAGGCCGGCAGCGACGCCAAGAGCGTCCAGACCACCGCGCGCCTCGACGGCGACACCTGGATCCTCGACGGCCGGAAGAAATGGACCACCTACGGCCAGCTCGCCGGCCTCTTCCTGGTCCTGGCGCAGGCCGACGGCGATTCCGGCAGTAAGCCTCTGGCTCTCCTGGTCGAGCGCGACGCCCCCGGCGTCACCGTCCGTCCGCTCGCCGGCATCACCGGCACCCGCGCCTCGATGCTGGCCGAGATCTTCTTCGACGGCGTCCGGGTGCCGAAGGAGAGCGCGCTCGGCCGCCCCGGCTTCGGCCTGTCGCACATCATCTTCACCGCCCTGGAGCACGGGCGCTACAGCGTCGCCTGGGGGAGCGTCGGCGTCGGCCAGGCCTGCCTCGACGCTTCCCGCGCCTACGCCGCCGGCCGCGTGCAGTTCGGCGTGCCGCTCGCCGACCACCAGCTGATCCGCCGCATGCTCACCAACATGATCGCCGAAGTGCGCGCCGCCCGCCTCCTCTGCCTGCGCGCCGGCTGGCTGCGCGACCAGGGGGACCCCGGCGCCTCCGGCGAGATCATGGTCGCCAAGTACTACGCCTCGACCATGGCCACCCGCGCCGCCAACGACGCCGTGCAGATCCACGGCGCCAACGGCTGCAGCGAGGACTATCCCGTCGGCCGTTACCTGCGCGACTCCCGCGTCCTCGAGATCATCGAGGGGAGCACGCAGATCCAGCAGATCACCATCCCGCTCTTCGAGCTGCAGGAGTT